>NZ_JAUXNA010000290.1 GCF_030682935.1 Polaromonas sp.
TCAACGACGGCGCCGTCAACTTCCCCTACCTGTCTGACGGCATGTGGTTTTTGACGCAGCACAAGCGCTGGGGCCTGATCAAGGACCACCCCGACTACCTCGGCATCGCCAAACAGATCAACCAGATCGACATCTACAAACAGGCCGCCAGCGCCGCCAAGGTGAATGTTCCGAAGGACGCGATGCGCACCAGCAAGCTGATTGACGGCACGGTCTGGGACGGCAAGGACCCGAAAAAGTACGCCGACAGCTTCAAGATTCGCGTCTGAACAGACGTTCGAGCGTGATTGCAGATTCATTGAATACCCAATTGAAGAGGTGATGCCATGGTCAGTGCCGTATTTCACAGTCCGCTCGAGGCCGCCGCGCCACCAGCGCCCGGCGGCGAAAAGAGCCGGGAAGAAAATGCTACGCCTTTGATAGCTGCCACCCCAGTAAATACGGGGGCTACAGGCCTTAAAAGCTTAAAAAATGAGACCGCAACCCCGGCCGTGCGGCGGCCGTGGGATGCCTCCTTCATCTGGCAGCGCATCTTGCCGCCGCTGCTGGGCATGGGCCTGCTGGCGCTGGTCTGGGAGCTGGTGTCGCGGGGCACGGGCGCCAGCATCCCCTCGCCCCAGGACACGCTGGCGCAAGCCGCGGTGATCTTCAGCGATCCGTTTTACAGCAAGGGGCCCAACGACCAGGGCATAGGCTGGAACATCCTGTCCTCGCTCAAGCGCGTGGCCGTGGGCTTTGGCCTGGCCGCTGCGGTCGGAATTCCGGCCGGTTTCCTGATCGGCCGTTTCACTTTCTTGAGCCGCATGTTCAACCCGCTGATCAGCCTGCTGCGCCCGGTGTCGCCGCTGGCCTGGCTGCCGATTGGCCTGCTGGTGTTCAAGGGCGCCGACCCGGCCGCCATCTGGACCATCTTCATCTGCTCGATCTGGCCCATGATCATCAACACCGCCGTGGGCGTGCAGCGCGTGCCGCAGGACTACATGAACGTGGCCCGCGTGCTGAACCTGTCCGAGTGGAAGATCATCACCAAGATCCTGTTTCCGTCGGTGCTGCCCTACATGCTGACCGGCGTGCGCCTGGCGGTGGGCACGGCCTGGCTGGTGATCGTCGCCGCGGAGATGCTCACCGGCGGCGTGGGCATCGGGTTCTG
>NZ_JAUXNA010000294.1 GCF_030682935.1 Polaromonas sp.
GGCCTGTTCGAGGATGAGTGCAAACAAAACGGCAAAAAAGCTCATGGCAAATCATAACGGCGTCTGGTGACACCACGCCCGCTTTGTTGGCCGCCAATGTACTCAAGGCCGCCCACCCCGTATGCAAGGGCCATCCTAGGCACTCAAGAAGCGATAAAGGTTGCGCAGAATGCCGGCCGTTGCCCCCCAGATGTAGCGCTCCCTCGCCGCACGGCTGTCGATCTCGTCCAGGGGATGGGTGTAGGGCATGGAAAGCCACTGGCGTATCACGCCGTCCAATTCCATTTCATGCCGACGGTGATGGGCTGGGTTCATCAAATACCCGAGGGGTACTTCAAAAATATCGGCCACCTCCCCCGGATTGGGTTGCAGCTCGAAGCCGGGCTTCACCAGTGCCACCACCGGGGTGATGATGAAGGCCGTGCCCGTGACGTAAGTAGGCAAAGTGCCGAGCACCTCCACATGCGCCCGCGGCAAACCAATTTCCTCGTGCGCCTCCCGCAACGCCGTATCTACCGCATCCACGTCGGATTCGTCGGTGCGGCCGCCGGGAAATGCGATCTGGCCCGAATGGGCCCTGAGGTTGAGCGTGCGCTCGGTCAGCAGCAAGGTGAGCTCATCGCGCATCACCAGCGGCAAGAGCACGGCCGCAAGCGCCGGCTGCCGGTTGGAAAATTTCTTCTCCACGCTGTGTTCGGGCGTCCAGACCGGTGGCGCCCTGAAACGTTCGCGCAGGGCTTGCGGCGTCAGGCGCTCAAGCGCGACACCCGCCAAGTGGTCATCCACTCCCAGCACCGGGATGCTGCGGGGATCGAAAACGGGTAATGGCTTGCTGAAGTTCATACGGTTCAAAGCATAGCGGACATAAAAAAGCCGCCCAGCATTTACATGGGGCGGCTTCTTGGGGACGTCAACTGCTTTTATGCAACTTTTCTGGCGCCCAGCTTTTCCTTGATACGCGCCGACTTGCCGCTGCGGCTGCGCAGGTAGTACAGCTTGGCACGACGCACATCACCGCGACGCTTGACTTCGATCTTGGCGATCAGCGGGCTGTAGACCTGGAAGGT
>NZ_JAUXNA010000309.1 GCF_030682935.1 Polaromonas sp.
GGCCTGGGCAAAACCACCGGCTGGATTCACCGGGCGGCACTGAAGATGAAAAACGTTGAAATGCTCTCGGACGTGAACTACGAACGTATCGGTGAACAAGACTCAAGCCTGGGCCTTTTCATCACCTTTGGCGAGAAACACCAGGACGGCACCGTGCTGGCCGTGGACAACATCGTACTGTGCGCCGGCCAGGAACCCTTGCGTGAACTGCTGGCGCCGCTGCGTGCGGCTGGCGTCAAGACGCACCTGATTGGCGGCGCGGATGAGGCGAGCGAGCTGGATGCCAAGCGGGCGATTGACCAGGGAACGCGGCTGGCGGCGAGGCTTTAACTTGCTATTTAATAAATAGCTTCTTACGCCCGCCCAATATGAGATACAGGCCTTTTTAATGCTTTAATCTGGTATGAATCCGGCCTTGAACTTGAGTTCGTCTTCAAGCAACTCAAGCGTGACCAATTGCCCCATTTTTTGGTCCGTCAGCCGGCAAGCGGCAAACAGGCTGTAGTTGCCCTTGAAGTTGTAGCTTTCCAGATCAATCAGCATATAGGGGTAAGGCACAAAAACCTCATGGACAAAAATCGTCCGGTGCCGGTTGCGCGGCGAGGGGTAAAGCATGTGCTTGTCAGTGGTGATGCTCTTTGCTGTGGCCATGGGGTTTGTTCGCCTGTCGGGTTTATGCTCCAGCACGGGGCTGTAAGCTCTACCCCTATTCTCATGCATGGAAACTTATGACCGAGCGCCATTTAACCCCCGGCAAAGAACAGATTGAACTGCTCGAACCTTTCGAGCGCCTCGCCCTGGGGCAAATCCAGGTGATCTCAACGCCGCAGCAAGCCGACAGCGCGCTGCAGGAACTGGCCGGCGCGACGGCCCTCGGGTTTGACACCGAGTCCAAACCGACCTTTGCCAAAAATGAAGCCTCCCTCGGCCCCCATATCGTGCAGCTCTCCACGCTGCACAAAGGCTATGTCTTTCAGCTGGAGGACGCAGAGTGCCGCCGCGCCGTGGCGGTGTTGCTCGAATCCAAAATCGTCATCAAAGCCGGCTTTGGACTGGGGGACGACCGCAGGCGCATCATCAGCAAACTGGGCGTGGACCCGCAGGGCGTGCTCGACCTCAATACCGTGTTCCGGGAACGCGGCTACCGCAAAGACATGGGCGTGCGCGGCGCCGTGGCGGTGAT
>NZ_JAUXNA010000311.1 GCF_030682935.1 Polaromonas sp.
TGGCCATCGCGTCTTCATTGAGGGCATAACGGAAACCGGCTTCGTCAAACTGCACGGCGGGCAAGTCCAGCGCCGCCGCGGCACCGGCGTCCAGCGCGCGCGCCAGCGGCGCTTCGCTGGCCGCCAGCTGGGCCAGCAGCTCGGGGCTGATGGTCAGCAAGTCGCAGCCCGCCAGCGCCGTGATCTGGCCCACGTTGCGAAAACTCGCCCCCATGATTTCGGTGGCCATGCCAAAGTGTTTGTAGTGGTTGAAGATCTCGCGCACCGATTTCACACCGGGGTCATTGGCGCCCGCATGCGCCGCCTCGTCCCAGGCCGTGTCCGCCGACTTTTTGTACCAGTCGTAAATGCGGCCCACAAACGGGGAAATCAGCTGCACTCGGGCCTGGCCGCAGGCCACGGCCTGGCAAAACGAAAACAGCAGCGTGAGGTTGGTATGAATGCCGCGCCGCTCCAGCTGCTCAGCGGCCTGAATGCCTTCCCAGGTGGCCGCCACCTTGATCAGCACCCGGTCAATGTGAATGCCCTCGGCCTGGTACAGCTCGATCAGGCGTTCGCCGCGCGTGACGGAGGCGTTGGTGTCAAAACTCAGGCGGGCATCGACCTCGGTAGAGACCCGGCCCGGAATGATGGACAGTATCTCGCAGCCAAAGCGCACCAGCAGCCGGTCCATGAGTTCATCCAGTGGCCGGTCCTTGAAGCGGCTGACCGTGCCCAGCAGCAAGGGCTGGTAATCGGCTTTTTGCACCGCCTTGAGGATCAGCGAAGGATTGGTGGTGGCGTCCTGCGGCTTGAACTGGGCCAGCTGTTTGAAATCGCCGGTATCGGCCACCACGGTAGTGAGCAGTTTCAGGGCATCGAGTTGGTTCATGGCAGAAGCGCCCGCCAAAGGCGCGAAGTTGGTTCAGATGAAACACCCCGCCAAATAGACAGGATGGGGTTGCAATAAAGTTACCATTATGCCAATAGAATATGAAACTTAATTACCACCACAAGTTTTTACCATGAGCTTTGACCTCATCCTTTTTGGCGGCACCGGTGATCTGGCGTGGCGCAAAATCATGCCGGCCCTGTTTCAGGCCTTTCGTCACGGCTCGTTGCCGGAAGGCGGCCGCATTGTGGGCGTGGCGCGCGACGACCTGTCGGACGACCAGTACCGGGCCCTGATCAAATCCCGCTTCGACCAGGTCGAGCTGGCCAAGCGCCCCAGCGAGGAGGAGTTTTCGCGCTTTGCGGCGCTGCTCGGCTACCTGCGCATGGACCTGGCCAATCCGGCCGACTACGCGCAGCTGGCGGCCCGGCTGCAGCAGCGGCCCGCCGATGTGGTGGTGATGTACGTGGCCACCGCCCCCGGTCTGTTCACCACGGTATGCGAGCAGATTGCCGCGGCCGGACTGAATGGCCCGCAAACCCGGGTGGTGCTCGAAAAGCCGCTGGGCCACGACCTGGCCTCCAACCGCGCCATCAACGAAACGGTGCGCAGCGTGCTCACCGAGCAGCAGATATTCCGCATTGACCACTACCTGGGCAAACCGTCGGTGCAAAACCTGTTTGCACTGCGCTTCGGCAATTCGCTGTTTGAACCGCTGTGGCGGCGCGAGCACATTGCCAACATCCAGATCACCATTGCCGAAGAGCTGGGCGTGGAAAAACGCGGCGCTTTTTACGACAGCACCGGCGCGCTGCGCGACATGGTGCAAAACCATGCGCTGCAGCTGCTGTGCGCCGTGGCCATGGAGCCGCCCATCAACGCGCACGCCGACGCCATTCGCGACGAAAAGCTCAAGGTGCTGCGTTCACTCAAAGCCTGGACCCCCGAGACCCTGCGCCAGCACGTCATTCGCGGCCAGTACGCGGGTGGCAGCATCGACGGCGAGGCCGTGCCCGCCTACCGCGACGAAAAAGGCGTTGACCCGCACAGCCGCACCGAAACCTTTGTCGCCCTGCGCGCCGAAATTGCCAACTGGCGCTGGGCCGGCGTGCCTTTTTACATCCGCACCGGCAAACGGCTGGCCGGCCGTGACGCGCATATCGAGGTCAACTTTCGCCCGGCGCCTCATGCCATCTTCAAGTCGCCCCTGGCCAGCTCGAACGTGGACAACCGGCTGGTGATTAACCTGCAGCCCAAAGACGGGCTGGAGCTGCATTTGCTGGCCCAGGGGGCCGACCAGCGCCGGGGCGGCGGCACCAGCCGGGGCGCACCGACCCTGGCGCCGGTGCAGCTGGACCTGGATTTTGACAAACGCTTTGGCTCCGAACGCGTGGGCGCCTACGAGCGGCTGCTGCTCGACGTGATTGCCGGGCGGCTCAACCTGTTTGTGCGCAGCGACGAGCAGGAAGAGGCCTGGCGCTGGGTCGAGCCGATTCTGGACGCCTGGCGCCACGACAGCACCGGACCCCGCCCCTACGCGTCGGGAACCTGGGGACCGAGTGCGTCCAGCGCCATGATTGCGAGAGATGGTTATTGCTGGAGTGAAGAGTGCTGAGGCCATTGCGCCTTCCCCCCACACAAAAGATACTCGAATGCTAGACCGGATCAAAGCCTCTTTGCCCTCGCTGGCCCCGGCCGAACAGCGCGTGGGCCGGCTGGTGCTGGCCGATCCGCGCGCCTTTGCCAACCTGCCGATCACCGAACTGGCCAGCCGCGCGCATGTCAGCAAGCCGACAGTGGTGCGCTTTTGCCGCAGCGTGGGCTATGACGGCCTGTCGGACTTCAAGCTCAAGCTGGCCGGCAGCGTCAGCGAGGGCGTGCCCTTCATCCACCGCAGCGTCGATGTGGACGACAAAACCGGCGACGTGCTGGTCAAGGTCATCGACAACACCGTAGCCGCGTTTTTAAAGTACCGCAACGACGCCAGTCCGCTGGCTTTTGAAAAAGCCACGCTGGCGCTGCTGGCGGCTTACCGCGCGGGCAAGCGCATTGAATTTTTTGGCGTCGGCAACTCCGGCATCGTGGCGCAGGACGCCCAGCACAAATTCTTCAGGCTGGGCATCAACAGCATTGCCTACAGCGACGGCCACATGCAGGTCATGAGCGCCTCGCTGCTGGGCCCGGGTGACTGCGTGGTCGTGATTTCCAACTCAGGCCGCACGCGCGACCTGATGGATGCCTGTGACATCGCCCAAAAAAACGGCGCCACCACCATTGTGATCACGGCCACCGGCTCGCCCCTGGCCAAGGCCGGCAACGTTCACCTGGCCGCCGACCACCCCGAAGGCTACGACCGCTACAGCCCCATGGTGTCGCGTCTGCTGCACCTGATGATTGTTGACATTCTGGCCACCTGCCTGGCGCTGCGCATAGGCCCCAAGCTGCAGCCGCTGCTGAAAGAGATGAAAAATAATTTGCGGAGCAAGCGCTATGCGTGAACGCACATGCCCCGCGTCATCGCCGTGAAATCTCGCAGCCATTACCCCGAAAATGCGCCCGAAATGGCTTGAAGAATGTCGCTGGCAACCGCCGCATCTGCGAGAACCGGAAATTCGCTGCGCAATTTGTTTGAAATTCGCCCCGAATTTCCGTGGATGGACCGGACAATTCGGTCAATATCCAGGTCGGGGCCTTCAATGATGTACTTCACGGCAGCCCGGGCGCTGTCCCAAGCGCGAAGCAACGCCGCTTCATTGCGCATGTCCAACCGGAGGGTCTGGTCAATCAGGCGAGCCAAATACTCAACATGCTCGGTCAGGTCCAGATAGCGCCACGCTGGCAGGGCATCGTCATACCCGCCAAAGACAAAATTCGAGCTGATGTTGTCCGCATACCGCTGCGCCTGTTTTTCAAACGCATAAAGCCCGCTGTAACGGGCCATCAAGGGCCCGGAAAAAGCCTCCAGCACCGCGTCGTACTGCGCCCGGTCCTGGGCCTTGTGGGTAATCGCGGCGGAAACAGGAAGGATGAATGGGCGCGGCACGGCCCCGTCCCTGCGGAGCATGTCGTGAATCAGAAATCGGTGAATACGGCCGTTTCCGTCTGCCAGCGGATGGATGTAAACAAAGCCAAATGCGGCCACGGCAGCGCGTGCAATCGGGGCGGCACCGTGTGTGCGCTCAACAAAGGCCTCCAGCCCCTGCAACATCGCGTCAAGTTCACGCCAATGAGGGGCCACGTAATGAACCACCTCCTGGAGGTGAATCGTCTCGCCTACAAACACCGGAGACTGGCGCAAGCCGAAATGGGTGAACGTCGCCTTGTCGCCAATAATTTCCTGTTGAAGTTCCGCCAGGGAGTCGCGACTCAAAGGGTTCAGCGCCGCCCCGCAGCGCTGCGTCATGACGGCGGCAAAGCGCTTGATTTTTTCTTTCTGGTCTTGCTCGTGCTCAATCAGGAAACTGGCGCGGCTTTCCTTGACGGTTAACCACGCCGCGCTGCGCGTCAAGATTTCCGCGCCATATTCAGCCTGCAAGGCGTCAAGCTGCGCCGCACAGTCGTATTTTTCAGCGTCCACAACAAGCGCGGTGCGCCTGACGGTCGGGCAAAAAAAGCGGGTTCCCGGCAGGTTGTCCCGCACGCGCCAGCGGGCATTGTTGCGGGCCTGGGTGCTGACCAGGTAGCGCGCCGGGTCAAGGGCATCCACATAGTTGCCCCCGCTCACTGAGGCAACACCGGGCAACGCACGCCCCTTCAGCCACTCCCAGAAAAATCCCGCCCGGCGGGCGTACTGCCCCGTTCTTTCGCGGTTGACCCAGGCAGCCATTTCCTCTTCTGGTGCATGCTCAAAAAGGCGGGCCAAAAACTCCAGCACAACCCCCTCATGCTTCAGCGCAAACGTCAGGTGCGCCGACAGCGCATCGTCTGGACGGATGACGGCGGTGTAAATTTCGCGGGTGATCCCATCTGTCTGCAGCGTGCGCCGGGAAGGCCCAATCTGGCTTTCAACCAGCAAAGGCTGCACCGACTCAATCGCGTAGCGCTCGGCCAGCCAGCGGTAACCAATCCAGTCTGACATGACGACCTTTGTGTTGCTAAAAACGATTATTTTTCAAGAATTATTTATAAATGTAATGCGTCTTGATGAAAAACATTTAATTCGCGGCGCGCTGCTGGCCACCACCCCAGCCCTTCCGGGAAGGGAGTAAGACAAGGCCCTCTTTTTCCCTCTCCCTCTGGGGGAGGGTTAGGGGGGGGGACGCCCCGGCCTGCCAGTCGCAGAGGGGGCTGAATAGTCACTTATTTATTACCAAGCAAGGTTTTTAGCCCAATAAACACAGGCACAAGCAGCTTCCATTTCAATAGCAACCAGAAGCCTTTCGGGCCTCAAGCCAGCGGCAACGCCCGCTCCACGATCCCGGCAAACAGCGCCGCGCCCAGCGGCAGCACGCTGTCGTTGAAGTCATAGCGGCTGTTGTGCAAAAAGTGGCTGCCCACGCCGCCCGTGCTGCCGCCCTTGCCATCCGGAATCTGCTCGCCCTGGCCCAGACGCAAATAGGCGCCCGGCTTGCGCCTGAGCATGAAAGAGAAATCTTCAGCGCCCATGCTGGGCTCCAGGTTGCGCACCACGTTTTCGGGCCCCACGAGTTGATCGGCGACGCTGGCCGCCAGCAAATACTCCGCCGGCGTGTTGATGGTGGGCGGGTAAATGCGTTCGTAGTTCACGGTGGCCGTGGCGCCAAAGCCCTGCGCCACCCCGGCGCACAACTCTTTCAGGCGGCGCTCGACCAAGTCTTGCACCTCGGGCCTGAAGGTGCGCACCGTGCCCACCAGCGTGGCATGGCCGGGCAGCACGCTCATGGCGCCGGGGTCGCCGGCCTGCATGGAACACACACTGATCACGGCGGCATCCATGGCCTTGACGTTGCGCGACACGATGCTTTGGAGCGCCGTGATGATGTGCGCGGCCACCAGCACCGGGTCGACCGTGAGGTAGGCATGCGCGCCATGGCCGCCCCGGCCCGTGATCTCGATCGTGATGCGGTCGGCCGCCGCCATCATGGGGCCGGGATTGATGCCTATGGTGCCGGGCGGCATGGCGGGCCAGTTGTGCATGGCGTAAATCGCCTGCACCGGAAAGCGTTCAAACAGCCCGTCCTTGATCATCGCGTCGGCCCCGCCGCGCCCCTCTTCGGCGGGCTGAAACACCAGCACCGCGTCGCCGGCAAAGCGGCGCGTTTCGGCCAGATAACGGGCAGCGCCCAGCAGCATGGTGGTGTGGCCGTCGTGGCCACAGCCGTGCATCAAGCCGGGTTTTGAAGATTTCCAGCCAAACTCGTTGTGCTCGGTCATGGGAAGCGCATCCATGTCGGCCCGCAAACCCACCATGGGCCGCAAGTCAGAGGTCAACGCGGACTTCAAAGCCGCCCCGGGCTGCTGGCCCTTGACGACAGCAACAATGCCGGTTTTACCGATGCCGGTATGCACTTCATCCACGCCGCAGAGCTTGAGCGCCTGGGCCACACGGCTGGAGGTGTAGACCTCCTCAAAGCCGAGTTCCGGGTGCGCATGCAGATCGCGCCTGAACGCGGTCAGTTCCGGGTGGAATTGGGTAATCTGCGCAAAGGCGCGGCCGTTGGCGCGCAAGCCGTCCGTGCGGACAGACCTCCCTGAAAGGGGCTGCAGGGTGTCGTTATCAATGACAGGATGCCTCATGTTGTTCCTTGCTAAGACGCCATTGGCCCAGGCGCGTGATGTCATCTTCCCCCATCGGCTCAGGCCGTTGTGCACAGGGGGTTTTTCACCGTCAACTTGACCCGCCGCCGCATGAGTTTCCAGCGCATCGGACAAAACGGTTTGACGGCTCTTTTGAACAACGTGTTTAACCCTGCTTAGGCCTACTTGGTTTCTTGGTTTCTTGGCTACGCGCACGGGGGTCAAGCACTGCGGCCCGCATTCAGCGCGGGTGGGACGCAAAAGCCACACAATTCCCCCGCCCTTGTTCCAGATCGATGACATGCAAAGGGGAAACGCCAGCACGAAATTGCGCCGCCAGCCAGTTGCCGCCAAGGGTTGACGGCAGCAATGCCTGCCAATGATTCCGCGCGGTCTGCATGGCCTGTTCGGGCCCGCCAAATTACTATTGAATATATAGCATCTTGCGCCCGCGCTGATTGGGCTACAGGCCATTTTTACTTAAATTTACGGGCCATTGGCCATGCCAGCAACTTGCGCCTGTGCAGAGGGATGCGGGGATAAAAACCCACAAAAAAACCCCACCGTGTTGCCACGATGGGGTTTTTTGTTTCTGATTTAACCGCTAGCTCACGCTAGCTGAAAAATTAGAATGCGTGGCGAACGCCAACACCAGCAGCGGTGGTCTTGTAAGCAGCCTTACT
>NZ_JAUXNA010000318.1 GCF_030682935.1 Polaromonas sp.
CCGAACTGATGCCCGCGCCGATTTACTATGCGCACCGGCTGGTCGAGCGCCAGGCCCAGCTGCGCAAGGACGGCCGCCTGCCATTTTTGCGCCCCGACGCCAAGAGCCAGGTCACCATGCGCTATGTCGACGGCAAGCCGCACAGCATCGACACCGTGGTGCTGAGCACCCAGCACAGCCCCGACCAGAGCGAAACGCCGCACAAGATGAAGGCCTCGTTCATTGAAGCCGTCATTGAAGAGATCATCAAGCCCGTGCTGCCCAAGGAGTGGCTGCAAAACACCCGCTACCTGATCAACCCTACCGGCCGCTTCGTCATTGGCGGTCCGCAGGGCGACTGCGGCCTGACCGGCCGCAAGATCATTGTCGACACCTACGGCGGCGCCTGCCCGCACGGCGGCGGCGCGTTCAGCGGCAAGGACCCCAGCAAGGTGGACCGCTCGGCGGCCTATGCGGCGCGCTACGTGGCCAAAAACATCGTCGCGGCCGGTCTGGCCAGGCAATGCCAGATCCAGGTGGCGTACGCGATTGGCGTGGCCAAACCCATGAACGTGACGGTCTACACCGAAGGCACGGGCCTGATCTCTGACGAGAAACTCTCGGCACTGGTGCAGGAACACTTCGACCTGCGCCCCAAAGGCATCATCCAGATGCTCGATTTGCTGCGCCCCATCTACGAAAAGACCGCCGCCTACGGCCACTTCGGCCGCGACGAACCCGAGTTCACCTGGGAGCGCACGGACCGGGCCGCCGCACTGCGCGAAGCCGCAGGGCTGTAAGCCCGCACTCACACCAAGCCACCTTCGGGTGGCTTTTTTTACGGCCTTTTACCAAACCGGCCAGACCCGCACCCTTGAAAAGTGACTGAAACCCCCATATGATTAGCACTCGCTGGTATGGAGTGCTAACAAGCCTTATCCAACGATCAAGTTAATAGGCACCAACTTTTCAATTGGTGCTTTTTGATTCTCAAAACCCATTGTTTCTAAACAAGGAGCTCTCATGAAACTTCGCCCTTTGCACGACCGCGTGATCGTTAAACGCGTGGAAAACGAAACCAAAACCGCTTCCGGCATCGTCATTCCTGACAGCGCCGCTGAAAAGCCTGATCAAGGCGAAGTTCTGGCCGTCGGTCCAGGCAAGAAAAATGACAAAGGCGAGCTCAGCCCCATGGCCGTGAAAATCGGCGACCGCGTTTTGTTTGGCAAATACAGCGGCCAGACTGTCAAGGTCGATGGCGATGAACTTCTGGTCATGAAAGAAGAAGACCTGTTTGCGGTCGTCGAGAAGTAATTTCTCGCTCTTTCACAACCTTTTTAACTAAATCCGGAGAATTCACATGGCAGCAAAAGACGTCATTTTCGGCGGCGAAGCCCGCGCACGCATGGTCGAGGGTGTCAACATCCTGGCCAACGCCGTCAAGATTACCCTGGGCCCCAAAGGCCGTAACGTGGTGCTCGAGCGCTCTTTCGGCGCCCCCACCGTGACCAAAGACGGCGTGTCCGTCGCCAAGGAAATCGAACTCAAGGACAAGCTGCAAAACATGGGTGCGCAGATGGTCAAGGAAGTGGCTTCCAAAACCAGCGACCTCGCTGGCGACGGCACCACCACCGCCACCGTGCTGGCCCAGGCCATCGTGCACGAAGGCATGAAATACGTGGCCGCGGGCATGAACCCGATGGACCTCAAGCGCGGCATCGACAAGGCGGTTCACGCCCTGGTCGCCGAGCTGAAAAAAGCCTCCAAGGCCACCACCACCTCCAAGGAAATCGCACAAGTCGGCTCCATTTCGGCCAACTCTGACGAAACCATTGGCAAGATCATTGCCGATGCGATGGACAAAGTCGGCAAAGAAGGCGTGATTACCGTTGAAGACGGCAAGTCGCTGGAAAGCGAACTTGAAGTGGTTGAAGGCATGCAGTTTGACCGCGGCTACCTCTCCCCTTACTTCATCAACAACCCGGAAAAGCAGTCCGCACTGCTGGACAACCCGTTCGTGCTGCTGTACGACAAAAAAGTCAGCAACATCCGTGACCTGCTGCCTACCCTGGAACAAGTCGCCAAGGCCGGCCGTCCGCTGTTGATCATTGCGGAAGATGTCGATGGCGAAGCCCTGGCTACTTTGGTCGTGAACACGCTGCGCGGTATTCTGAAAGTGGTCGCTGTCAAGGCGCCAGGTTTCGGCGATCGTCGCAAAGCCATGCTCGAAGACATCGCTGTACTGACCGGCGGCAAGGTCATTGCTGAAGAAGTTGGCATGTCGCTCGAAAAAGTGACCCTGGCTGACCTCGGCCAGGCCAAGCGCATCGAAGTGAGCAAAGAAAACACCATCATCATTGACGGTGCAGGTGCCGCTGCGGACATCGAAGCCCGCGTCAAGCAAGTGCGCGTTCAGATCGAAGAAGCGTCCAGCGACTACGACCGCGAAAAACTGCAAGAGCGCGTGGCCAAGCTGGCCGGCGGTGTTGCCGTGATCAAGGTTGGCGCTGCCACCGAAGTCGAAATGAAAGAAAAGAAAGCCCGCGTCGAAGACGCCCTGCACGCAACCCGCGCTGCCGTGGAAGAAGGCATTGTGGCTGGTGGCGGCGTAGCGTTGCTGCGTGCCAAGCAAGCTGTTGGCACCATCAAGGGCGACAACGCTGACCAGGACGCCGGCATCAAGCTGGTGCTCCGCGCCATCGAAGCCCCCCTGCGCGAAATCGTTTACAACGCAGGCGGCGAAGCCTCTGTGGTGGTGAACGCCGTGCTGGCCGGTTCGGGCAACTACGGATTCAACGCCGCCAACGACACCTACGGCGACATGATCGAAATGGGCATTCTGGACCCCACGAAAGTGACGCGTACGGCCCTGCAAAACGCAGCGTCTGTCGCATCGCTGATGCTGACGACCGAAGCCATGGTCTGCGAGTCTGCCAAAGACGAAGCACCTGCCGGCGGCGGCATGGGCGGCGACATGGGCGGCATGGGTGGAATGGGCGGCATGGGCATGTAAACGCACGGAAATGTGGGGACGGATACCGGGTTTCAGAAAAGAAGCCCGGGCGTAGACCCCCATTTTCTGGCTGCCCAAGCCCATAAAAAGGCCGCAGTGCGTACACGCACTGCGGCCTTTTTTCATGGGTTCACGCAAACGCTCCTTCAGACTGCGCTGGAACCCTGCGCACTGATGCGCTCATCTGTCGGCTGAACCCACCAGTAAATCAGCAGCAGCAGCCCAATGCCCGTCAGCATCAGCAGTTGCCACCAGCCGCTTTTCCCGATGTCGTGCAGGCGGCGCGCGCCCACTGCCAGCGCGGGCAACAACAGCGCCAGATTCACGAGCGAGCCAAACTTCTCGCTGAGCAGGGTCGCCGCAACAGACACCAGCAGCTGGAACAGAAAAAACCACCAGAACTCAGAGCGCGGTGCACGCCCTGAAAATGTCGCGTAATTGCGCAGGCAGCTGGAAATGGCTTGGCTGAAATTCATGGTCTCTTGCCTCCTCAGGATTGATACGGGGTCAATTCCCCGCACCATGATAGGCCCGTGCCGTGACAGCGCGGCCGCCTTTATCGCAAGCGCTGCAACAAACCGGCGGTCGAGCCATCGAGCCCTGAAACATCACCATTTTGAAGGCGCGGCTCAATGTCTTTGGCCAGCACCTTGCCCAACTCCACGCCCCACTGGTCAAAGCTGTTGATGCCCCAGACCGCGCCGCTGACAAACACGCGGTGCTCCTGCAGCGCAATCAGCGCGCCCAGGCTGGCCGGGGTGAGCCGCTCCAGCAGCAAAAAGGTGCTGGGCCGGTTACCCGGGAAATGCCTGTGCCCGCCCGCATCAGCCTTGCCCTGCATCAGCGCTTGCGCCTGAGCCAGCACGTTGGCCAGCAACTTGTCGTGGTGCCCCGGCAGGGCATGCGCAGCGTGCTTGAGCGCCACAAATTCGACCGGCACCACCGTCGTTCCCTGGTGCAGCATCTGAAAATAGGCATGCTGGCCATTGGTGCCGGGCTCGCCCCACAGCACCGGCGACGTGTCGAACGGCAAGGCCTTGCCCCCGCTATCCACGCGCTTGCCGTTGCTCTCCATTTCCAGCTGCTGCAAATAGGCCGGAAAACGGCGCAAGGCACTGCTGTAAGGCGCAATGCTGCGGCTGCCAAAGCCGTGAAAGTTGCGGTACCAGACATCGAGCAGGCCCAGCCGCACCGGCAGGTTGCGCGCCAGTTCTGTGGTGCGAAAGTGCTCGTCCATGGCGTGCGCGCCCGCCAGAAATTCCCTGAAACCCGCCGCGCCAATCGCCAGGGCAATCGGCAAGCCGATGGCGGACCACAGCGAATAGCGCCCGCCCACCCAGTCCCAGAAACCGAAGGTGGTGGTGATGCCAAACGCATGGGCGGCGTCCACGTGGGTGGTCAGCGCGGCAAAATGCCGGCCAATATTCTGGCCGCCTTGCGCTTCAAACCACGCCCTGGCCGAGTGCGCATTGGTCATGGTCTCGGTGGTTGTGAAGGTTTTGGAGGCGATCAGGAACAGCGTGTTCTGCGGCCTGCACTGCGCCAGCACACTGGCCAACTCCTGGCCATCGACATTGGAGACAAAATGAAAACGCTTGCCCGGCATGGCAAATTCGCACAGCGCCAGCACCGCCATTTGCGGCCCCAGATCAGAGCCGCCAATGCCAATGTTGACAATGTCGGTGATGGCGTCGTCGGCCCGCACCTGCTCGGCATAGGCCAGCATGGCGTCCAGCGTGGCGTGCGTCTGCGCCAGCTCTGCGCTCACGCTTGCTATTCTTTTTATAGCCACTTTGTCCCGCTCATATTGGGCTAGAGGCGGATTTCTTAATAAAAAGTGCATCACGGCACGCTGCTCGGTGCTGTTGATGCGTTCGCCGGCAAACATCGCGTCCCGGTGCTGCTCCAGGCCGCATTGCCGCGCCAGCGCCAGCAGCAGGGCCTCGGCCTCGCCATCGATCAGGTTTTTGGACAAGTCCGCAAAGACATGCGGCGCGTCCTGGCTGAAGCAGGAAAAGCGCTGCGGGTCGTCGGCAAACGCTGCTTTCAAGTCAAAGTTTTTGCCCGAGGCCTCAAACAGGGCGTGCAGTTCGGCCCAGGCCGGGGTTTGGTCACAGCGCAGGCGGCTCATGCGGCGGCCTGCGCTGCCAGCATCAGTTGTTCAAGCTTGACGGCGTCCGCCGCGAACGCGCGTATGCCTTCGGCCAGCTTCTCGGTGGCCATGGCGTCCTGGTTGAGCGCGAAACGGAAACCC
>NZ_JAUXNA010000321.1 GCF_030682935.1 Polaromonas sp.
GAAATTGCCTTCGCCAAAGCCCTCGTCGCCCTTGCGCTGGATGAACTCAAAGAACACCGGGCCGAGTTGTGGTTGCGAAAAGATCTGCAGCAGCAGGCGCGGCGTGCCGCCTCCGGTGGACCCATCCAGCAGGATGCCGCGCGTCTGCAACGCAGACACGGGCTGGCCGTGGCCGGGCAGGCGGCCATCAATCATCTCGTAGTAGCTTTCGCTGGGTGCCGTCATCAGTGGCACGCCCGCCAGCGCGAGCTTGTCCACGGTGGTGAGCAGGTCGTCGCAGATCAGCGCAATGTGCTGGATGCCTTCGCCGTTGAACTTCAGCAAAAACTCCTCGATCTGGCCGCCGCCCTGCCTGGATTCCTCATTGAGCGGGATGCGGATCTTGCCGTCGGGCGCGGTCATGGCGCGCGAGGTCAGGCCGGTGTACTCGCCCTGGATGTCAAAGTAGCGGATCTCGCGGAAGTTGAACAGTTTTTCATAAAATCCGCCCCAGAACGCCATGCGGCCCCGGTACACGTTGTGCGTCAGGTGGTCGATCAGTTTGAGGCCATGGCCGGGCGGGTGGCGGTCCACGCCTTCGAGAAACACGAAATCAATGTCGTAAATCGATTTGCCGTCTTCAAAGCGGTCAATCAGGTACAGCGGCGCGCCGCCAATGCCCTTGATGGCGGGCAGGTTCAACTCCATCGGCCCGGTCTTGATTTCAATCGGCTGCGCGCCCAGCGCCAGCGCCCGGTTGTAGGCAAGGTGTGAATCCTTGACGCGAAACGCCATGCCGCAGGCGCTGGGCCCATGCTCGGCGGCAAAGTAGCCGGCCACGCTTTTGGGCTCGCGGTTGACAATGAAATTGATGTCGCCCTGGCGGTACAGCAGCACGTCCTTGGAACGGTGTTTGGCCACCAGCGTAAAGCCCATGCGCTCAAAAATCGGCTCCAGCAGGCCCGGCGTGGGTGAGGCGAACTCGACGAATTCAAAGCCCATCAGGCCCATCGGGTTGTCAAATAAATCTGCCATCGTGTGTGTCCTTGAAAAATGGGGGGTGTTTTTTTTGATGTGTCATCTTGACGCAAGGTGCGCGCAGTTTTCATGCGATTTTGTGCATGGGCCACCGCGATTCGCATATTTTGAGCGCTGCTACCCCTTGGGGCCTAGGCGAGCGAAATACCCGCTTTTTAGGTGGCCCAGCGCTGCAGGCAAGGCCACCACGCCCATTTCGACCTGGCCGCCGATCAGGTCCGTCGGCGACCATGGCGCCGGTACTTTTATAGGGAATGTGCTCGCCACCCGCCAGCGCCAGGCCACGGGTGGGTGTAGCGCCGCTTTGCGATCTGCTTTCAGGACGAGCGCTCCTTGTCTGCTGCGGCCAAATTGCTGGCTGAGTATCTGGCGGAAGCGGGGCGCAAGGGGTAGGTGTGGGGCTTCTGATTTTGTTGGGGGTCGGTGAAGTGGTTTTTGGTGGAGTTCGTCATTGTTTTTGTTGTGGGTTGGCCTTGCTGGCTTGGGCTGGCCGGACTCGCCCGCCGGGGCGACTCCCGGCCAGCCCAACCACGAAAAGCCAAACCGCGACCAATTAAGTAGCAAATTTCGCCCGCATTGATTGCGGCTACAGCCATGTTCAATCGCCAATTAAAACAAAACTTGAACCCGCAGCCCCGCATCCGTTACTGATAATGACCGGATGCGCACAAATCCCCCCTCCCCCCCCAAAGTCCTGGCGTTCGATGTGTTCGGCACCGTTGTCGACTGGCACAGCGGCATTGCCCGCGAGGTGCAGGCGCTGCGGCCGGCGATAGACGGCGACGCGTTTGCGCTGGCCTGGCGTGCCGGCTACCAGCCCGCGATGCGCCGGGTCATGTCTGGCGAGCTGGGCTGGACGCTGATTGACGATCTGCATCGCCTCATTCTTGACGGTATTCTGGAGCAGTTCGGCCTGGGCGACCTGACTGAAGACGACAAAAAGCACCTGAACAAAGCCTGGCACCGCCTGGACCCGTGGCCCGATGTGGTGGCAGGGCTCACGCGGCTCAAGTCACGCTACACGATTTGCACGCTGTCGAACGGCAACATCGGCCTGCTCGCCGACATGGCCAAGCGCGGCGGCCTGCCGTGGGACTGCATTTTGTCGGCCGAGGTGTTTCGGGCATACAAGCCCGACCCCGCCACCTACCTGGGCGTGGCCAAGGTGTTTGACGTGGCACCGTCTGAAGTAATGCTGGTGGCGGCCCACCAGGACGACCTGGCCGCCGCGCGCGCCTGCGGCCTGCAGACCGCCTACATTGAGCGACCGGCCGAGTTTGGCGCTGCCCACCCCAAAGACATTTCGCCCCACCCCGCCAACACCCGGCATGCCAAAGACTTTTTGGCACTGGCCGACCAGTTGGGCTGCTGATTCACATGGCCTCACGCCTGATTCTGTTCAACAAGCCCTACGGCGTGCTCAGCCAGTTCACGCCGGAAGGGCGCTGGCGCGGGCTCAAAGACTTCATCGACCTGCCGGGCGTTTATGTGGCCGGCCGGCTGGACGCGGACAGCGAGGGCCTGCTGCTGTTGACCAACGACGGCAAGCTGCAGGCCCGCATTGCCGACCCGCGCTTCAAGATGGAAAAGACCTACTGGGCGCAGGTGGAAGGCGTGCCTGACGAGGCCGCGCTGGAAGCCTTGCGGCGCGGCGTGCAGCTCAATGACGGCCCGACCCGCCCGGCCCGGGCGCAGCCGATGGCGCCGCCGCCCGCGCTGTGGGAACGGGCGCCGCCCGTTCGCGCTCGCCAGTCCATCCCCACCGCCTGGATCGAGCTGGCCATCAAGGAAGGCCGCAACCGCCAGGTGCGGCGCATGACGGCGGCCGTGGGCTTTCCCACGCTGCGGCTGATTCGCGCCGCCATCGGCCCCTACAGCCTGGAAGGCCTGGCGCCGGGCAGCTGGCGGGACGGCGACGCGGCGCTGCCCGGGCTGGACGCTTAAAACGACCAGTGCGCAGCCGCTGACCGCCTTGCGTCAACGCGGATCGTCCACCGGTTCGCTCACCCCCAGATAACGTTTGACCAGGTCAAAGAAACGCTCATAAAAAACGTCCGACGAGATGGTTCGGCTGGCCACCTTGACCATGGAATCATTGCTGGCGCTAAACGGCAGCGAGACCGACCCCAGCGCGCCCACGCCCAGACTGGCCGAATTGTTGCTTTTCTTCAGGGCGTAATGGTCCTGCAGGGCAGTGACAAAACCAAGGCTGACCTGTCCGTCGGGGCTGTCCGGGGCGCAGACAACCCGGATTTCCATTTGCAGGTGCGACTCGGGCTCGGGCTGAAAGCTTTTGCGCCCCTCCACCAGGTCTTCTCTGGCGGTGCTGATGAGGTAACCCTGGCTCAGCAACGCCCGTCTGGCGGCTTCGCAGGTTTGTGCGGCGGTGGCGTCAAACAGCCGGGAATAGGTCACGGTGGAAGCAAACTCTTCCTGTGACGGAAACGTCTTCAGCGGGGTGCCGCAGCCTGCCAGGGTTGAGAGACTTCCCAGTCCCACCAGCCAGACGGCGGCGCCAGAACGCATCGAGGACAAATTCAAAACCAGGCACTCCTTCAGTCATTAAAAACCATATTTCACGGACAAATTCAGAGGCTGCGCATCGCCCGTCCACGCCATGGTAAGCCTATGAGTTCAACCAACGCGCCGGGTTCCCCGAATTTCGTGATGGAGTCCTGTGCAGGGCATGCAAAAACCATTGCAGCCAACCTCAAGATACCGTCACAGCCTTGAATTGGGCCTCTTGACGTGCAATCCGGCGCTCCCGGTTGTGCAAGCTGCGCGCTTCGCGCCGGCTGATGCGGCCAGAGCGCACGCCCTCGTCAATGCGCTCGCTGATATTGAACTGACGATTGTCAATCCCGGGCGTATTTTCCACACTACCGCGCTGGGCAGCAACCCATATGGACTTGAGGCCTATTTGGCTTAAATTCTGGCAATTCAGCCCGCCTGGAAAAAACCAATCAGCCACCAGGGTTGCCGGGTCAGCGCGACCGCCACGATGTAGGCAAAGGTTGCCAGCGCGGCGACCAGGGCAAAAGTCCGCACGCCTTTGGTCTTGCCGCGCTTGAGCGCCAGGGTGCCCAGCACGATGTAGACGACCAGGGCGATCACCTTGGCCGTGAGCCACGGCTGCACAAACGGGTACTGGCCGCTCCAGAACACCAGCACCAGAGCCGTCGTCAACAGCAGCGTGTCCACCCCATGCGGCACCACTTTCACCCAGCGCCGCTGCAGCATGGGCGAGTCCAGCAGCATCCAGATGCCGCGCAGCAGAAAAAAACTCCCGCTGATGGCTGCGCAGGTGATGTGGAGATGCTTGATGGCGAGGTAGTTCACAGGGTAATTCGGGGGCTGGCAGGGGCGGGGGCCCAACCAGCGTGCCGGGCTCGCTTCGGAATGTCAGCCAACCACCCGGAAATCAATCACGATTTCACCCGGGTTGCGCTGTACATAGTCGATGACCACGTTGGCGCCAAAGTGGCCGTTGATCTGCGACAGCAAAGGCAAGGGATCATGGTCATTGCAAAAACGCATGGTCTCGCCAGGCTGCAGCGCATCCAGCGCGCCAAAGATCGCAGCATGGCGGAATCGCTTGGCGACGCCGCGCGCATCAAACGGGTAAACGCCTTCGGACGTTACGGGAAGGGAACAATCGTGTGACATAAAAATACTCCTGGGGGGTGTCCATCGAAGAGGCCGGCCAGGGCCCGCCTCTTCAAGGAACGGTTGATAAAACGTCAATCAAGCCTGTTTGGCGCGGCTCACAGGTACAAGTGCCGGCTGTTTACGTTTGCCGCCGGTCAGCAAGCGCAGGGCGAACAGGGCCAGGAACACGGTGCCGATGGCAAACACCACATCGCCCGGCACACGGCGCGCAGCGCCAGCGCTTCACGGTGCAGCCAATCAGCCGACCAATCCGGGGCCAGATAGCTGCCATGGCCCCAGACCGAACCGAGTTGCTGGCCGCCAGCAGCAAGCCAGGCTTCCTGGCCGCGCTGAACCTGTCCTTCTGAAAAAAGCACCGACCCCTTGATGCTGACGACTTGTTTGGGAATGGGCGGCGCTGTCAGGTAAATCTCGGTGCCGACCCAGCCCAGAACGGCAAAGGACATGACACAGATGACAGCGAGCCAGGTCCAGAGTTTGCGCGTAGCGTGCATGGCAAATTTCCTTTTTGGGGTGCAGTTGAAAAATCTGAAAGCGCTCAAATTTAATAAGATGCATTCTACATATATCATTTACAAACACGCAATATAAATACATCTTTACCGGGAATTCCCTCCAAAAAAAACGTCACCTCTATAGAATCAATGCAACCTTCAACGGAGTTGGCCCCACGCATCAACGCCTCTTTCACTGGAACTTCATCGCGCAATGAGACTGACCACCTACACCGACTACGCGCTGCGCACCTTGATGTACCTCGCCGCAAATCGGGATCGGCTGGTGACCATCCAGGACATCGCGGATGTGCACGGCATCGCCAAAAATCACTTGACGAAAGTGGTTCACCAACTCGGCATTCTGGGTGTAGTCGAAACCGTGCGGGGCCGCAACGGCGGGCTCAGGCTGGGCAAGGAGCCTGCGCAAATCAATATCGGTGCCGTAGTGCGCAGCACGGAGCCCGATTTTTTCATGGCCGAGTGCTTCGACAAAAGCAAAAATGAATGCATCCTGATCCCGTCCTGCGGATTGAAAGGGGTGCTGCGTTCCGCTACCGACGCTTACCTGGCGGTGCTGGAGGGGGTCACGCTTGAAAGCCTGATGCGTAAGGACAGCCGCAGCACCGGCAGCAGCGCCTCCTTCAAGTCGATACCCATTCAGTCGAAACCCGCTACCCCGAAAAAATGACCAAACACAGGCCTCGCACCCGATCAGCTAGGAAGAGTTGGTGAAACGCACGTGCATTCATTTCTTCCAGGCGCGGGAATGAGACATTGAGGCTCAATTGGAATGTCGCCAAAAGACTGCTATGGAGATATTTTCATAGCGACTCAAAGCCGACAATGAAGTTTTGGGAAAGCGGTCGGTCGGCGCAAAGTATCTCGGCCAGTAGAAAACCACGCTGCGGGGTAGTGCCAAGCGATCCGTGATTTGCGCCGAGTTGGCGTTGATACTTGCAGTTGCGACATCACGCGCACAAAGATGCGCAATACAGTGCAGTTTTTGGAATGGGCATTCCACTCCCCCTGTTTGCATGAGATGGAGGCCTTCGGTGTCGCTGGGGACGATTGCATTCGACTCAGGGCTTGTCAGTCCGATGCAGTTTTAAAAAAGATAGCACGCGACACAGCAAAAAGAAGGCTGCATATTGATGTGGTCAAGAAGTACGTCGAACAGCGGCAAGCTCACTGACGGCGGGGACTAAATGGCTCAGCCCATGCGACAAAATTTCGTTCGCATTGATGATGGCTGCGGCGATTTCTTCTGTCGTGACACGCTTGCTCATAGCTTGGTCCCGTATCAGGTCGTAGGCTGCGTCGTCCGTGATCTGGCGCGTGCGCACGAGGATGCTCTTGGCTTCGGCAATCTGCCGCACGCCTAGAAGCTTTGCATCCAGCTTGCGCAAGCGCCGAGCCTGGCTTTTCAGATCGCCATGAACGCAGCGGGCAACCACCAGAGCTGACAGCAGACCGAAGGAACGGATCGGGCTCGGCAGAACGGCCTGCGCCCTGATATGCAGCACGGTTTCGACGATGGTGGGGTTTTCATAGGTGACCACCGCAATGATGGTTGGAACATCTTCACCCTTAAGCCATTCGAACTCCGTCTCCATGCTCTCGGGTCGCACGGCCAGAAAAATAACGTCAATGCCCTCCGGCAGCGCCGGCAACGGCGGCCAGAAAGCCTGAACCTGACAGCCGATGCGCTGCAATTGCTGGGTCAGCTGCCTTCCATCAGCGTCGTCGGGGTGAAAGACTGCGACCCTCAGTGTCCGAAGGTCTTTTAACAGGGGCGGTGTCGTACGCACCGCGCGTCGATGGGTGCCATTTTCCAATTCACAGCTCCAGCGTACTGAGGGTCGCCGTCCAGTCGCCAAGCGAATGGGTGACCATGTAAGGGTCGGGATGCACCGGCCGGGTGGCTTCGCGAACGATGGTGAACTGCCCCCTGGAATTGGCTACGCCAATGCGCGGATAAAGCGAGGTATGGTGATTCGCGGGGTCGATGCGTACCCGACCCTGAGGCGCCTCGAACTCGCTGCCCAAAATGCGGGGTAGGAGCTGCCCGATATCGTCTTGACCCGTGTGGCGAAAGGCGTTGGCGTAAATGTGGACCTGAAAGTAGGCAGCCTCCCAGCACATATTGGGAACGCACTCGAATCCGAAGCGCTTGCGCAGGCGTTCGAGGCAGCGCAAGTTGGTTTCCGAGTTGATTGACTGGAAGTAAGGCGCTGCGGTGAAATGTCCCAACGCAACATCCGCACCCATCTGCGATATTTCGGCCTCGGATGTTGTCAAGCTGGCAATAGGCATGGTCTTCGGGTTGAACCCCGCCTCGGCATAGGCCCGGTACAGGCTGGCGGTCGAGTCGCCGACGACGGTCGAGAATATGAAGTCGGGCTCCGTGGCTCGAATGTCGGCCATGATCAGCTGAAAATCCCTCTCGGAGGCGTCAAGCTTGACATAGCGTTCACCCACCTTGCTGCTGTTGGGGCGCTGCAGAACCAGATCGCTCATGATGCGGTTGGACTCATAGGGGTAGATGTAATTCGATCCAATCAGATATACCCTCGCACCGAAATTCGCCGTCATGAATTCGGCCAGTTGCACGCTGTTCTGGTTCGGCGCAGCACCCGAATAAATGATGTTGTTCGAAAACTCGAAGCCCTCATAAAGGGTGGGATAAAACAAAAGTTTGTTCCATTTTTCAACAATCGGCAACACAGCCTTGCGGCTACTCGACATATAGCAGCCAAAGATCACGTTGACCTTGTCCTGGACAATGAGCCGTTCGGCCAGCGCCGCGTAAATCGCGGGAGATGATTGGGCGTCGTAGCGCACGGGGACGATTTCCCTGCCGTCAATACCGCCAGCCTCATTGATTTCGTCAACTGCCAGCAAGGTGCCCTGCAGCTGAGAACGGCCTATCGTCGAAGTGACCCCGGTTTCCGAGAATAGAACGCCGACGCGAATGGGGTCCTTATTTGCCACTGTTATTGCCTTTTTTCCAATGGATTTGTTCTGCCGGAGTCCTGAGTAGCATTTTGCTACCTATTTCCCGGTCTGATTTCATGACGCCGCCAGTCGGTTGTATAAAGTGGCCAGCTGCGCCGGTAATCTCTCCGGTTCATCGACGATGCGGTAGTTGTTCCAGCCAAAAATTCTTCTTACATAAGGATCGGCCTGCGGGTCCAATGCCATGCAGAAGGTCTGTACACCCGAGCGCCTGCCCTCATGTACGGCGGCGCGTGCATCTTCAATCAGGTAGCCGGCCTTGAACACATCGATGTCAGAAGGCGCGCCGTCTGTCACCAACACAATGGCGCGATGATCGAACGGCTCATTGGCCAGACAAGCGACAGCATGGCGCAGTGCGGCACCCATGCGGGTCGAATAACGTCCCGGCACCGATCGGATCATGGCGGCCGCAGCCGCATCCAGTGGCGCGCCGAATTCAAGCAGACGGTAATAGTTGACCTCCGCGCGGGTGTTTGACGAGAAGCCGTGAACAGCGATGCGGTCGCCGCTGAGCATCACCGATTGAACGAGCAGCAGCGCTGCTTTTTTTTCGATATCGAGAATGGATTCCATGCTGGTGCCGGGACAGTCGTTGGTCGACTCGGAGAGATCCAGCAAAACCAGGATGCTCGATGCCTGCTCTTCACGTCCGGCGCGCGTGAAGAGCCGTAGGTCCGGCGACAATTCAAGCCGTTGATCGAGCATGGCCTCAATCGCTGCATTCAGGTCGATGTCATCGCCTTCCCATTGCCGGCGCAGCCGCTGGCGCCGACTCAAGCGCCGCGAGCGTATCAGCGGCGCCAATGGCAAGATCGAGGCGTCCCGCGCCGCAACGACGCGCTGGCCCTGCCAGGCGGGCCGCTTTTCAATCACCGTGCACCAGTCACTGCGCATCAGCGATAGCTGGGCATCCCACTCCGGGTAAGTCTGACGCCCCAGTTCAATCTCGGCCGCCATCGACTGGCTCACTGCCTCATTCGGCGCAGCCGCATCTGGTCGCTGCGGCGCTTTGACCTGTAGGTCCAGTGGCTCGGGTGCCGGGACATTGGGTTCGTTGAAGTCCCAAAGAAAAGAGTTGTCGTCACGGTAAGCTTCGGGCACCACATAACGCTGCGCGCGAAATGGCACGCGCATCTGGCCGAGATCATTCGCCAAGATGGACGCGAGGCGGCGAAAGGCCGCGTAGTCCATCAGGTTGGCCGCCTGTGCCTCGAACAGGCGGCGGGCTTTGTTAACCCAGAAGTTGTCGTCCTGGTAGTCCGGATCCATCAGTGCCAGGTTCATCCGCCCAACCAGC
>NZ_JAUXNA010000338.1 GCF_030682935.1 Polaromonas sp.
TTCGTCATCGTCGACTGCGTGGGCGTGTGCGAGCAGGACAAAACCGACTCCGCCCCCATGGACCAGAAAAAGTCCGTGCCCTTCGACAAACTGCTGCAAGCCGTGGCGCTGGGCAATGTGGAGCCCGAAGTGCTGTCCAGCGTCGCAGCCCGCCTGGCCCGGCTGGACCGCGAGCTGACCGAGGCCGACAAACTCAAAATCATCCAGGCCAGCGGCGGCTATTCCCTCAAAGACCTCGCGCGCGGCATTGTCGATGCGCTCGACCCCGATTTCCTCCCTCCCCCGCTGGGGGAGGGTTGGGGTGGGGGCGAGCCCGCTTCACCCATGCAGACAGCCACCAAACCCCTGTGCGACCCCGCGTTGCGCCATCTGCTCATCGACCTGAAGAAAAAGGCCGAGCAAATCATCGACACCGTCACGCAAGACAAGCTGATCGACGCCGACTTTTCTGAAGCTGCCCGCGAGCGCGCCAAAGGTACGGTCGACTCCTTCGAGCGCTTTATTGCCGAGCACAAAGACGAAATCACCGCCCTGCAAATTCTCTACAACCGCCCCCAACGAATGAGCGGTGCCAGTAACGAGCCGCTGACCTTCGAAGCCCTCAAGACCCTGGCCGACGCCCTGCAAGCCCCGCCGCACCTGTGGACGGAGAGCCAGCTCTGGCAAGCCTACGCCGCGCTGGACAAAAGCAAGGTCAAAGGCGACAACCGCCGCCGCATCCTCACCGACCTGGTCAGCCTGGTGCGCTTCGCCATGCACCAGGACAACGAACTCGTGCCCTTCCCCGAGCGCGTCAACACCAACTTCAAGGCCTGGCTGGCGCAGCAAGAAAACTTACTCCCCGATTTACTCCCTCTCCCCCTGGGAGAGGGGAGGGGTGAGGGCTACCCGCACCCTCGCACCCGCTTCACCCCCGAACAACTCCACTGGCTAGAAATGATCCGTGACCACATCGCCGCCAACCTCGGCATCGAGCCCGACGACTTTGAATACTCCCCCTTTGCGCAGGAGGGCGGCATTGGCAAGGTGCATCAGTTGTTTGGCGCGGAGTTGCCGAAGGTGCTTGAGGCGATGAATCGGGAGTTGGCGGCGTGAGTGCAAAGCAACGCATTTTCATCAGCTCGGTGCAAAAAGAACTGGCGCATGAACGCCGGGCGGTCAAAGACTTTGTTCACGCCGACCCCCTGTTGTCTCGGTTTTTTGAGGTTTTCTTGTTTGAAGACCTGCCCGCCGCAGACCTGCGTGCAGATGCGGTGTACTTGAGTGAAGTTGACCGCTCCACTCTCTACCTTGCCTTGTTTGGCAATGACTATGGTTTTGAAGATGCCCAAGGCATATCGCCGACAGAGCGTGAATTTGACCGGGCCACCACGCTAGGCAAGCCCCGTCTGATTTATGTGCGTGGTGGTGATGACGGTGCGCGCCACCCCAAGATGCGCTCGCTGGTGCGCAAGGCTGGCGATCAATTGATTCGTCGCCGTTTTGGCGATACGCCAGAACTGATTGCCGCCATCCATGCCAGCTTGGTGGACCACCTGGCCCGCACGGGCGCGCTGCGCACCAGTCCTTTTGATGCAACAGCCTGTGCCGACGCTACGCTGGCCGATATCTCGCAAGACAAACTGACGCTTTTTCTGGCCCGTGCGCAGAGCAACCGTGGCTATGCACTGGACCCGGCCACGCCCATGCACAGTGCGTTGACGCACTTGAACCTGCTCGATGCCGGGCAGCCCACCCATGCGGCCATCCTGCTCTTTGGTCAAGCCCCGCAGCGCTTCTTGCCTAGTTCGGAACTCAAGTGCATGCACTTTCATGGCACGGGGGTGAGCAAGCCCATTCCTTCGTACCAAATCTACAAAGGCACGGTTTTTGAACTGGTTGATCAGGCGCTGGACTTTGTGCTTTCCAAAATTGCCAGAACAGTGGGCACCCGCGCAGCAGGGCCGCAAGCCCCGGTTGACTATGAGCTGCCACGCGAAGCCGTGGCCGAAGCCATCGTCAACGCCGTAGCGCACCGGGACTACACGTCCAACGCCTCGGTGCAGGTCATGCTGTTTGCCGACAGGCTCGAAATCTGGAACCCCGGCGAGCTGCCCCCACAGCTGACTGTGGACAACCTGCGCCGCCCGCATGCCTCCATTCCCCGCAGCCCACGCATTGCCGAACCACTGTTTTTGGCCCGCTACATTGAAAAGGCAGGCACCGGCACGCTGGACATGATCAGCCAGTGTGCCCAAGCCGGCTTGCCAGCGCCAGAGTTTCGGCAAGATGGCGGGCAATTTATTCAGACCTTGTGGCGACCTAAAGGCGTGACAAAGGGTGCCGAAGTGGCTACGGCAGGCACCAAGCCAGGGACCAAGTCGGGACCAAGTCGGGACCAAGTCAAAATCCTCGCCAAAGCCAGCACTGGTGCGGCTTTGACTGAATTGATGACCGTGGCCGAAAGAACCAATCGATCCAAGTTCAGGGACCAAGTCATCCAGCCATTGATGGACCAAGGCTTGCTGGAAATGACCCTGCCCGACAAACCGACCAGCAGCCAGCAGAAATACCGCCTCACCGAGCAAGGCGCGGCGTGGCTGGCCAATCGGGCCATAAAGGGGTCAAAGGGGCCATGAACGGTATGAAATTCCAAAGCGTGAGTGCAGTGCTTGACGACGTGATCGCCGTCGCGCAATTGGTGCCACTGTCCGAAGCAGTCGAAGTCAACCCCAAGATTGATCGAACCGCGCTCCACGACGACTTGGACGTGTCATTCGTTCCGATGGCTGCGGTCGAAGCGCTGTCTGGCGGCATTGATGTATCGACCATCCGCAAATACGCTGAGGTGAAAAAGGGCTACACCCACTTCCGCGAAGGCGATGTGCTGTTTGCCAAGGTCACGCCGTGCATGGAAAACGGCAAGATGGCCATCGCCCGACAACTGCGTAACGGTGTCGGCTTCGGCTCAACCGAGTTTCACGTTCTTCGCCCTCGTGCTGGCGTTGACGCTCGCTACATCTATTACTTTGTATCGAGCCAAACATTCAGAAAAGAAGCCTCCGGGCACATGACCGGCGCGGTCGGGCTACGGCGGGTGCCGAGTGCTTACCTTGAAGAGCAGCTGATTCCGCTGCCCGGCATTGACCAGCAGCGCGAAATCGTCGCCGAACTCGAAAAACAGTTCTCCCGCCTCGACGAAGCCGTCGCCAACCTGAAGCGCGTCAAGGCCAACCTCAAACGCTACAAAGCCTCCGTCCTCAAAGACGCCATAGAAGGCCGCCTCGTTCCCACTGAAGCCGAACTCGCCCATCGCGAAGGCCGCAGCTTCGAAACCGGCGAGCAGCTTTTGCAGCGGATTCTTGAAACGCGGCGCAGCCAGTGGGCAGGTAAGTCCAAATACAAAGAACCTAATGCCCCTGATCAGGCCGATGCTTCTGAATTGCCTGCGGGATGGACATGGGCAACCATGGGGCAGCTTGGGCAAGTGCAGCTTGGCAGGATGTTGGACAAGCAAAAACACACATCGGGTGAACCTTATCGCTACCTCCGTAACATCAACGTTCGCTGGGGTGCTTTTGATCTGTCTGATCTATTCGAGATGAATTTCGAATCGAATCAATTGGATCGTTTTGGTGTGTGCGACGGTGATGTGTTTGTATGCGAAGGCGGTGAGCCAGCAAGGGCCGCCGTCTGGCGAATGGGGAAAACGGACATCAAGTATCAAAAGGCACTACACCGTGTTCGGTTTGATG
>NZ_JAUXNA010000082.1 GCF_030682935.1 Polaromonas sp.
GAAGGCAAGGGCAAGCTGGTCGACTGGCTGACCGAAAGCGCGCAGGGCGTGGTGCGCTTCCAGGGCGGCCACAACGCCGGCCATACGCTGGTCATCAACGGCGTCAAGACAGCGCTTAACCTGATTCCGAGCGGCATCATGCGCCCGGGCGTCAAGTGCTACATCGGCAATGGCGTGGTGCTGTCAACCGAGCAGCTCTTCAAGGAAATTGAGCGGCTTGAAGCTGTCGGCGTCGAGGTGCGATCGCGCCTGCGCGTGAGCGAAGCCTGTCCGCTGATACTGCCATTTCACGCCGCGCTCGACATCGCGCGTGAATCTGTGCGCGAAAATGCCGGCAGCGAAAAGATTGGCACCACCGGCAAGGGCATAGGTCCGGCCTATGAGGACAAAATCGCGCGCCGCGCCCTGCGCGTGCAGGACCTGAAATACCCGGACCGCTTTGCCGCCAAGTTGCGTGTTCTGCTGGAACTGCACAACCACATCCTCACGACCTTCCTGCATGCGCCGGCGATCGATTTCGACAGCGTCTATGCGCGTGCGATGGAAGATGCCGAACGACTCAAGCCCATGATGGCCGACGTTTCGCGCGAACTCAATGACGCACACCGTGAGGGTGCCAATCTGTTGTTTGAAGGCGCGCAGGGCACCTTGCTCGATATTGACCATGGCACCTACCCGTATGTGACATCCAGCAACTGCGTGGCTGGCAATGCGGCTGCAGGCTCGGGCGTCGGGCCAGGCATGCTGCATTACATCCTGGGCATCACCAAGGCCTATTGCACCCGCGTTGGCGGCGGTCCGTTCCCGACCGAGCTCGATTGGGAGAAGCCGGGCACCGTGGGCTACCACCTGTCGACGGTGGGCGCCGAAAAAGGCGTGGTCACCGGACGCAGCCGCCGTTGCGGCTGGTTTGACGCGGCCTTGCTCAAGCGCTCGGCCCAGGTCAATGGCCTGTCGGGTTTGTGCATCACCAAGCTTGACGTGCTCGACGGCATTGAAGAACTCAAACTGTGCACCGGCTATGAACTGGACGGCCACATCACCGACATTTTGCCCATGGGCGCTGAAGAAATCTCCCGCTGCGTGCCGATTTACGAAACCATGCCAGGCTGGAGCCAGAGCAGCGTGGGCGTGACGCAATACGATCAGTTGCCAGTGGCCGCGCAGCATTACCTGCGGCGCATTGAAGAGATTACCGGCGTGCCGATTCACATGGTTTCGACCAGCCCGGACCGGGACCACACCATCCTGCTGCGTAACCCCTACGCCGCCTGATTTCAGAAGTTTTAGTAAAACAGGTGCCTAACCCATACTGTATGGGTTAGGCAGGCTATTAAATCAGGAGCAATTCCATGTTGACCGAAGACGGCAAACATCTCTATGTCAGCTATGACGAATACCACAACCTGATTGAAAAAC
>NZ_JAUXNA010000366.1 GCF_030682935.1 Polaromonas sp.
GCCAGGCTCCTGCTGGTACGGGGCGGCCTCTTCGGGGTCGTGCAGGTATTTGCGGCGCTTGCCGGTGCCGGTGGCCGCGTAGTCACGAAACAGGGCTTCCAGCTCGGCAAACATGTTGTTTTCCGGCCCAAAGTGGCTGAAGTTCTTGTTGCCAGCCTGCTCGGCCTCGCTGGCCTTGCGTTTCATGTCTTTGCGGTCGTGACGGTGAAAACTGTCGCCTTCAATGATGGCGGAGTTCACGCCCTCGCGGCGGAAGATGTTTTCAAAGGTGCGGGTGACCGATGTAGTCCCTGCGCCGGACGATCCGGTGATGGAGATGATGGGATGGCGTTCAGACATGAGCTTGTCCTCTGGAGTTAAAAATAACGATTAAATAAGCCTCTAGCCCAATACTGGTGGACGCTAGAAGCTACTAAATAAATAGCAATTAACCTGTGAATCAGTCCCTGAACAGGCTGCGCTCGGCAAACAGCGGCGTCTCCGAATCCGTCCTGGCCGGCTCGGCGTGGTAGCGCTCGATACGCTCGACCTCGTTTTTCGAGCCGAACACCAGACCGATGCGCTGGTGCAGCGACGTGGGCTGCACGCCCAGCATGGCTTGGCGGCCGGTGCTGGCGCGGCCACCCGCCTGCTCCATGATGAAGCCGATGGGATTGGCCTCGTACAACAGGCGCAGGCGGCCGGGTTTGGACGCGTCCTTGTTGTCGCGCGGGTACAAAAACACGCCGCCCCGCATCAAAATGCGGTGCGCCTCGGCCACCATGGAGGCAATCCAGCGCATGTTGAAGTCCTTGCCGCGCGGCCCGGTCTTGCCGGCCAGGCATTCGTCCACATAGCGCTTGACCGGTGCTTCCCAGAAACGGCTGTTGGACGCGTTGATCGCAAATTCCTGCGTTGCGGCGGGCACCTGCAAGTCAGGGTGCGTGAGCATGAACTCACCCAGGTTGGGGTCCAGCGTGAAGCCCGCCACACCGTTGCCCACGCTGAGCACCAGCATGGTGGTGGGGCCGTAGAGCGCGTAGCCTGCGGCCGCCTGGCTTGCGCCAGTTTGAAAAAAGTCCGCCTCTGTCACGTCACGTCCGCTGTCCACCACATCTTGCGGCGCGCGCAGGATGGAAAAAATGCTGCCGACCGACACGTTCACGTCAATGTTGCTGGAGCCGTCCAGCGGGTCAAACACCAGCAGGTACTTGCCACGCGGATTCTGCGCAGGAATCTGGCTTGGATCTTCCATTTCCTCAGACGCCATGCCGGCCAGATGCCCGCCCCACTGGTTCAGGCGCACAAAGTACTCGTTGCTCAGCACATCGAGCTTTTTCTGCGTTTCGCCCTGCACGTTGACCGAGCCGCCAGCGTCGGCATCGTGGTTGCCGAGCACACCGCCGAGTTCGCCAAAAGCCACGGCGCGGGCAATGGCCTTGCAGGCCAGGGCCACATCGAGAATCAGCGCATTAAAGTCGCCGCTGGCGCTGGGAAAGCGGCGACGCTCCTCGATCAGGTACTGCGTCAGCGTGAAACGTTTGGACAATGGCATGGAGTATCCCTTGATGGTTGAAAGTTCTGGTGCCCGCTCAGGCGGTGCGGGCGGCGCGGCGGAGTTCGTTCATGACGCTGCGGTAACCGCCGTCGGCGTCAGGCGCGCCGAAAACGGCGCTGCCGGCCACGCAAGTGTCAGCGCCAGCGGCCACAATCTCGCCGATGTTGTCGGTCTTGACACCGCCATCGACTTCCAGCCAGATCGGCTGGCCGCCGGCGGCGGTGTGGGCATCAATGCGGCGGCGCGCTTCGCGCAACTTGCCCAGCGTGGCGGGAATGAATTTTTGCCCGCCAAAACCCGGGTTCACGCTCATCAGCAGCACGATGTCCAGCCGATCCATCACATGGTCCATCCAGGCCAGCGGTGTGGCAGGGTTCAGGGCAATGCCGGCCTTGCAGCCGTGGTCGCGAATCAGCTGCAGCGTGCGGTCCACATGGCGGCTGGCTTCGGGGTGAAAGGTGATCAGGTTGGCACCGGCCTTGGCAAACAGCGGAATCAGCGCATCGACGGGCTCGACCATCAAATGCACGTCGATCGCAATCTTCACATGCGGGCGAATGGCTTCGCACACCAGCGGACCGATGGTGAGGTTGGGCACGTAGTGGTTGTCCATCACGTCAAAGTGCACCAGGTCGGCACCGGCAGCCTCAATGGCGCGGACCTCCTCGCCCAAACGGGAAAAGTCGGCCGAGAGGATGGAGGGGGCAATGCGGAAAGTGGGGGTCATGACAGTCTCTTGGGCGTGGATAGGGATGGACGGGCCTGGTCATGCCAGGCGCGCAAATCAGCCAGGGTGGTGCCCTGCAAGCTGGGCAGGATACGCAGCGCACCCGTGAAATCGTGGTGGGCCGTGAAGCTGTTGGGCGTGATCAGGGTCGCCAGGCTCGCCCCGCAAGCGGCCTTCAGGCC
>NZ_JAUXNA010000368.1 GCF_030682935.1 Polaromonas sp.
CAGGGCAATGGCCAAACGATCAATAAACGGAAAATCCTGACGAATGACTTGATGTAAGAAGCGCATGCGCTGCCACAGGCAGGAAGTCATGCAGCAGGCGCGGCACCACGAGGCCTATCAGCACGGCCGAGATCAGGTGTACCGGCGCCAGCGTGTGCTGCAGCAGCAGCCAGCTGACCGCCAGCAAGACCGACAGCCAGGGGTGACCGAACCAGCGGGCTTTTTTCATGGTGTATCTCCCTTGGCGGGCAGTATGACTTCGCCCTCACCGGCGCGGTAAGGCCGGGTGGTTTGGGCTGCCGCGCCGCCCACCGGTCCCAGCACGGCTTCGGCATAGGCGGCGCGGTCGGCCAGTTGCGCTGCGGTGGCATCGGTGTAGCGCTTGAGCGGCGAGGCCGCCACCGCCAGCACCAGGCTCAGCGACAGCAGCCCCAGCGTGGCCAGGGTCAGGCGCGAGCTGGTGCCTGCCTGGGCCGGCTGGCCGTCCGGCGGCAGCACGTTCCAGAACAGGATGGAGCCGGCACGCGCCAGACCGACCAGCGTCAGGATGCTGGTCACCAGCACCACGCTCCAGACCCACACATGGGCCGGCGTCAGGGCGGAGCTTTCAAGAATCATGAGCTTGCCCAGAAAGCCGGGCAGCGGCGGCAGGCCGGCGACAGACGCCGAGCCCAGCAGCGTCATCAGTCCCAGCAGCACCGGCTGGGCGACCGGCGCGGCCGGTTGCAGCCGGTCGCCCGCAGCGCCGCGCTGGGAGGCCACCAGCTCGACCAGCAAAAACAGCGCAGCGACCACCAGCGTGCTGTGCATCATGTAATACAGCGCGGCCGACATGGCCGCTGGCGTGAACAGGCCAATGCCCGCCAGGATGGTGCCGACCGAAGCCACCGTGAGGTAAGACACCAGCCGCGCCAGGCTGTGCGCGGCCAGCGCCCCCAGCACACCCATGGCAATGGTCACCAAGCCCACCGGCAACAGCCAGGGTTCGGCTGCCAGGGCGGCGTGTCCCGCGCCTTCGCCCAGAATCACGGCATGCACGCGGATGATGCTGTACACGCCGACCTTGGTCATGATGGCAAACATGGCGGCAACCGGCGCGCTGGCCGCGGCGTAGGTGCCGGGCAGCCACAGGTAGAGCGGCACGATCGCCGCCTTCAGGCCGAACACGACCAGCATTACCAGCGCGCCCGCCTTGAACAGCGCGGCCTCCTGCGGGCCAAGCTGGGCCACACGCAGCGCCAGGTCGGCCATGTTGAGGGTACCTGCGACGCCGTAAATGATGGCCAGGCCGACCAGAAAAAGCGCCGAAGCCACCAGGTTGAGCACCACATAGTGCACGCCTGCCTTGAAGCGCTCGCGGCCCTGGCCGTGCACCAGCAGCACATACGACGCGATGAGCAGCACTTCAAAGAATACAAACAGGTTGAACAGGTCGCCCGTCACGAAGGCGCCCGACACGCCCATCAACAAAAAGTGGAACATGGTGTGAAAGTGCCGGCCATGCGCATCCCAGCCGCCAGCGGCATACCAGAGCACGGGCACCGCAATGGTCCAGGTCAGCGCCAGCATCATGGCGCTCAGGCGGTCGATCACCAGCACAATGCCAAACGGTGCGGGCCAGCCGCCCAGCGGATAGACCGTCAGCGTGCCCACGGCCGCCTCGCTCATGAGTCGCCAGGCCAGCACCGCACCCAGCAGCACGCTGGCCATGCTGAGCAGCCGCCGGCGTTGCAGCAGCCGCCCGCCGTGATTGGCCTCGCCGCCGTCGTCGCCCATCAGCAGCAGCGCGGCGGCCGTGAACAGCGGCAGCAGCACCGGCAGCACCGGCAGGTGCGTGGAAAAAATCGCGTTCAGGAACTCGCTCATGCTGCTTCGTCCCTGGCCTTGCCGGAGCGGTGGCCGGGCTCGTGCCCGTCCACATGGTCGCTGCCGGTTTCATGGCGGCTGCGCAGCGCCAGTTCAATCACAAAGCCCGTGGTGGCAAAGCCGATCACGATGGCGGTCAGCACCAGCGCCTGCGGCAGTGGATCGGCGACGCGCCCGGTGGCCGAAAGAATCGGGGCGGCATCCTGCCAGAGCCTGCCCATGGCGAAGATGAACACGTTGACCGCGTAGCCCAGCAGGCTCAGGCCCAGCACTACGGGCCAGGTGCGTCCGCGCAGGATCAGGTAAATGCCGGTAGCGGTGACCAGGCCAATGCCGCTGGCCACCAGGAATTCCAGGCTCATGGTTGAACTCCTGTTGAGGGGATTGGCAACTTGGCAGCACCCGTTTCGCGGGTCACGGCCCCCAGGGTGGACAGCGTCAGCAGGGTAGCGCCGACCACGGTGATGTAAACACCCAGGTCGAACAGCGCGGCGGTGGCCAGCGGCAGCTCGCCCAGCAGCGGTACATAAGGATGGCCGTTGGCACTGGTCAGGAAAGGCTGGCCGAGCGCGAAGGCGCCGACGCCCGTCAGCCCTGCAATGCCCAGGCCCATGCCGATCCAGCGCACGAAGCGGCTTCCGCCATCGGCCCGCAGCAGGGTCTCGGCGCGCGACTGGCCCATGGCCATGTACTGCAGCACCAGCGCCACCGCGGTGATCAGTCCGGCAATGAAGCCGCCGCCCGGCTGGTTGTGGCCGCGCATGAAGATGTAGAGCGTCACGACCAGCGCCAGCGGCAGCACCAGGCGTGCGGCCACGCGCAGCATCAGCGGCTGGGCGGCAAAGGTCCAGGGCAGGCCGCCGCCGTCAGCCGCCGGGCGGCGCGTGCGCATGCCGTCCATCAGCGCCAGCACGCCGACGGCCGCGATGGCCAGCACCGTGATTTCGCCAAAGGTGTCATAACCGCGGAAGTCCACCAGGATCACGTTGACGACGTTGGTTCCGCCGCCCGCTACAGCCGAATTGTTCAGGAAATACCAGGCAATCGAGTCGTGGTCGCGCGTCAGCATGACCCAGGCCAGCCAGGCGAGGCCGCCGCCTCCCCCCAGCGCCAGTACGCCATCGCGCAGCCGGCGCGCCACGGTGGATTCGCGCGGCGTTTGCCGTGGCAGCAGTGCCAGGCCCATCAGCAGCAGCACGGTCGCCACCACTTCGACGGTGAGCTGCGTCAGCGCCAGGTCGGGTGCCGAAAAGCTGACAAAGGTCAGCGCGGTGACCAGGCCAATCACGCCAGCGACCACCACCGACTGGAAGCGGTCATGGTGGCGCAAGACCAGCCAGCCGCAGGCCAGCAGCAGCAGGCCCCACAGCACCAGCGCGGGCACAGTCACGGGCAGCAGGGCGCGCGTCCCGGTGCCGGGCGCATCGCCCGACAGCAGGGGCGCGGCCGCCACGGCCACCGTGGCCATCAGCATCCAGGCGGTGTAGCGTTGCAGCGAGGCGTTTTCCAGCAGCGTCGTGATGCGACCGGCGCTGCCGAACAGGCGGTCCGTGCCGCGCGTGAACAGGTTCAGCCCGGTCAGCAGGCCAAACCAGTTTTCGGAGTTCAGGCGGTGCAGCCGGCCACCGCGCGCCAGCGTGAAGTAGAGGGCCGCGCCTCCGGCCAGTGCCAGCACGCTCAGCAGCAGCGGCAGGTTCAGGCCGTGCCAGATCGCCAGCTGGTATTCAGGCGGGGCCGTGCCCAGCATGGCGGTTGCGGCCACCAGCACCATGGGCCCGAGCAGCAGCGACGGCAAGATACCGACCGCGATGCAGACCACCGCCAGCAGGGCCACCGGCGCCTTCATGCCCATGGGCGGCTCATGCGGATGCGGGCGCGGCAGGTTGCGTGCAGGCCCGTTGAAGAAAATATCGTGGACCAGCCGGACCGAGTAGGCCACGCTCAGCAGCGCGGCCAGGGTGGCCAGGGCGGGCACCATCCAGCGCCAGCCGCCCGCCTGGGCGAAGGTCACGGTTTCGGTCAGGAACATTTCCTTGGACAGAAAACCATTGAACAGCGGCACGCCTGCCATCGCGGCGGCCGTGACCATGGCCAGGGTCGCGGTCCAGGGCATGAGATGCCGCAGGCCGCCGAGCAGGCGCATGTCGCGCGTGCCGGTTTCATGGTCGATGATGCCCGCCACCATGAACAGCGACGCCTTGAAGCTGGCATGGTTGAGGATGTGGAACATCGCCGCCACGGCCGCCAGCGGCGAGCCCAGCCCGATCAGGAAGGTGATCAGCCCGAGGTGGCTGATGGTCGAGTAGGCCAGCAGGGCCTTGAGATCGTGTTTGAAGATCGCAACAAAGGCCGCAAACGCCATCGTCACCAGCCCGGTGGTGCTGACAATGCCGGCAAAGAGTTCGGTGCCGCCTATGACAGGCGTCAGGCGGGCCAGCAGGAAAATGCCGGCCTTGACCATGGTGGCCGAGTGCAGGTAGGCTGATACCGGCGTCGGCGCCGCCATGGCCTGCGGCAGCCAGAAATGGAAGGGGAACTGCGCGCTCTTGGTGAAGCAGCCCAGCAAAATCAGCAGCAAGGCGGCGGGGTAAAGCGCATGGGCCTGGATACGCGCGCCCTGGTCCAGCATCTGGCTCAACTCGTAGGTGCCGGCAATCTGGCCCAGCAGCACGAAGCCGCCCAGCATGGCCAGACCGCCGCCGCCGGTAATGGCCAGCGCCATGCGCGCGCCCTCACGCGCATCGGCGCGGTGCTGCCAGTAGCCCACCAGCAAAAACGACGACAGGCTGGTCAGTTCCCAGAACACGATCAGCAGCAGCAGGTTGTCTGACAGCGCGATGCCCAGCATGGCCGCCATGAACAGCATCAGGGTGCTGAAGAACTTCCCGGCCGGGTCGTTCTTGCCCAGGTAGAAATGGGCGTACAGGATGATAAGCAGGCCAATGCCGGTGATCAGCAGTGCAAACATCAGCGCCAGACCGTCCAGCCGCAGCCCCAGGTTCAGGCCGATTTCGGGCACCCAGGGGATGAACTCGTACAGCACCTCGCCGCGCATGACGGCGGGCGCCTGCATCAGCAGCAGGGCCAGGCTGGAAGCCGTAATGGCGGCCGCAATCCAGGCCGTGCGGCCGCGGTGGCCGGCCGATGGCCGGGCGCCAGACCAGCCGGTCAGCAGGGTGCCCAGCAACAGCGGCAAGAAAATAATCAAAAGTAACAAGGTCTGGATCTCTTTCAACGAGCGTTCGTTCTAGGTGGTCACTTTTGAGGACCGGATCGCCGGCGGTGAACCCTCGGTTCAAGACGCTGGCCAGCGGCGGGCGGGCGGCTTTGTGCGCCGCTCAGGATGCGCTGCCCGGGGGCTTGCCGCGTCTGAGCAACACCACGACCAGCGTGATCACCGTGATGGGAATGACAAAACTCATCATGGCCCCGGAAAACAGACCCAGTGCATCGTGTTGCTGGGTGGCCAAAATCAGGTAGGTCACATAGGCGGCGTAGTAAATGACAAATACGCCGCCTTCCCAGCGGGCGATTTCATGGCCGGTCATGAACACGGGCAGGCAGGCCAGGGCGACCGCAATCATCACCCAGATGTCGAAATTGAGGATTGCTGCGGGCATGACCAGACCGAGATCGCCCGATACGATGCCCGCCAGGCCGAGGCAGCCCAGGATGTTGAAGGTGCCGCTGCCCACCACGTTGCCGACTGCGATGTCGCGCTCGCCCTTGATGGCCGCCATGACCGAGGTGGCCACTTCCGGCATGGAGGTGCCGGCGGCAACGATGGTCAGGCCAATCACCAGGTCGCTCACGCCCAGGGCCTTGGCAAAGATGGTCGAGGCCGTGACCAGCCAGTCGGAACCGAGCACCAACAAGCCCAGCCCGATCACGATCAGCAGCAGTTGCATCGGCAGCTTGGCGTCCCAGCCGCCGGCCACGGCAGGCTTGATTTCAGCCGCGTATTCGTCCTGCGCGGCACGGGTTTCGGCGCGCGACTGCACGATCAGGAACACCGTGTAGGCGATCAGCAGCGCGAACAGGATCGCACCGTCGAGAAAGCCGAGCTTGCCGTCCAGGCCGAGCACCAGCAGCAGCAGGGACGCGCCAATCATGATCGGCACCTCCTGGCGAATCAGCTGGATGTTGACCACCAGTGGCGTGATCAGCGCCGACACGCCCAGCACAAACAGCACATTGAAAATATTGCTGCCGACCACGTTGCCGATCGCGATGTCGGTCTGACCGTTCAGGACTGCTCCGGTCGAGACGGCCATCTCGGGGGCGCTGGTGCCGAAGGCAACGATCGTCAGGCCGACGACCAGCGGCGAGATGCCGAAGGACAGCGCCAGCTTGGACGCGCCGCGCACCAGCAGCTCGGCCCCCGCCACCAGGCCGATCAGGCCGCCAATAAAGAGCAAAATGGTCATTTCGGGCCTTGCGTGAAAGTTCAGTGCTGGGTGTTCTGGGCGGGCGTCATCATGCGATCGGTCAGCGCAATGGCCAGCGCGCTGAGCAAGAAGGTGATGTGAATCACCGTCTGCGCGATCAATACCCGGTCGGTGTAGTTGTCTGCATTGATGAATGTTTTGAGCAGGTGAATCGAACTGATGCCAATGATGGCCGTGGCCAGCTTGACCTTCAGCACCGACGCATTCACATGGCTCAGCCATTCCGGCTGGTCGCGGTGGCCTTCCAGGTTCAGGCG
>NZ_JAUXNA010000369.1 GCF_030682935.1 Polaromonas sp.
TCTGGTGCAGCGCAGGTTGCCCGAAGCGCAGCGTAGGGACCCAGACTGCGGGTCGCCTTTCTTTGCTTACTTTCTTTGGCGAAGCAAAGAAAGTGAGTCGCATGCCGGGCGACTCCCGGCCAGCCCAAGCCCGCAAAGCCAGCACGCTACCAAACAAGTAACCGCCACCCCAAAAAAAACAAAAAATCAACGCCCCCACCCCGGCAGCTGCTGAAAAACCCACAACAGCACGCTGATCGACACAAACGACGCCACCGTCGCCCCCAGCAAGGCCGCAGCAGCCAGCCCCTCACGCCCGTGCTTTTGCGCCAGGATGGGGTAAATGCCCAGCATGGGGCAGGCCGCCGTCAGCACCAGGCCCATGCGCAGCTGCGGCTCCAGCGGCATCAGGCCGGCGGCCTCAAACAGCCACAGCACGGCCACCACGGCCAGCGGGTGCAGCAGCAGCTTGCCCGCCGCAATCTGCGCCACCTGGCGCCGCATGCCCTGAATCTGCAACCCCACCAGCGCGCCGCCAATCACGAACAGCGACAGCGCACCGCTGGCCTGCGAAAACAGCGTGACCGTGCGCGCGACCGGCGACGGCAGTTGCCAGCCCATCAGCGAGACCAGCAAGCCGGCCAGCAGCCCCAGCACCATGGGGTTGCGCAGCAGATTGCCCAGCGACTGGCGCAGCGCCCGGTGCCAGGCGCCGCCGTGCCCGTCGCCGCGTTCGGCCAGCGCCAGCAGCAGCGGGATCAGGAGCAAGTTCTCGACCATCATGTTCAGGCCCAGCAGCACGCCCGCCACCGGGCCCAGGGTGAGCAGCGCAATCGGATAGCCGACAAAACCACTGTTGGGGCAGGACATGCCCATGGCGTAGTAGGCGCTGCTGGTGCCGTCCTGGCCGGCCACGCGGCGCGCCCACAGCCAGCCCAGCCCCAGCGCCAGCAGCGAGCCCACGGCATAGACCAGCAGGTAGCGGCCATTCAGAATCTCGCCAAGGGGGCGCTGGGCCAATGCGTTGAACAGCAGCGCGGGCAGCGCCAGGTTGATCACGAACTGGCCCAGCACCCGCATGTCGGACTTGCTGAACAGGCCCAGTCGCGTCGTGGCGAACCCCAGCGCAATGGTGATGTAGATCGGGCCGGTAATCGCCAGAATGTCGAGCATCTGGCGCGGTCAGGACGTCATCATGGCTTGCGCGCGGCCAGCAGGCGGTCCGCAAAGTCCTGCCAGCGCGCGCCCTTGCCCACGCCCGCAAACACGCCGGCCCTGGCCTGGTCGGCCACCCACTGGTGCTTGGCTGAGATGGCGGCGGCCATCAGAGGTTCGAAGCCGGCCTCGCGCACGGTATTGGCCGACTCGCGCATTTCCTCGGCCCGGCGCTGGCCGTGCTGCACCACGCGGCTGAAGAAATACGCGCCCTGCGCGCTCCAGTCAATGCTGGGAAAGGTCTCCTGCAGCGTGGGCAGCACCTGGTCTTCCACACCGTAGGCGCGGGCCATGGTGTAGCTCTCGATCACCAGCGCCTCCAGCCCCTTGATCATCACACTGCGGCACATCTTGATGGCGCTGGCCACGCCCAGCCGCTCGCTCACGGCCCTGGCGTCCATGCCCCAGCCGGTCAGCAGCAGCGCCAGTTCGGCCGCTTTGGCACCGCCCAGCAACATGGGCACCCTGATGCCGTAAGGCGGCACCGATGTCATGACGCCCGCTTCCACATAATGCGCGCCGGCCGCTTCAATCAGCGCTGCGCACTGCTGCTTGGTGCCGGGCGAGGCGGAATTGAGGTCCAGGAAAAGCGCGCCAGGCCGGATGTACTGCGCCGCTTCCTGCGCCACAGCCAGCGTGTTGGACGCGGTCACGGCCGAAATGACGAGATCGCTCGCCTCGCACAGCGCGCGCGCAGAGGGCTGCGCCACTACACCCGCCGCCTGCGTGGCCGGGCTGGCCAGCGTCAGGTCCCAGGCGGCCACGGCGGCAACGCCGGGTTTGCCCTTCAGGCCGGCGCTGAAAATCTTGCCGACTTCGCCATAGCCGATCAGGCCGATACATTCGATGTTCATGAGGTGATCCGGTAAAAAGCAAGGACTACTGGCGCGGAATTTTGGCACGCACGATCACGTCGTTCCAGCGTTTGATATCGTTGTTCAACAATGCCGCCGCCTGCTCGGGCGAGCCGGGGTGCGGGTCAAGATTCAGGTCTTCCAGCCGTTTCTTGACGCCCGGATCGTTCAGCGCCGCCGTGATTTCCTTGCTCAGGCGCGCCACCACGTCTTTCGGCGTGTGGGCGGGCACGGCCAGGCCGTTCCACGAGGCCACCGCAAAGCCGGGCACACCCGCCTCTTTGGCCGTGGGCACCTCGGGTAGCATGCGCGAGCGCTGGGCGCCGGTGATGGCCAGCGGGTGCAGCGCCTTGGCTTTGATCTGCGACAGCAGCGGGCTCAGGATGTCCAGCCCCACATCAATCTGGCCGCCGCGCAGCGCGTTGATGACGGCCGGCGTGCCATTGAAGGGCACGATCTGTGCGTCCAGCCCGGTAGCCGACTTGAACAGTTCCGCCGCCAGGTGCTGCGTGGTGCCGATATTGGGCGTGCCCAGGTTGAGCTTGCCCGGGTTGGCCTTGCCCCACGCCACCAGTTCGGCCAGCGTCTTGAAGCGCCCGCCCTCGGCCACCACGATCACCAGGTCAAACGACGCCAGCGGCGCCACCGGGATGAAGTCCTTCACGGTGTCGAACGGCAGCGACTTGAACAGCGACGCGCTGACTGCCGTGCCGCTGGAAATCAGCAGCAGCGTATGGCCGTCGGGCGCAGCCTTGGCCACCATGTCGCCCGCCGACACGCCGCCCGCACCGGGCTTGTTGTCGATCACCACCGGCTGGCCCAGCGCCTCGCCGATCTTCTGGCCCACCGCCCGGGCCGTCAGGTCGGCCGCGCCGCCCGGCGCATTGGGCACCACGATGCGCACGGGCCTGGAAGGAAAGGCCGTCTGGGCGCTGGCTGCGAGCGCCAGGCTTAAGGCGGCGCCCAACAGCAAGCTGTGGGCAACTAAATGGCGACGGGACAACATGGGCAGATCCTTCACGGGAGACACGCAAGACGGCCACACCCCATGCAGCCGCCGCGAATACCCTCGATTGTGCGCAATCCGCCCGCCGCCCGGCAGGCCTTGCCCGGTCTAGCTGCTAGATGGGAAATGGATAGCGGCCGGCTGCCAATTAGAGCTTCCCCTGGGCGGCTAACCGACAGCACGCCGGTCCCACCGGAACAAGCGCTGAAACCGGTCGACCGAAGGCCATTTGCAACTTTCTACACCCGGCCGGCAGCACCGCCGCGAAACGCCGACCTGATGTAGGAGGCAGCCTCAAGCGGCATTCTCGGTAGGCACGACCCCCTAGAATAAAAATTCAAGGCTGCAATTCGCAGCTTCATCCATTCAACAGAACGGAATCATTGACATGTTGCTTAAAAAAACCATCATCGCCTTGGGCGTTTCCAGCGTTATGTTGCTGGGCGGCGCGCAAGCCTGGGCGCAGACGGCCACCAACACGGCGGGCGACAAGCTGGCGGCCACCTACAGTTCCTTGGCAGGTTCACCAGCCAATGCCCAGTCGCTGGTCAGCGGGCTTCGCACAAGTTCCGACATCACGCTGAGTGCCAGCCCGACCAACCCGAACGCACCCTCTGCGACCGTTTCACCTGCGACCGGCAAGATGGGTTACGGAAACATCAATATAGCGCTCGCGCTTTCCCAAACCGCACTTGCCCAACAAGGCATCACCAACCCCACGCCCTCGCAACTTGCAAGCGCCCTGAGCGGCGTACTGGGGCAAAGAGCCGAGGGGATGGGTTGGGGACAAATCGCTCAAAGTATGGGTGTCAAGCTGGGTAGCATCGTGAGCGCATCCAAAACCGATCAGAGCGGCAAGAAGGCCGATCGAACGGCAAGGGCTGAAAGCGTTGCAAAAGCAGATCGCACCAGCAAAGCACAAAATTCTGACAAGGCAGCAAGCGGTAGCGGGAAAAGCGACAACGCCGGAAATGCCGGAAACGGCGGTGGCGGCAACGGCAACGGCGGCGGCAACGGCGGCGGCGGCGGCGGTGGCGGTGGCGGTGGTGGCGGTGGAAGCAAATAACGCTGCTTGTTTAAGCCTTAAGCTCGTCGTATAACGCGCACAGGCTCACAAACCGGCCACCAGGGTTCCAACGAATCATGGTGAATGCGCAAAGTTGCATCTGGCGGGTCAATGCCGCCACGTTAAGCCAAGGCCCCTCGGGGCCTTGGCTGTTTGCGGTACAGGGGCAACTCCAAAGACGCAAGCCTGCTGGCCCGATGCCAGCAAATCATTTTTCAAGCATTTCAGACCTCAAGCCCAATGAATACGGTCGCAAGCAGCTATTTATTCAGTAGCAAAACTCCATCTAAACCCGGGCCAGCACACGTTTGAGCGCATTCCCGGTGTGCGTTCCCAGCCTCACCACCGCCTCGGGCGGCGCGGAAGCCACCACCTGCCCGCCGGCGTTGCCGCCGTCCGGCCCCAGGTCGATCACCCAGTCGGCCTCGGCGATCACATCGAGGTCGTGCTCGATCACGATCACGCTGTGCCCGCCGCTGACCAGCCGGTGCAGCACCTGGATCAGCTTTTCCACGTCGGCCATGTGCAGCCCCACCGTGGGCTCGTCGAGCACATACAGCGTGTGCGGCGCTTTCTGGCCGCGCCTTGTAATGTCGTCGCGCACCTTGCTGAGCTCGGTCACCAGCTTGATGCGCTGCGCTTCGCCGCCCGACAGCGTGGGCGACGGCTGGCCCAGCGTGAGGTAGCCCAGGCCCACATCCTTGAGCAACTGCAGCGGGTGGCCGATGGCGGGCATGGACGCGAAAAAGTCCACCGCCTCGTCAACCTCCATGCGCAGCACATCGCCAATGCTTTTGCCGCGCCAGGTCACGGCCAGCGTTTCGGGGTTGAAGCGCGCGCCGCGGCAGGTTTCACACAGCACTTTCACGTCGGGCAGAAAGCTCATGGCGATGGTGCGCACGCCCGCGCCTTCGCAGGTCGGGCAGCGGCCTTCGCCGGTATTGAAAGAAAACCGCCCTGCCGCATAGCCGCGCGCCCGGGCTTCGAGCGTGTCGGCAAACAGCTTGCGCACCGTGTCCCAGAAACCGATGTAGGTGGCGGGGCAGGAGCGCGGGGTTTTGCCGATCGGCGTCTGATCGACTTCGAGCACGCGGTCAACGACGCGGTAGCCTTCGATGCGTTCGCAGCCGGTCCAGGCCGGGTGATTTCCGGCCTCGTCAGCCTCGCGCCCGGCTTTGGTGGACCGCAGCATCACGCCCGCGTGGACGTTGCTCAGCAGCACGTCGCGGGCCAGCGTCGATTTGCCGGAGCCCGACACGCCGGTGACCGCGACCAGGCGGTGCAGCGGCACTTGGGCCGAAACGTTTTTGAGGTTGTGCAGGGTTGCCCCCACCACGCTGAGCCACGCGGTATACGGGCTGGCGGCGGCCGGTGCGGCGTTGTGCAGGGCGCTGGATTCGGCCGCAGCGGCTTTCAGGGCCTGGGCTTTCAGCGCGGCTTGTTTTGCCTTGCTCAGCGGTTTGGCGGCAATCGGGGAGCCCCCACCCCCGCCCTCCCCCAGAGGGGGAGGGAGTGAAGAAAGGGAGAAGTCCGTTTGACCCCCTCCCCCTCTGGGGGAGGGTTGGGGTGGGAGCAGCTTCGTCACACGGCGCGCATGCAAAGGATGAATCAGCGGGTGCGCCAGGTAGCGGCCCGTCAGCGATTCCGGCACGGCGGCCAGCTGCGCGGCCGTGCCCTGCGCCACCAGTTGGCCGCCGCGCTTGCCGGCGCCGGGGCCAATGTCGATGATGTTGTCGGCGCGGCGAATCGTGTCTTCGTCGTGCTCCACCACCACCAGCGTGTTGCCCCGGTCGCTGAGCTTGCCCAGCGCGCTCAGCAAGATCTGGTTGTCGCGCGGGTGCAGGCCAATCGTCGGCTCGTCGAGCACGTAGCAGACGCCCTGCAGGTTCGAGCCCAGCTGCGCCGCCAGCCGGATGCGCTGCGCCTCGCCGCCCGACAGCGTGGGCGCGCCCCGGTCCAGCGTGAGGTAGCCCAGGCCCACGTCCTGCAGGAATTCAAGCCGGCTTTTGATCTCGGGAATCAGGTCGCGGGCAATGCCGGCTTCGCGCCCGGCCAGCGCCAGCGTTTCGACCCAGCCGCGCACGTCCGTCACCGACAAGGCGGCAATGTCGGCAATGCCGACGCCGGCGAACTTCACGGCCCGGGCCTGGCGGTTCAGGCGCGCGCCCTGGCAGCTCGGGCAGACCGCGTTGGCCACGTCTTCGACTTCGGGTTCGGCAAAGCTCTGTTCGCGGCCCTTCTGGTCGTCGTCCATCACCGAATCGTCAAACACCTTGCGCTGCTCCTTGGTCAGCGCCACGCCGGTGCCCACGCAGTCGGGGCACCAGCCGTGCTTGCTGTTGTAGCTGAACAGGCGCGGGTCCAGTTCGGCATACGAGGTGGCGCAGACCGGGCAGGCGCGCTTGGTCGAAAACACCGCCAGCTGGCCGATGGCCTGGGTGCTGCTGCCCGCCGACATGGCCGCCTGCAGGCCGTCGAGCGGCGCCAGCACATGCACCACGCCCTTGCCGTGCTGCAATGCCGTCGCCAGCGCGGCGCGCAGGGCAGCTTCGTTGTCGGGGCTAACCCGCAGGTCGGCCACCGGCAACTCCACCGTGTGTTCCTTGAAGCGGTCAATGCGCGGAAAACCGGTGGTCGGCAAAAACTCGCCGTCCACGCGCAAATGCGGGTAGCCGCGCGGCCGCGCCCAGTCGGCCAGCTCGGTGTAGACGCCCTTGCGGTTGATCACCAATGGCGCCAGCAAGCCAATGTGCTGGCCGCGGTAGGTCTTGAGCAACTGCGCGGCAATGCTCTCGGGGCTTTGCGGCATCACCGCAGCAAAGTCTTTGGTGCAATGCTGAATGCCCAGCTTGACGTAGAGCAGCCGCAGAAAATGCCAGACCTCGGTGGTGGTGCCCACGGTGGACTTGCGCCCGCCGCGCGACAGCCGCTGCTCGATCGCCACCGTGGGCGGAATGCCGTAGACCGCATCCACCTCGGGCCGGCCGGCCGGCTGCACGATGCTGCGCGCATAGGCGTTGAGCGACTCCAGGTAGCGCCGCTGGCCTTCGTTGAACAAAATGTCAAAGGCCAGCGTCGATTTGCCCGAGCCCGACACGCCGGTGACCACGTTGAACTTGCCGCGTGGAATCTCGACCGACAGGCTTTTGAGGTTGTTTTCCTTGGCGTTGACGATCTGGATCATGTTGGAAAAAGCCGGCCGGGTTTTCCAGGCCTTGGGCCGGGCTTCTTCAACCTGGCTGACCTGGCCCATGGCCTGCTCGTACTCGCGCAGCGCCAGCGCCGTGTGCGACGTGGGGTGCTGGCGCAGCAGCTCGGGCGGCCCCTCGGCCACCAGCAGGCCGCCCGCTTCGCCGCCTTCGGGCCCGAGGTCAATCAGCCAGTCGGCCGAGCGGATCACGTCGAGGTTGTGCTCGATGATGATCAGCGAATGCCCGGCTTCCAGCAGCCGGCGCAGCGCCCCCATGAGCTTGGCGATGTCGTCAAAGTGCAGGCCGGTGGTCGGCTCGTCAAACAAAAACAGCGTGCCCCGGTCCGGGCGTTTCAGCGGCAGCGGCTGTTTGCTGGCGCTCTTGGGCTTGCCGGCCGTCTTGCTGGCTTCGGCCAGAAAGCCGGCCAGCTTGAGGCGCTGGGCCTCGCCGCCCGACAGCGTCGGCACGGGCTGGCCCAGCTTCACGTATTCCAGGCCCACATCCACAATCGGTTGCAGCGCACGCACCACTTCGCGGTCTTGCGCAAACAGCACAATCGCCTCGCTCACGGTGAGTTCCAGCACGTCGGCGACATTGAGCAGCCTTGGCTTGAGCTGGCCCATGGCCTGGCGCTCAATCGTGATTTCCAGAATCTCGGGCCGGTAGCGCTTGCCGTCGCAGTCGGGGCAGCGCAGGTACACGTCGCTCAGGAACTGCATCTCGACATGCTCAAAGCCGGAGCCGCCGCAGGTCGGGCAGCGCCCGTCGCCGTGGTTGAAGCTGAACTTGGACGCGGTGTAGCCGCGCTGCTGGGCCAGCGGCGCCAGCGCAAACAGCTCGCGCACGGCGTCCCACGCGCCGACGTAGCTGGCCGGATTGGAGCGCGCGGTTTTGCCAATCGGCGACTGGTCGACAAACACCACGTCGGTCAGGTGCTCGGCGCCCAGCAGCCGGTCGTGCAGGCCGGGGGTTTCGGTGGCCTTGCCAAACTGGCGAAGCAGCGCGGGCGCCAGGATGTCCTGCATCAGCGTGGACTTGCCGGAGCCGCTGACGCCGGTCACGCAGACCAGGCGCTGCAGCGGAAACTCGACTGTGAGGTTTTGCAGGTTGTGGTCGCGCGCGCCTTCCAGAATCAGGCGCGGCGTGTTGTCCGTCACTGCGCGCTTGAAGCCCATGCCGACCTGCTTGCGCGCGCCCAGGTAGGCGCCCGTCAGCGTGTCGGCATGCTTGAGGTCTTCGGGCGTGCCGTCAAACACGATCTGCCCGCCTTTTTCGCCCGGGCCGGGGCCCATGTCGATCATGCGATCGGCCGCCAGCATCACGGCCGGGTCGTGTTCCACGACGACCAGCGTG
>NZ_JAUXNA010000370.1 GCF_030682935.1 Polaromonas sp.
TCTGGTGCAGCGCAGGTTGCCCGAAGCGCAGCGTAGGGACCCAGACTGCGGGTCGCCTTTCTTTGCTTACTTTCTTTGGCGAAGCAAAGAAAGTGAGTCGCATGCCGGGCGACTCCCGGCCAGCCCAAGCCCGCAAAGCCAACCCATGACCAACCAAATAACACGCTCTGGCCGCAGTCTGACTCCGCACCGGAAAACCGCCAAAAATAGAACAGAAAATCGGCTTGGCACTTATTCTGCGGGCATCAGTTGCTATGTTTTTAATAGTAGTTCAGGGCTTGTCGAGAAGTGTCCTGGCGGTGCGCAAAATCAGCGCCAGCGTGGCCTGCTGGGTCAGCGTGGCGGGCCGCAGCGAACTGGTGACCAGCGACAGGCGCGTGCGCAGCGGCGGCTCGGAAATCATGCGCACGGTAAACGCCGACGGTTTGATGGAGCTGGCGACGGCGTTGCGCGACAGCAGGGCGCAGCCTGCGCCATCGGCCACCAGGTCAAGAATGGCGGACACCCCGTCAATCTCCAGCGCTATCGTGGGCCGGCAGCCTATGCCCGCCATTTCGGCTTCCACATGCATGCGGATGGCGTTGGGCCGGCTGGGGATCACCAGCGGCAGTTTGGCCACGTCCCTGAGCGCAATCGGCGGCGGCGGCGGGTCCTCGGGCAGGCCGGGCGGGCGCGCCTGCACCAGCAGCAGGTCTTCGTCGAGCAGGGGCGTCATCTCGATGCCGGCGGCGGGCTGCGCGTTGTACAGCACCGCAATGTCCAGCCGGCCGTTCAGCAGCCATTCCTGCATCACCGCAGACAGCCCTTCGCTGATGGACAGCCGGGCGTCGGGCAGCTGCAGGCGGAAGGCGCGCGTCAGCGGCACCGTCAGCACCCGTGCCAGCGTGGGCGGCAGGCCAATCGCCACGCGCCCGGCCAGCGAGCCGCGCACGCGGCCCAGCTCTTCGCGCGCACGCTCCACCTGGTGCAAGATGCCGCGCCCGTGCGCCAGCAGCAGCTTGCCGGCCTCGGTGGGCGTGGCGCCGCGGCCGTTGCGTACCAGCAGGCTTTGGCGCAGCTCGACTTCGAGCAGCCGCACTTGCCGGCTCAGCGCGGGCTGGGCCACATCGAGCGCGATGGAGGCGCGCGTGAAGCTGCCGAGCTCGGCCACGCGCACAAAATATTCAAGTTGTTTGAGGTCCACGGCATGCAGTTTATCGGCATATCAAAGCCGGAGATATAGAGTTTTGTTCTAGCTGATAGTCGCGCGCTGCCCTGTTGCCGGGCTTGATAAATCCAGATAATCCACCCTATTATCAGAACTTCGAGGACGACAAACCCATGACTTCCCAGACGGCCATTCCCTGCCTGTTGATGCGCGGCGGCACCTCCAAGGGGCCGTTTTTCAACGAGGCCGATTTGCCGGCCGACATTCCCACCCGCGACAAGGTGCTGCTGGCAGCCCTGGGCTCGCCCGACAAGCGCCAGATCGACGGCTTGGGCGGCGCGCATCCGCTGACCAGCAAGGTCGGCATTGTGCGCAAAAGCACCACGCCAGGCGTGGACCTCGACTTTTTGTTTGCCCAGCTGCAGCCCGACAAGGACACGGTGGACACCACGCCGAACTGCGGCAACATGCTGGCCGCCGTGGTGCCGTTTGCGCTGGAAACCGGCCTGGTGCGGGCGCAGGGTACAGGTCCCGATGGCTGCAGCACCTTCCGCGTGCTCACGCTCAACACCGACATGCAGTGCGACGTGACGGTGCAAACGCCAGGCGGCGAGGTCGAGTACGAGGGCGACGCCCGCATCGACGGCGCGCCCGGCAGCTCGGCGCCCATCACCATCAACTTCCTGGACACCGCCGGCTCGGTCTGTTCCGGCCTGCTGCCCACCGGCCAGGTCAAGGACAGCATCACCGTGACCGGCGAGGGGTTTGAGCCGTTCACGCTGGACGTGACCTGCATCGACAACGGCATGCCGCTGGTGCTCTTCAAGGCCAGCGACCTGGGCCGCACCGGCTACGAGAGCGTGGCCGAGCTGAACGCCGATACCGAACTGAAGCTGCGCATCGAGGCGCTGCGGCTGCAGGTGTCGCTCAAGATGGGACTGGGCGACGTGAGCAAGAAGAACTACCCCAAGATGACGCTGATTGCCGCGCCACGCGATGGCGGCAGCATCACGACCCGCAGCTTCATCCCGCATGTCTGTCACGATGCCATCGGCGTGCTCGCGGCGGTCACGGTGGGCACGGCCTGCGTGCTCGACGGCTCGGTCTGCGACGGCGTGGCCGTGATGCAGCCCGGCGCCACCCAGCATGTGTCGGTTGAACACCCCACGGGCGAGTTCAGCGTGGCGCTGGAAACCGACCCGGCCAACCCGCAAAGCGTCACCAAAGCCGCGCTGCTGCGCACCGCCCGCCTGTTGATGCGCGGCGAGGTGATGGTGCCGCGCTCGGTGTGGCCAGGCCATTAATCAGAGACAACAAACAGGAGAACCCCATGAAGCAAGCCATGATCATCGACTGCCACGGCCACTACACCACGGCCCCCAAGGCGCTGGAAAACTGGCGCAACCAGCAGATTGCCGGGATTAAAGACCCTGCGATGATGCCCAAGGTGTCCGACCTGAAAATCAGCGACGACGAGTTGCGCGAGTCGATCGAGAACAACCAGCTGCGCCTGATGAAAGAGCGCGGCTCCGACCTCACCATCTTCAGCCCGCGCGCCAGCTTCATGGCGCACCACATCGGCGACTTCAATGTCAGCGCGACCTGGGCCGCCATCTGCAACGAGCTCTGCTTTCGCGTGAGTCAGCTGTTTCCCGACAACTTCATTCCCGCCGCCATGCTGCCCCAGTCCCCCGGCGTGGACCCGGCCAGCAGCATTCCAGAGCTCGAAAAATGCGTCAGGGAATACGGCAATGTCGGCATCAACCTGAACCCCGATCCGTCGGGCGGCCACTGGACCAGCCCGCCCCTGAGCGACCGGCACTGGTATCCGGTCTATGAAAAGATGGTCGAGCATGACATTCCGGCCATGATCCATGTGTCCACCAGCTGCAACGCCTGCTTTCACACCACCGGCGCGCATTACCTGAACGCCGACACCACCGCCTTCATGCAGTGCCTGACCAGCGACCTGTTCAAGGACTTCCCGACGCTGAAGTTCCTGATTCCGCACGGCGGCGGCGCCGTGCCCTACCACTGGGGCCGCTTCCGTGGGCTGGCGCAAGAGCTCAAAAAGCCCTTGCTATCTGAGCACCTGCTCAACAACATTTTCTTTGACACCTGCGTTTACCACCAGCCCGGCATTGATCTGCTCAACACCGTGATCCCGGTCAAGAACGTGCTGTTTGGCTCCGAGATGATTGGCGCGGTGCGCGGCATCGACCCCGAAACCGGCCATTATTTTGACGACACCAAGCGCTACATCGAAGCGTCAAAAATCCTGAGCGACGACGACCGCTTCCAGATATACGAAGGCAATGCCCGCCGCGTGTTCCCGCGCCTGGATGCGGCGCTCAAACTGAAAGGAAAATGATCATGAGCCTGAACCAACTGGGCGTTGTGAAACGCAACATCGTGCGCGCCGACAAGGCCGCCGTTGAAAAACTCTCGCGCTTTGGCGTGGCCACGGTTCACGAGGCCATGGGCCGCGTCGGCCTGATGAAGCCCTACATGCGCCCCATCTACAAAGGCGCCAAGATGTGCGGCACGGCGGTAACGATCTTGCTGCAGCCCGGCGACAACTGGATGATGCATGTGGCCGCCGAGCAGCTGCAGCCCGGCGACGTGGCCGTGGCCGCCTGCACCACCGACAATTTCGATGGGTTTTTTGGCGACCTGCTGGCGACCTCGTTCCAGGCGCGCGGCGCCATGGGCCTGATCATCGACGCCGGTGTGCGCGACGTGGACGAGCTGGAGAAGATGGGTTTTCCGGTGTTCAGCCGCGCCATCCATGCCAAGGGCACGATCAAGGCCACGCTGGGTTCGGTCAATATTCCGGTGGTGTGCGCCGGGGCCTTGGTCAATCCGGGCGACGTGGTGATTGCCGATACGGACGGCATCGTGGTGGTGCCCGCCGCCATCGCCCAACAAGTGGCTGACGCGGCCGAGGCACGCGAAAGCTTTGAAGGCGAAAAGCGCGCCAAGTTCGCCGCCGGCGTGCTGGGCCTGGACATGTACAAGATGCGCGAGCCGCTCGAAAAAGCCGGCCTCAAGTACATCGACTGAACCGCGAAAGACCTTCCCATGGAATTCACCAAAACCCCCGGCTGGCTCGACTGGTATGCCGGTCCGTCCAAGCCGAAATTCCAGCTGCCCGCAGGCGCGGTGGACGCGCATTGCCATGTGTTTGGCCCCGGCGCCGAGTTCCCCTATGCGCCCGAGCGCAAGTACACGCCCTGCGATGCGTCCAAGGCCCAGCTTTATGCGCTGCGCGACCACCTGGGCTTTGCCCGCAACGTGGTGGTGCAAGCCACCTGCCACGGCGCCGACAACCGCGCCATGGTCGATGCGCTGGTCAATTCAGGCGGCAAGGCGCGCGGCGTGGCCACCGTCAAGCGCACGGTGAGCGATGAAGCGCTGCAGGCCATGCATGCGGCCGGCGTGCGCGGCGTGCGCTTCAATTTCGTCAAGCGCCTGGTTGATTTCACGCCCAAGGAAGAGCTGATCGAGATTGCCAAGCGCATCAAGCCGCTGGGCTGGCATGTCGTCATTTACTTCGAGGCGGTGGACCTGCCCGAGCTGTGGGACTTTTTCACCACGCTGCCGACCGACGTGGTGGTCGATCACATGGGGCGCCCCGATGTGAGCCAGCCGGTCGATGGCCCGGAGTTCGAGCTGTTCGTCAAATTCATGCGCGAACACCCCAACGTCTGGAGCAAGGTCAGCTGCCCCGAACGCCTGTCGGTGACCGGACCGAAGGCTTTGAATGGCGAACAAAATGCCTACCAGGACGTGATTCCGTTTGCCAAACGCATCGTGGAAGAGTTCCCGGGCCGCGTGCTCTGGGGCACCGACTGGCCGCACCCCAACCTGAAAGACCACATGCCCGACGACGGCCTGCTGGTCGACTTCATCCCGCACATCGCCACCACGCCCGAGCTGCAGCAAAAACTGCTGGTGGACAATCCGATGCGCCTCTATTGGCCCGAGGATGTCTGAAACTTTGCGGGATAGACCAAGAATTGCGCAGCAATTTTGCTCTGTCCTCAACTGACTAAAGGAAATTCATGTCTTTGAATAAACCGTACCTCGATGTTCCCGGCACCACCATTTTTGATGCCGAACAAAGCCGCAAGGGCTACCACCTGAACCAGTTCTGCATGTCGCTGATGAAGGCCGCCAACCGCGAGCGCTTCAAGGCCGACGAGCGGGCTTACCTCGATGAGTGGGCCATGACCGAGGACCAGAAACAGGCCGTGATCGCGCGCGACCTGAACCGCTGCATTTCGCTGGGCGGCAACATCTACTTTCTGGCCAAGATCGGCGCCACCGATGGCAAGAGCTTCCAGCAGATGGCCGGCAGCATGACCGGCATGACCGAAGAAGAATACCGCGACATGATGATCGCTGGCGGGCGTTCCGCCGAAGGCAACCGCGTGGTCGGCGAAGACGGCGATGCGCAAGCCCAGCACCAGCCCCAGGGCAAATCCAGCAAGAAAGCGAGCGCCTGAACATGGCCAAAATCACCGCCAGCGTTTACACCTCCCACGTCCCGGCCATCGGCGCCGCGCTTGACCTGGGAAAAAGCAACGAGCCCTACTGGCAGCCCGTGTTCAAGGGCTACGAGTATTCCAGGCAGTGGATGAAGGACAACCAGCCCGACGTCATTTTCCTGGTCTACAACGACCACGCCACGGCCTTCAGCCTGGACATGATTCCGACCTTTGCCATCGGCACGGCGGCCGAGTTTGAGCCCGCCGACGAAGGCTGGGGTCCGCGCCCGGTGCCCTTGGTTCTAGGCCACCCGGAGCTGGCCGCGCACATTGCGCAGTCGGTGATTCAGGACGATTTCGACCTGACCATCGTCAACAAGATGGACGTGGACCACGGCCTGACCGTGCCGCTGTCACTGATGTGCGGCCAGCCCGAGGCCTGGCCCTGCCCGGTGATTCCGTTTGCCGTCAATGTGGTGCAGTACCCGGTGCCCTCGGGCAAGCGCTGCTTCAACCTGGGCAAGGCTATCGCTAAGGCGATCGAGTCGTTTGACAAGCCGCTCAATGTGCAGATCTGGGGCACCGGCGGCATGAGCCACCAGTTGCAGGGTCCGCGCGCGGGGCTGATCAACCGCGAGTTTGACAACGCCTTTCTCGACCGCCTGATTGCCGACCCCGAAGGCCAGGCCAATGTGCCGCACATCGACTACGTGCGCGAAGCCGGCTCCGAAGGCATCGAGCTGGTCATGTGGCTGATCGCCCGTGGCGCCATGGCCGACGTGGCCGGCGGCAACGCGCCCAAGCTGGTGCACCGTTTCTACCATGTGCCCGCATCCAACACGGCCGTCGGCCACCTGATTCTGGAGAATACCTAAATGAGCAAAACCATCAAAGTCGCACTGGCGGGCGCCGGTGCCTTCGGCATCAAGCACCTGGACGGCATCAGGAACATAGCCGGCGTGGAAGTGGTCTCGCTGATCAGCCGCGACCTGGAAAAAACCCGGGAAATTGCCGCCCAGTACGGCATCAAGCATGTTTCTACCGAACTGGCCGACGCCTTGGCCCGGCCCGAAGTGGACGCCGTTATTTTGTGCACGCCGACGCAAATGCACGCCGAACAAACGCTGGCCTGCCTGAGGGCCGGCAAGCATGTGCAGGTGGAAATTCCGCTGGCTGACACTCTCAAGGGCGCTGAAGAAGTCGTGGCACTGCAAAAGCAGACCGGCCTGGTGGCGATGTGCGGCCACACCCGCCGCTTCAACCCCAGCCACCAGTACGTCCACCAGCAAATCACGGCCGGGAAATTCAACATCCTGCAGATGGATGTGCAGACCTACTTTTTTCGCCGCACCAACACCAACGCGCTGGGCCAGGCGCGCAGCTGGACCGACCACCTGCTGTGGCACCATGCCGCCCACACGGTGGACCTGTTTGCCTACCAGTGCAACAGCCCCATCGTGCAGGCCAATGCCATGCAGGGGCCGATTCACCCGGTGCTGGGCATTGCGATGGACATGTCGATCCAGCTCAAAGCGGCCAACGGCGCCATCTGCACGCTGAGCCTGAGCTTCAACAACGACGGCCCGCTGGGAACCTACTTCCGCTACATCGGCGACACGGCCACCTACCTGGCCCGCTACGACGATCTGTTCACCGGCAAGGAAGAACAAATCGACGTCAGCCAGGTGGCCGTGTCCATGAACGGCATCGAGCTGCAAGACCGTGAATTCTTCGCCGCCATCCGGGAAGGCCGCGAGCCCAATGCCAGCGTCGGCAAGGTGCTGGCCTGCTACCAGGTGCTGCACCAGCTGGAGCAGCAACTCAACGCCAACGCCTGACGCGGCAACAAGCCAATGCAACAAAGACAATTAGGCCCCTTCAGCGTCTCCGCCATCAGCCTCGGCTGCATGAACCTCAGCCACGCCTACGGCGCGCCCGTGTCCGCCGAACAGGCTGAGCGGGTGCTGCTGGCCGCGCTCGATGCCGGCGTGACCATGTTCGACACAGCGGCACTCTACGGCTTTGGCGCCAACGAAACGCTGGTCGGCAAGGTGCTGGCCCAACACCGCAGCCGGTTCACCCTGGCCAGCAAATGCGGCATGCAGGGCGTGGACCTGGCGGGCGACGGCAAGCTGGTGCGCGTGATCGACGGCCGGCCCGAGACCCTTCGCGCCACCTGTGAAGCGGCCCTGAAGCGCCTGCAGACCGACGTGATCGACCTCTATTACCTGCTCCGCTGGGACAAGCAGGTGCCGATCGAAGACAGTGTGGGCGCGTTAGCCGACCTGGTGGCTGCCGGCAAGATCCGCAGCATCGGCCTGAGCGAAGTGTCGGCCACCACGCTGCGCAAGGCCCACGCCGTGCATCCCGTCACGGCGCTGCAGACCGAGTATTCTCTGTGGACGCGCAACCCCGAGATTGCCGTGCTCGATGCCTGCCGCGAACTCGGCGTGGCCTTTGTCGCCTTCAGCCCGGTGGCGCGCGGCTTCCTGTGCGGGGCGCTGCAGGACGTCAGCACGCTGGACGCCAAGGACATTCGCCGCAGCATGCCGCGTTTCGCGCCCGACAACTATGCCGCCAACCTCAAGCTGCTGGATGGCTACAACGCCATCGCGCAGGAAGCCGGCTGCACGCCCGCCCAGCTGGCGCTGGCCTGGCTGCTGCACAAGGGCGAGCACATCATCCCCATCCCGGGCACCACCAGCGTGCCGCACCTGCTGGAAGACCTGGGCGCCGTGGATGTGAAGCTCAGCGCCGAAGTGATGGTCCGGCTGGAGGCCCTGATCAACGAAAAGACCGTGGCGGGCAGCCGCTACAGCGAGCAGGGCAACCGGGAGGTGGATACCGAGGTGTTTTAGCCGGGAGCGGCTGCGCCAGGCGGACGGGGTGGCCCCGGCCAGGGCTGGCGTTACCACGGCTTCGCGCGGGGCGTGCAGCCAGCGGTGCGCACGGCAATGGCGAGCTG
>NZ_JAUXNA010000083.1 GCF_030682935.1 Polaromonas sp.
GGCGTCTGGCCCTGCTTTACGAGCAAGCCGCCATTTTTCTTTTGCCGCCGCGGCGACCCCGCACTTGCCCCAGACTTGTCAAGCACAGGGCGTCCAAATACCCAAGAAAAATGCCAGTCAGTTCTTAACTGACTGGCATTACCCGATTCCGGGGCTTTTTTAATCCGCTGCGCCAGCAAAGCTTGCGGCAAAAAACTACACGCCCCAGACCACCTCGTGGGCAGCCCGGTGGTTGCGCTGCAGCAACTCGATGAAAGGCAGGGCGCGCTGGCGCAAGCCCGGCCCATCCCCCTGCACCACGCCGGCCTCTTTTTCGGCCAGCTCTTCCTCCGCAATGGCGGCTTCCAGCGCCGCAATTGCCGCAGGCATCTGCTCGGGCAGGATGATGCCTTTTGGCCCGGCATCCTTGCCAATGATCTCCAGCACCCGGCGCCCATTAAGCTCCAGCATGATCACATCACCGTAATCTTTTGATTTGAATTTGTACAGCATTGAAAACTCCTCTGGTTAAACACGCGATTCATTATCAGCAGCTTTGGGCGCCCTGTATGTAGGCCGGCCCCCTCATTCTTCTGCTTGCGGCCGAACACCGAGCCCACGCCAACCAGACGCCCCCCGAATAACGCAAAATAGCCAGCATGTTCAATATTGCAAGTGTTCAAAAACCGGCCGCACAGGCGCTTCGACAGGACGGGCTGAGCCTACTCCTGCCGGCGGATCTGACAACCGAGCTTCAACTCCCGACGCCCCAGTGGCTGCAAGGCTGGCAGCCGTTGACCGACGCCTGGAACCGGCTGCCGCCCGATGCCCACCTGCGCGATGGCGGGCATTACCGCCGGCGCCGGCATGGCTGTTTTGTTCAGGAACTGCCCAGCGGGGCGCTGACGCAAACGCCGCACCGCGCGCACTGGCAACCGACCGAATACAACGCCCTGCACGGCGGCTTTGAGCGCTGGTTTGACCCGATCGAGCCCGGCGTGGCCGAGGCGCCCGCCTGGACCGAACTGCTGACCAGCTTGGGCCACCTGTTTGCACAGGTCAAGGCGGTGCCGCGCTGGTTCATTGAAGCGCACCAGTTCCGCATCGACACCACCGGCGGCGTGGGCCGCCCGACGCCGGAAGGCGCGCACCGCGACGGCGTGGACTTTGTCGTGGTGCTGCTGGTGGCGCGCCAAGGCGTCAAAGGCGGCGAAACCCGGGTCTTTGATGCCCACGGGCCGCATGGCATGCGCTTTTTGATGGAGCAACCCCTGACGACCCTGCTGATGGACGACGAACGGGTGATTCACGAAACCACGCCCATACTCCCCGCCGATGACCCGGCCGGGAACCATGTCAAAGCTTTTCGGGACACGCTGGTGCTCACCTACCGGGCGGCGGGTTTTCAGGCGCCCTGATGGCGACCGTCCTTTTTTCTTTTTCCAGCCCTCTGCACCGATGGCTGTTCAGCGCGCAGCTGATTGGCGACGCATTCAACCACTGGGATGACGCAGTGTGCGCTCGGGCGGCCACGGGTTTTGCGGCATTGGCCGCAAGCGGCTGCTCCACATCCGTCAAGACCGCTGCGTAGCACTGGGCGTGGACCTGGTGTTTGAAACCGACGCGCAGGACGACCAGTCCATGGCCGCGCAGTACCAGGCTGATCCGGCGATTGCCAGCGACGGCCTGAACAGCCGCATCCGCTACGCCAGCGCCTGCCAGCCCGATGCCGACGCGGCGTTGCGGGCCTATGAGGCCGTGCGATCAGTCGAGGTGCTGAAAATCCAGAACGCGGCGCGCAACTCGACCGAGTGGTTTGAAAACGTCAACCGCTACAGCGGCCTGCAAGCCGAGCAGTGGCGGGCCAACAGCCCGGGCATACCGGCCCCGCCACCCATGCTGCCGCCGCTGAGCGTGCGCATTTCGGCGCATGGCTGGGCGCCGGGCGGAAACACGGCCGACGATGCGGTGGAAATCGCGCGGCTGTTCAAGGCTACCGGCTGCGACTTCATCGATGTGTCGTCGGGCCAGACCATGCGCGCCGCCAGGCCGGTTTACGGCCGCATGTACCAGCCGCCGTTTGCCGACCGTATCCGTAACGAAGTCGGCATACAAACCATCGCAGTCGGCGCCATTTCGGAGGCCGACCAGGTCAACAACATCATTGCCGCAGGCCGCGCTGATCTGTCCGCGCCCGGACCTGGCCGACCCGGCCCGGACGCTGCACGAAGCGGCCAGGCTGCAAAGCCGGAAGGTTGGCTGGCCGCGCCCCTGCCTGAGCGGCCGGGATCAGCTTTACCGCGATATTCTTAAGGAAAAAGAGGCTGCAGCCCAGTAAATACGCCGAAAAGTAGCTATTAAAAACATAGCACTACTAGTTAAAACGCTAAGGTAAAAAATGGACCTGGAAGCACGAGGCTACAGCGAACACCCCGAAGTGCTGCGGCTGCTGACCTGCACCCAACTGGTTGAAAAGCAGGTGCGCAGCCAGTTGCGCACGCAGTTTGACACCACCCCGACCCCGCTTTGACCTGATGGCCTAACTCGAGCGCAACCCCGAAGGCCTGAAGATGAACGAGTTGTCGCGCCGCATGATGGTGACGGGTGGCAATGTCACCGGCATCACCACGATCCCGATGGCAACCTGAACAGCGACACCCTTGAGGAAGCCGCATGAAACATTTCCACACAGCCTAAGTCCTAGGCGGACAATAAAGCATCACCTCCAGCTTGGAGGCCCGCAAGTCACCATCCATCGCTTGGAATCTGTAGATGCGCGTCAGCGGCAAGAACCATCGACATCTCATGTCAGTGATGCTGCCACCAACCGGAGAAATAGCCCAACGGCCACGATTAATTGTCGATAATTTTTGTAGGCACAAAGTAAAACGCCCACATGAAGTGGGCGTTTGCTACCAGCCTAGACGGCATGGATGTTGGTTGCGCGGGCAAGATTTGAACTTACGACCTTTGGGTTATGAGCCCAACGAGCTACCAGGCTGCTCCACCGCGCGATATGTATTTATTATAGCTTACTTTGCCTTGGCAGCGTCAACTATTTCTTCCGACACATCAGGACGGTCAACTAATTCGACCAGCGCCATAGGCGCATTGTCGCCAACGCGGAAACCCATCTTCAGGATACGGGTGTAGCCGCCAGGACGCGCCTTGTAGCGCGGGCCCAGTTCAGCAAACAGTTTGACGACCATGTCACGATCGCGCAGACGATCAAATGCCAGCCGTTTGTTGGCCAGCGTAGGCTCTTTGGCCAGGGTGATCATCGGTTCAACAACGCGGCGCAATTCCTTGGCTTTAGGCAGCGTGGTCTTGATGACTTCATGCTGAAGCAATGAATTCATCATGTTGCGCAGCATCGCAAGGCGGTGCGAGCTTGTGCGGTTTAATTTACGTAGTCCGTGTCCGTGTCGCATAGTGCTTCCTTTATTTAATATCGAGACAGCCGTATCAGGTACTGCCCGTGCACTTCATCATCCGAAGATGAAATTTTTAATCAATTAACGCTTGTCGAGGCCTGCAGGTGGCCAGCTTTCAAGGCGCATTCCCAGTGTCAGTCCGCGAGAGGCCAGCACTTCCTTAATCTCATTGAGAGATTTTCGACCCAAATTGGGCGTCTTCAACAACTCATTTTCGGTGCGCTGAATCAGATCGCCGATGTAGTAGATATTTTCCGCTTTCAGGCAATTCGCCGAACGCACAGTCAGTTCAAGCTCGTCAACGGGACGCAACAAAATAGGATCGAACTGCTGCGAGCTGCGTTGAACCGGTGCATCAAATGCGGCCAACTCATTGCCTTCGAGCTGCGCAAACACCGCAAGCTGCTCGACCAAAATCTTGGCCGATGCACGAACAGCGTCTTCGGCCGTCACAGCGCCATTCGTTTCAATGTCCAATACCAGCTTGTCTAGATCGGTACGCTGTTCAACACGCGCACTCTCGACGATGTAGCTCACGCGTTTGACAGGAGAAAATGAAGCATCCAGCACAATGCGGCCAATCGACTTCGGAGACTCGTCACCGTAGCGACGAATCGTGCCTGGCACATAACCGCGGCCATTTTCAACCTTGATCTGCATATCGATCTTGCCGCCGTGCGACAAATTCAAGATCACATGTTCAGGGTTGACAATTTCCACGTCGTGCGGTGTCTGAATATCAGCGGCCGTCACAGGACCTTCTCCGTCCTTGCGCAAACTCAATGTCACTTCATCACGGTTATGCAGTTTGAAAACCACACCTTTGAGGTTCAGCAAAATGTTGACAACATCTTCCTGAACACCATCAATGGATGAATACTCGTGCAGAACGCCAGCGATGGTCACTTCGGTGGCGGCGTGACCGACCATGGAAGACAAAAGCACGCGGCGCAGCGCGTTGCCCAGTGTGTGACCATAGCCACGTTCGAACGGCTCTAAGGTCACCTTGGCACGGTTGGCACCAAGCTGCTCAACATTGATGGTTTTTGGTTTTAACAAATTAGTTTGCATGCAGTCTTCCTCTCAATACCCTCGGCTCGTTACACCGATAAGGCTGGCGAAGCACACCTGGCGATACGGTACACCGTATCGCAGGAACGAAAATTAGCGTGAGTACAGTTCGACAATCAACGATTCGTTGACGTCAGCGGCGAACTCATCACGGTCAGGCACCTTCTTGAAGACACCTTCGCCTTTGTCTGAATTCACATCTACCCATGCAGGCATGCCCACTTGCAAAGCCAACTGAAGCGCTTCGGCGACTCGCGTCTGCTTTTTGGACTTTTCACGGACCGCAATCACATCACCGGCCTTGACCATGTAAGAGGGGATGTTCACGGAATGTCCGTTCACCGTCATGGCTTTATGAGAGACCAGCTGACGTGCTTCAGCGCGCGTTGAGCCAAAACCCATGCGGTAAACAACGTTGTCGAGACGAGTTTCCAAAATAGACAGCAAATTCGCGCCAGTATTGCCTTTGCGGCGATCAGCTTCTTCGAAATAACGGCGAAACTGTTTTTCAAGCACGCCGTACATGCGTTTTACTTTTTGCTTTTCACGCAACTGCAAACCGTAGTCGGATGTGCGGGTACCAGAGGTACGTCCGTGTTGTCCTGGCTTGGAGTCGAATTTGGCCTTGTCGCTGATGGAACGGCGTGCGCTCTTCAGGAAAAGATCGGTGCCTTCACGGCGGGAAAGTTTGGCCTTGGGGCCTAGGTAACGTGCCACTTGAATATCCTTTTGTCATCTGCTGCAATTACTGCAGGAGCCGTAGGTAGCAACCTGACGGCGGTGGGCTTTATTAAACGTCCAACACGGGCCCGCTTGCATAGCAAGCGACCCGGTCCGGACAAAGCAATTAAATACGGCGGCGCTTCTGAGGACGGCAACCGTTGTGCGGAACCGGCGTCACGTCAGCAATCGAATTAATTCGAATGCCCAACGCACCCAGCGCGCGAACGGATGATTCGCGGCCTGGACCAGGACCCTTGATTTCAACATCAAGGTTCTTGATGCCTTGCTCAATGGCGGCGCGACCAGCGACTTCCGAGGCTACCTGAGCAGCAAAAGGCGTCGATTTACGCGAGCCTTTGAAACCCTGACCACCGGAAGAAGCCCAAGACAACGCATTGCCTTGGCGATCGGTGATCGTGATGATCGTGTTGTTGAAAGAAGCGTGAACGTGGGCAATGCCATCGGCTACGTTCTTGCGAACTTTCTTGCGAACGCGCTGGGCAGCGCTGTTATTGGGTGATTTTGCCATGACGACCTCTCAATTATTTCTTCAAAGACGCAGCGGCTTTACGCGGACCCTTGCGGGTACGGGCATTGGTGCGCGTGCGTTGGCCACGCATGGGCAAGCCACGACGATGACGGAAACCGCGGTAGCAGCCGATATCCATCAGGCGTTTGATGTTCATCGTGGTTTCACGACGCAAATCGCCTTCAATGGTGAACAGAGCGATCTGGTCCCGGATTTTTTCCAGGTCACCGTCGGTCAGGTCTTTGATTTTCTTGGCATAGTCAATCTCGCATGCTTCGCAAATTTTGCGAGCGCGCGTGCGACCAATGCCAAAGATTGCAGTCAAGCCGATTTCGGCGTGCTTCTGCGGCGGAATGTTAATACCAGCAATACGAGCCATGTGCGTCCTCTAAATCTCTTAAAAATCAGCCTTGGCGCTGTTTGTGACGTGGATCTGTGCAGATCACGCGGACAACGCCCTTGCGACGGATGATTTTGCAGTTGCGGCAAATTTTCTTGACCGAAGCTGAAACTCTCATTTGTTTCTCCTAAACTTTTACGTTGTACTTACTGGGCATGGAACACAGTCCGTGCTCGTGATAAATCGTGTGGGCTTAATTCAAGCACAACCACGTTATGTCTTGAAATTCGCTTTTTTCAGCAACGACTCATACTGTTGTGACATCAGGTAATTTTGCACCTGTGCCATGAAATCCATGGTCACCACAACAATAATCATCAACGACGTGCCGCCAAAATAGAACGGAACGTTGTACTTCAAAATCAAAAACTCAGGCAACAAACACACGAAAGTGATGTAAATGGCCCCCGCCAAAGTCAATCTCACCAATATCTTGTCGATGTAACGTGCCGTTTGATCCCCAGGACGTATTCCCGGAATGAAGGCCCCACTCTTTTTCAAGTTATCTGCCGTTTCACGGCTATTGAATACCAGCGCCGTATAAAAGAAACAGAAGAAGATGATTGCGCTTGCGTAGAGCATCACGTAGATCGGCTGGCCTGGTGATAGCGTGCTGGCGATGTCTCTCAACCAGCGCATGCTTTCACCTGTGCTAAACCAACCCACTAGTGTAGCCGGTAACAAGATGATCGACGATGCGAAGATGGGAGGAATTACACCCGCCATATTCAGCTTGAGCGGCAAGTGCGAAGACTGGCCACCGTACACCTTATTGCCCACTTGCCGCCGGGCATAGTTCACAAGAATCTTGCGTTGCCCCCGCTCAACAAACACCACAAAATAAGTTACCAGAGCCACGACAACCACGATGACGATCGCAATGAGGATACTCATTGCGCCGGTTCGCACCAACTCCAGCAAACCACCCATCGCGCTAGGCAAGCCCGCCGCGATACCCGCAAAAATCAGGATCGAAATTCCGTTCCCCAACCCACGCTCAGTAATCTGCTCACCCAGCCACATCAAAAACATGGTGCCCGCCGTCAGGCTGAATACCGCAGTCATTCTGAATCCGAAACCGGGGTCCAACACCAACCCAGGCGAACTCTCCAGCGCAACCGCAATGCCCATGGACTGGAATAAAGCCAAAGCCAGCGTACCGTAGCGCGTGTACTGGGTAATCTTGCGACGACCGCTCTCACCTTCTTTTTTCATCTGCTCGAATGTCGGAACGACATACGTGAGCAGCTGCATGATGATGGAAGCCGAAATATACGGCATGATGCCCAAGGCAAAGACCGTGAATCTGGACAAGGCCCCACCAGAGAACATATTGAATAAATTCAGTATGCCGCCCTGCTGCCCCTTGAACAGTTCTTTCAGCTGCCCAGGATCAATACCTGGTACCGGAATATGAGCGCCAACGCGATACACAACCAGTGCCAGCAGCAAAAACACAAGCCTGCTGCGCAAGTCACCGTACTTACCGGTCTTTGCAATTTGAGCTGAGTTGGTTGCCACTGATTGATCCAGTCAAATATTAAGCGACCGAGCCGCCAGCGGCTTCGATGATGACCTTGGCGCCTGCAGTTGCAGAAATGCCATTGAGCTTGACAGCCTTGGACAGCGTCCCCGACTTGATCACTTTGACGTTCTTGATCAACTGACCGACCAGGCCAGACTGCTTGAGCGTCAACAGATCAACTTCCGCCAGGCCCAGACGCTCCAGCGCGTCAAGTGTGACCTCGGCGTTGAACTTGAGCAAATGCGACTTGAAACCGCGCTTTGGCAAACGGCGATGCATAGGCATTTGACCGCCTTCAAAGCCGACCTTGTGATAGCCACCCGAACGAGACTTTTGTCCCTTGTGACCACGTCCTGCCGTTTTACCCAGGCCAGAGCCGATGCCACGACCGACACGTCGCTTGGCATGTTTTGCGCCTTGGCTAGGCTTGATTCCGTTCAATTCCATGTTGAGTCTCCGCTCAGATAACCTTGACCAGATAACTGATCTTGTTGATCATGCCGCGCACTGCAGGTGTATCCTGCAATTCGCTGACACTATTGATGCCCCGCAGGCCCAGACCACGCACAGTGGCGCGGTGTGATTCCTTGGTGCCAATCGGGCTGCGAATCAGCTGGACTTTTACTTTGGTTTCTATGGTCATTTGATTGCCCGCCTTAGCCGAAGATTTCTTCGACCGATTTGCCACGCTTGGCCGCAATGTCGGAAGCGGTGGTAGAGTTTTTCAGTGCATCCATTGTGGCGCGCACCATGTTGTAAGGGTTGCTCGAACCATGGCTTTTGGCCACGATGTCGGTAATGCCCATCACTTCGAATACAGCGCGCATGGGTCCGCCAGCAATGATGCCGGTACCCTTGGGAGCTGGCGCCATCATGACGTTAGCAGCACCGTGGTGGCCGAATACATTGTGGTGAAGCGTGCCGTTCTTCAATGACACCTTGGTCATGTTGCGACGCGCTTCTTCCATGGCTTTTTGCACGGCTGCAGGCACTTCTTTTGACTTGCCCTTGCCCATGCCAACGCGACCGTCACCGTCACCGACCACTGTGAGTGCGGCAAAACCGAGGATACGGCCACCCTTCACTACTTTGGTCACGCGGTTGATCGCGATCATTTTTTCCTTCAGACCATCGTCTGGAGCGTCGTTTTGCGATTTTGCTTGAAACTTAGCCATACTTAATTCCAGTCTGCTTAGAACTGCAAACCAGCTTCGCGAGCCGCATCAGCCAGCGCTTTAACGCGGCCGTGGTACGCAAAACCGGCGCGATCGAACGCCACTTTTTCTACACCTGCTGCTTTTGCCTTTTCAGCAATACGCTTGCCAATGGCCTGCGCAGCAGCAACGTTTCCACCTTTACCCGACGCGCCAATTTCCTTGCGCATTTCCACTTCTGCAGTGGATGCCGCGGCCAGAACCTTGGTGCCGTCGCCAGAAATAACACTGGCGTAAATGTGAAGATTTGTCCGGTTCACGGTCAAACGGGCAACACCTTGCATGGCAATGCGGATCCGAGTCTGA
>NZ_JAUXNA010000394.1 GCF_030682935.1 Polaromonas sp.
GTCGGTGCCGTTTGCGCTGGTGGGCGGCGTCTGGCTGATGTGGATTCTGGGCTATAACATGTCGGTCGCGGTGGCGGTCGGCTTCATTGCGCTGGCCGGCGTCGCGGCATCAACCGGGGTGGTCATGCTGATCTACCTCGATCACGCCTGGGAAGAAGTCAAAGCGAAGTGCCGCGCCTCTGGCACCACGCCGAACGCCGCCGACCTGTACGCGGCGGTGATGGAAGGCGCGGTCGAGCGCGTGCGGCCGAAGATGATGACGGTGGTCGCGATCATGGCCGGCCTGCTGCCCATTTTGTGGGGCACCGGTACCGGCTCCGAGGTGATGAACCGCATCGCCGCGCCGATGGTCGGCGGCATGATTTCGTCGACGGTACTCACGCTGGCGGTGATTCCGGCGCTGTATGCGTTGGTCAAGCAGTGGCGGCTTCGAAAAGGGCTGGAAGGCTGAAGGCATCTGCGTCTGGGTCTGGGTCTGGGCCTGAAGCATCTCTACCAGGGCAAGCTTATCGGCGGACTTGAGCCCGCCCTGTCGCCTGGCATTGCGCAACGAATTCATGCAAGGTCGCCGGCATCCGCTACAAGTCGGATAAGCGGCCATTCGACCTCCCGGCCCTCACATTAGCGGCCAAGGCCGTTCCAACAGCGATCAAGCAACGTCCTCCTTGCTGGCGCGCCTGCTTGCAATGGCCCGGCGCAGGCACGCCAGCAAACGCTGCTCATCGAGCGGTTTTTCAAGCCAGCCAAAAATATCGAGCGCCTGATGGCCGCCGCGTGCCTGCACTTCCCCGGCGGTGACCGACAACACCAAAACGGGGAGGTCACAGGTGCGTTTTTCCAGGCGCAGCTCCCGAATCAATTCCAGACCATTGTCGTAGGACAGATTGACATCGACGGTCATCGCCGCATAGGACTCCCTCCTGAGGTAATCGCGTGCCTGCGCCGCAGTGTGGGCCATGTCCGCGTCAAAACCACCGTGGTCCAGCATCATGCCGATCAGCTGTGCGACGTCCGGTTCGTCTTCACACACCAGAATGCGGGGCCGGGCTACCGCGTACAGACCCATGGGCGCGCTCACCGGCGGCGCCTCCCGCCATTCAGGCAGCTCGAAAAAGAAGGTCGTTCCGACGTTGATTTCCGTCGTGAAGCCGATGCTTCCGCCCATACTTTCAAGAATGGCTCTCGAAATATTCAGGCCCAGTCCGGTCCCGCCGCTTTGACGTGTGTCCGACGAGTCGGCCTGGGAAAACTTCTGGAAAATGCGCTTGCGAAATTCTTCAGTGATACCCGGGCCCTTGTCGCTGATCTCGACGCGCACACGCCCCGAATCGCGACGCACCACCACCCGCACCTGGCCTTCCCGCGGGGAGAATTTAATGGCATTGGACAGCAGATTGGTCACCACCTGGATCAGGCGGTCGCTGTCAACATTAACCCGAAGGGTTTCGGCCGGGGCATTGAGAACCTGCTTTACGCTGTGCTGCGCTGCAAAGCCTTCATTGGCGACCAGGGCCTGCTCCATCAGGGGCGCCAACTCAACCGGTTGCATTTCAAAACGCATCTTGCCGGACTCGATTTTTTCGCTGTCAAGAATGTTGTTAATCAGGCGGATCAGCCGCTCACAGTTGTTTTTGGCGATGCCTATCAGGCCTTTGGCCTTTTCCGGCAACTCGCCGGTGACGCCGCCCCACACCAGCCCCAGCGAGCCGCGTATGGAGGTCAGGGGCGTGCGCAATTCGTGGCTGACCGTCGAGACAAACTCGGTTTTCATGCGGTCAATGCGCTTGAGCTCGGTGACGTCGTTGCCCAGCGCGAAGAACCCGATCACCTTGTCCCGCTCGTCGCCTTCGCCGTGGCGCGGAAAGTAGTTCATCGTGTATTCACGCCGCGCACCGCTGGCAGTCACCTGCTCGCGCTCATAACGCACCGGACAACCCGCAAGCGCTTCCAGCACGTGACGCCGTACCTGCGCGTAAAACGCCGGGCCCATGACTTCCAGCATGGTTTTGCCGTGGATTTGTTCCCGCGCCAGGCCAAACGCTTCTTCATACGCTTTGTTGTGAAACTGGAAGCGCTGGTTTTTGTCGACGTAGGCAATCAGCGCCGGAACGGCATCGGTGAGCTGGCGCAGTTGCGCTTCGCTGTCGCGCAGGGCCTGACTGATCCGCCTGCTCTCTGTGATATCGCGAATGATGGCCGTAAAAAGCCGCCGTCCGCCCACATCGACATCCCCGAAGGACACATCGACCGGGAACTCGGTGCCGTCGCGGCGCATCCCCCGGACCTGGGTGTCGGACTCCCTGAAGCCGCGGGGGCGGCCGGCCAGGGCGCCGTAGAACGCGGTGAACCCCATCTGGTAGCGCGTCGGCAACAGCGTGACCACCTGCCGGCCCACCAGGTCTTCCCGCCCGTAGCCAAAGAGGTGGCGCGCGGCGCTGTTGGCGTTGACAATGACGCCGTCCTGGGTCGCAGTCACCACCCCCTCGGCCATGCTCTCGGTGATGGCGCGGCCCATGACTTCGCTGTCGGAGAGTTTTTCCTCACTGCGGCGGTATTTTCCCTCCACCCGAATGATCATCAGGATCGCCCACGCCAATACGCCGAGCGACAGCAAACCGTCCAGCAGGATCAGCCGCTTGACCGTCTGGGCGGTCTGCCGGGTTTCTTCTTTCGAGCGTTCAAGCGCCACGGCTTCGGCGCTTTTGATCCGATTGACCAGACCGTCAATTTCTTCGTGAAGCTGGCGGTTCAGGTCACGGCCGATCATGGCCATGACGGCCTCCAGCCCCGTTTGCTGCCGGACTGCGATGACCTGATCCAGCAGCTCCATCCGTCGGGCGATCAGGATTTCCAGCGTGTGCCAGTCCTGATGCCCGTCGGCGAACGCGTGCGCCGCATGCACGCGCAGCATCGCCTGCTGTATCCGTTCTCGTGCTTGCCGATAGGCTGCCAGGTCTTTTTCGGTATAGGTAAGCAAATAACGCCGCTGCAAGGACTCTGAGGTTTTGAGCCAGGAAACAACGCCCTCCAGAAGAATGACCGTTTCCTGCGTTTGCGTTTCCTGCTGCGCATCGCGAATCAGCGCATTGATGGTGACATACGACGCGGCGATACCCAGGACAATCAGGATCAGCCCCACGCCGAGGGCAAAGTTGATGCTTGCGCGAAAGGGTAGCTTCATGTTGAGGGTCCTCGTCTTGTAGCGGGGGCTTTTCACAGGCCGGAAATGCTGCCGGATTCTTTGTCGCCTACCGAAAATGTACCCGGCGGCGCCGAATGCCAAGCAGGGGCATCGTGCAGCGACTGCCGGACCCAAACAGTCATGGGGCAATCGCCACGGGCGGCAAACCGGCATCCAGCGCGGCAATCAGCGCCCTCAGGGAGGCATCCAGTCGCCCCAGCAGCCCGTCCGGCACCTCGCGCGGCGGTCCTTCTTGGACCGCCTGCTCAAGCGCCTCGGCATCCGGCGGAACCCGCGTTGCGCCGATTTGCACGGATATCCCGCGCAAGGAGTGGCTCAGCAGTTCTGCCGTTTTCAGGTCGCCCCCATCGAGGGCCTGGCGGATTCGCGCGGGCGCGTCTTTGCGCCCTTCGAGGTAGCGGCGAAGCATGGCGAGGTACAGCGTCTTCATGCCCATCGCGCGGGTGAGCCCCAGCGCGGTGTCGAGCCCCGCAATGGCTTCAGGCAAGGCGGCGTCTGCCCGCTGCGCGTCGATTTCCACATGCATGCCGGGCCGGTCGCGCTGGGTGACTCCGCAAGCGCCGGTCCAGGCAACATTGCCAGGATGGACGGCATACACCGTCATGGGTTCGGAAAATCCCTTGACCAGCACCGGGTCGCGTGCGTCGGCCTGAATGGCGCCTTGCACCAGGTCATAGGTTTCGCTGGAAATCAGGATCTCGCCAGGCTCGGCGGCCTGCTCCAGCCGGGCCGCCAGATTGACTTCACGCCCGATGATCGTGTATTCCATGCGGAGATTGCTGCCGAAATTGCCCACATCACAAAATCCCGAATTGATGCCGATGCGTATCTCGAAGGCCTTGTTGATCCCCATGTCGCGCCAGCCATCTGGAGTTCATCCATGCGCTTTTGCATCGCCACCGCCATCCTGACGCACTGCACGGCGTCCTGGCGAACCCCCAGCGTATGGGGATCGCCAAAAAAAATGACGATGGCATCGCCAATGAATTTGTCGAGTGTTGCGCCGTAGTCGGCAGCAATCTGCGACATCTCCGCGAAATAGCTGTTCAACAAAAGCGTCACTTCTTCAGGCTGCCATTGCGCCGTCGATTCGGTGAAGTTCTTGATATCGGAAAAGAACACCGTCAATTTTTTGCGCTGCGTCTGGATGGCCGCCTGGCGCGAGATAACGCGACAGCGCCCGAGCCGGTCCAGGACCTCGTAGCCGTCCATGTCGGGCATCATGACGTCCAGCAAAATGATGTCGGGCCGCTTGTCCGAGCCCGCCATCTGCAAGCCGGCCTCGCCGGACGCGGCGGCCATGACCTCATAACGTTCCGTCAGCAAGGCCTTGAGGAAGAAGCGGGTATCGTCGGCGTCTTCAACCACCAGCACGCGAGGCCGCCCGAATCTGCGGCCACTGACTGCCCGCTACATCACATCGCGAGCTCCGCCCGCATTGCGGCAATCACCGCAGCGTAGTCCGGCTTGCCAAAAATTGCGCTGCCGGCCACAAAGGTGTCGGCGCCCGCGTCGGCCACGCGGCGGATGTTGTCGGTCTTGATGCCGCCGTCTACTTCGAGGCGAATGTCCTTGCCCGACGCGTCGATGCGTTTGCGCGCCTGCTCGATTTTGCGCAGCGCCGAATCAATGAAGCTCTGGCCGCCGAAGCCGGGGTTGACGCTCATGATCAAAATCAGGTCGATGTCGTCAATCACCCAGTCCAGCACGTCCAGCGAGGCTGCCGGGTTGAACACCAGCCCGGCCTTGCAGCCCTTGGCCTTGATGGCCTGCACGCTGCGGTGCACATGGCCGGACGCGTCGGGATGAAAGCTGATCAGGTCGGCACCGGCATCGGCAAACGCGGCAGCCAGCGCGTCGACGGGCTGCACCATCAGGTGCACATCAATCGGCACGGCCGTGCCGTCGGCCTTTTTGGCATGCGGCTTCAGGGCCTGGCAAACCATGGGCCCAAAGGTCAGGTTGGGCACGTAATGGTTGTCCATCACGTCAAAGTGGATCCAGTCGGCGCCCGCCGCAATGACGGCTTTGAGCTCGTCACCCAGACGGGCGAAGTCGGCGGACAACAGGGACGGGGCAATCCGGAAGGCGGGCGGCGTGGTATTAGGCATGCGCAGGATTGTCGCAGCAAGCCGCGCCGGGGGTCATGCCCCGGCGCCCGCGCGGCCATGACGGGGCGGTTAACATGGAAGCCAAATATTGTTTCTGCCCCTGCTGCTGCCATGTCCAAATACCAACTCTCCTGCGAAGTCACTCCCCAATACCAGGCGGACCAGTCCGCGCCGCAAGAGGCGGTTTATGGGTTTTCCTATACCGTCACGATCACCAACACCGGCGAGGTGCCGGCCCAGCTGATCTCGCGCCACTGGATCATCAGCGACGCCAACGGCCACACCGAAGAGGTCAAGGGCCTGGGGGTGGTGGGCCACCAGCCGCTGCTCAAGCCGGGTGAATCCTTCCAGTACACCAGCGGCTCCCGGCTGCGCACCGCCAGCGGCACCATGCACGGCAGTTTTTTTTGTGTCGCCGAAGACGGTGCGCGCTTTGAAGTCGCGATCCCGATGTTTGTTCTGGAGGCCGACCTGGGCGGCAGCGCCTCCAGTCGCGTGCTGCATTGAGCCGACCGACAAAGGACCTGCCGGCCCTGCTTGAGGCGCTGGACCCTGAAGCCGGACTGGCCCAGCGCCATGTCTGGCTGATCCAGTTGTTTGCGTGGATTCGCGGCGACCAGACCTCCCCGGAGGCGGCGGTAGTGCGGGTTCAGGCCTTCATGGATGCGGTCCAGGCGCAGCCCGCGCTGCAGCTCCGCCTGCAGGCCTGGTGGCAGCAACTGCTGCAGACCGTGGACATCACGACCTTGCTGGCTGATTTTGGATTTGCGCCGCGCACGGCGTTTGTCAGCGAACTGGCCGAACGGCTGCGCCGCAAGCTGCTGCCCAGCACGCCTGAAACCGTCGATGCGTCGGAGTTGCTGCCGCTGGTGGCGCCGACGCGTTTCGATGCGCAGTGGATGGCCGCGCTGGACGAGCCGAAAATCAGCCAGCTGGCGCGCCTGCTGTCGGCCCAGCCCGAGGCCGACACGCTGCACTGGCACGACAGCCTGATGGACGCCCTGACCTACTGCACCGCGCAAATTCGCGCCACCGGTTTTGCGCCTGAGCTGCGGTTGCGCATGGACCAGCGCCTGCCGGGTGCACGGGCATTTCATGCGCTGCCCTCAGACATTGACGAATTGCGCCAGGCCTTTTCCAGGGCTGACCGCGACGAGGCGCAACTTGAAGCGGCCATCGCGCAGTACCGGGAACGGCTGGACGCGTGCCGCCAGACCCTCAACAGCATCTATGCGCACCTGGAGGAAAACGGCATTTCGGTGGGCATGGTGTTTCGTTTGCGCCAGCTTCGCGAGCGCATGATGCGCGTGCGTGAGCTGCTGGACAGCCTGACCTCGCCCCATCCCGCCATGGCGGCGGTCAAGCTGCTGGCGCGGCGCGTCGTGACCGGCGAGGAAAGCAAAAGCATAGGCGCCCTGATCAGCGCCAACTCCACCCTGCTGTCGGCCAAGATGGCTGAGCGCAGCGCCGAAACCGGCGAAACCTACATCACCCGCAACCGCAGCGACTACAAGGAAATGCTGGGCAAGGCCATGGGCGGCGGCGCGGTCACGGCCTTTACCCTTTGGTTCAAGTTCCTGGTGATGGCGGTCGGTCTGACCGCGTTCTGGGGCGGTTTCTGGATCGGCGTGGTCTATGCCGTCTTTTTCACCCTGATTCAACTGCTTCATTTCACGCTGGCGACCAAGCAACCCGCGATGACCGCGCCCGCCATGGCCGCCAAGCTCAAGGACATCGACTCGGCTGAAGCCGTCACGTCCTTTGTGGACGAGGTGACCCACCTGGTGCGCTCACAGGTGGCGGCGGTGTTTGGCAACGTGTTCATGGTGGTGCCAGCCGTGCTGCTGGTCAATGCGCTGATTTATATGCTGCGAGGCCACCCCATGATCAGCCCCCAGGAGGCGAGGCATGTTCTGGAAACGCTGACGCTGCTGGGCCCTACGCTGCTGTGGGCCGGTTTGACGGGCGGGATTCTCTTTATGGCCAGCATCATTGCGGGCTGGGCAGAAAACTGGTTTGTGCTGCACCGCCTTGATTCGGCGCTGCGGCACAACCCGCACTTTACCGGGGTACTGGGCGCCGAACGCGCCGCGCGCTGGTCGACCTTCATGCGCAAGAACATTTCGGGTTTTGCCTCGAATATTTCATTTGGTTTCATGCTCGGACTGATCCCGGCGTTTACCGGTTTCTTCGGCCTGGAGCTTGAAGCGCGCCACGTCACGCTGTCGGCGGGGCAACTGGCGGCAGCGGGCGCGACGCTGGGGCTTGACGCCTTCCGGCAGCCAGCGCTCTGGTGGTGCATGGCCGCCATTCCGCTGACGGCCGCGCTCAATGTGGGCGTGAGTTTTTACCTGGCGTTTCGCATGGCCTTGCAGGCCCATAGCGTCAGTGGCCCGGATCGCGCCCGCATTCGTTCGGCCATCTGGGCACGCTGGCGCAGCCACCCGCGCAGCTTTTTCATGCCTGAATAGAAAACTGGATAGAAAACGCCCGCGCCGCAGGCCTTTTTGGGTCCCGCCAGGCAGCCTCCGTTTTCTGCCGGGGCGCCAACTTGATGCAGGTAAACTCGGCCAAAACCGTTTTTTAGCTGACATCCACCGGTATTCACCGCCGGTCTTGGTGCCCCAGAGGCTGACCAAGCAAACGCGCACCACGCCTCACCCGCAGGCATGGCGGCAGAAATCCTGACTAGAGTGGAGATAAACCCGTATGAATGAAATCCTGGCCATCTGGGCTGAATGGATCAAGCCATCGGCCGGATTGCCGACCGTGCAGTGGTCGATTTTGCTGGCGCTGGCCGCCGCGGCAGGTCATCTGGTGAACCGTTACAGCGGCCTGCCCAAGGTCATAGGTTATTCCGTGGTCGGCGCCTTCGCGGGTCTGGCCGGATTCACCGGCGCCATCTGGCCGCTGCAAGGCATCGGACTGTTTCTGCTCGAACTCGGCGTGGCGGTCGTGCTGTTCGAGGCGGGCGGGCGCATTCCCTTGCGCTGGTTTCGCCACAACCCCATGGTGCTGGTGCAAAGCCTGGTGGAATCCACGCTGACCTTCATTCTGGTGTACTGGGCGCTGGGACTGATGGGCGTGCAGGGCCTGGTGGCCGAGTCGCTGGCGCTGCTGGCCATGGCGGCGTCGCCAGCCGTGCTGTCGCGCGTGGCGATTGACACGCGGGCCGCCGGCCCCGTGACGGAGCGCGCCATGGTGCTGTCCACCCTCAGCAGCCTGTATGCCCTCACGCTGTGCAGCGCCCGCGCCGGCATGATGCCCCAGGGCGAGGCCGGGCTGGCCAGCACGTTGTTCCCGGTGCTGGTGGTGCTGGGCATGTCGGTGGTGGTGGCGGCGGTACTGGCGCTGACGCTACGCACCGCCCTGCGCGTGATGAGCCCCACCAGCGAAAACACCGCCATTTTGCTGCTCGCGCTGATTGCCGCCGGCGCCGCACTGGCCGCCAACTTTGGCGGCTCGGCCGCGCTGGCCGCGCTGCTGGGCGGCATGCTGCTCAAGCAGCTCAACCCGCGCCCCTGGTCGTGGCCCCGGCAAATGGGCACGGCTTCGTCCATGCTGACCATGCTGATGTTCGTGCTGGTGTCCGTGGTCGCGGCGCAGGCCGACTGGAGCGCGCCCGTGGCCGGCGTGGTCGCGGTTCTGGTGCTGGCCCGCATGCTGGCCAAAATTGCCGGCGTTGCGATTGGCAATGTGGGCAGCGGATCGAGCTGGAAGCAGGCTTTGTGGGTCGGCTGCGCGATGTCGCCCATGTCCTCGGTGGCGCTGCTGCTGGTGTCCCAATATGTGGCCGCTTCCGGACCGATTGGGCGTCAGATCGCGGGCGTGGCCCTGCCCGCCATTTTGCTGATGGAAGTGCTGGGGGCCATTTTGGCCACCGTGGCCATCTACCGCGCCGGCGAAAGTTCAAAACCCTGGGCGCCGCTGACGCGCGGCCCCGCCACAGGACCTGTCCATGAGTCTTGAGACCTTCCAGAAATCAGCGGCCCTTTCACTGGGCGTGGAGCTTGAGCTGCAGCTCGTGAATACCCACAACTACGACCTCGCCCCCTATGCCGAGGACATGCTGCGCCTGATGGCCAAAACGCCGCTGCCTGGCGCCGTGGTGCCCGAAATGACGTCGAGCATGATCGAGATTTCGACCGGCGTGTGCCAGTCGTCCTCCGAAGTGCTGGGCCAGCTGAGCCAGATCCGCGATGCGCTGGTCAAATGCGCCGACAAGCTCAACATCGCCGTGGTCGGCGGCGGCACCCACCCCTTCCAGCAATGGCACGAGCGCCGCATTTACGACAAGCCGCGTTTTCGCGAGCTGTCGGAGCTCTACGGCTACCTGTCCAAGCAGTTCACCATTTTTGGCCAGCATGTGCATGTCGGCTGCCCCGACGCCGACACCGCGCTGCTGACGCTGCACCGCATGTCGCGCTACATTCCGCACTTCATTGCGCTTTCGGCGTCCAGCCCGTATGTGCAGGGCCAGGACACGGCGTTTGACTCGGCCAGGCTCAATTCGGTGTTTGCCTTTCCGCTGTCGGGCCGCGCGCCGTTTGCGCTGACCTGGGACGAGTTCACGGTGTACTTCAACAAGATGGCGCACACCGGCGTGGTCAAAAGCATGAAGGATTTCTACTGGGACATCCGGCCCAAGCCGGAGTTTGGCACCATCGAAATCCGCGTGTTCGACACGCCGCTGACCATCGAGCGCGCCGCCGCGCTGTCCGGTTATGTGCAGTCGCTGGCGTCCTGGTTCATGAACGACCAACCCTTCATGCCGACCGAAGACGACTACCTGGTCTACACCTACAACCGCTTTCAGGCCTGCCGCTTCGGCCTCGATGCGGTCTATGTCGACCCGGCCACCGGCAGCCACATGCCGCTGCGCGAGCACATCCTGATGACCATGAGCCAGATCGACCGCCACGCGATCAGCGTGGGCGCCAGCGCCTCCCTCAACCTGCTGCGCAGCAGCGTGGACCGCAACGACAACGATGCCCGCTGGCTGCGCGAAAAGCAGGGCGAAGAACGCCTGCTGGCCGAAGTCATCCGGCAGGCGGCCGAACGTTTTCGCGGCGGCGTGACCCACGCCCAGCAGCGCTGAGCCCCGCAGCCGCCATGGGTGAATTTGACCTGATCGCCCGCTATTTCACGCGCCCCACAGCCCGGGCCGTACTGGGCGTGGGCGACGACTGCGCGCTGCTGCAGCCGGCACCCGGCACGCAGATGGCCATCTCCTGCGACATGCTGGTTGAAGGCCGGCACTTTTTTGCGGACGTGGACCCCTTTACGCTCGGCCACAAGTCGCTGGCCGTCAACCTCAGCGACCTGGCCGCCTGCGGTGCCACGCCGCTGGCCTTCACGCTGGCGCTGGCCTTGCCGCGCGCCGACGACGCCTGGCTGGCGCCTTTCTCGCGCGGCTTGCTGGCGCTGGCCGACGCCCACGGCTGCGAGCTCGTCGGCGGCGACACCACGCAGGGCCCGCTCAACATCTGCATCACCGTGTTCGGCGAAGTGCCCGTGGTCAACGGCCAAAGCCAGGCCCTGCTGCGCTCGGGCGCGCGCGCCGGTGACGACGTGTATGTGAGCGGCACGCTGGGCGACGCCCGGCTGGCGCTGGAGGCCTTGCGCGGCACGCAGGCCCTGCCCGCCGCCGTGCTGGCGCAGGCCCGGCAAAGGCTTGAGCAACCCACGCCGCGCGTCGCACTGGGCCAGGCGCTGCGCGGCGTGGCCAGCGCGGCGATTGATGTGAGCGACGGTTTGCTCGGCGACCTGCAACACATCCTGAAGGCCTCCACTGTGGGCGCCACCATAGACACCTCGATTGCTATTGATTTAATAGCATGCTACGACCAACCTGATTGGGCTACAGGCCTTATTTCATTAAAAAACCAGCTGGAATACGTGCTGGCCGGCGGCGACGACTACGAACTCGCCTTCACCGCCCCCGCGTCGGCCCGTGAGGCCGTGCAGGCCGCCGCGCGCCAGGCCCGCACCCCCGTCACGCGCATTGGCCGCATAGAGTCCGAAGCCGGTTTGCGGCTGATCGATGGCCAAGGCAACACGCTAACCCGCAACTTCGCTTCGTTTGACCATTTCGCCTAAACACCACCATGACCGAACCCCTTTTGTCGCCCATGAGCCCGCCAGCGGGCGCGCGACGGCCCACCGCCAGCTTCATGCTGGCCCACCCGGCGCATTTCATGGCCATGGGCTTTGGCTCGGGCCTCAGCCCGGTGGCGCCCGGCACCGCCGGCACGCTGTGGGCCTGGCTGTCGTTTCTGGTGCTGCAGCGCTGGCTGTCACCGGCCGGCATGGGCTGGCTGATCGCGGCGTCGGCGCTCTTGGGCTGGTGGGCATGCACCGTCACGGCCAGGAACATGCGCGTCGCCGACCCCGGCAGCATCGTCTTGGACGAGGTGGTGGGCTTCTGGCTGGTGCTGTGGCTGGTGATGCCGGCCGGTTTGCCGGGGCAGCTGGTGGCGTTTGGGCTGTTCCGCTTTTTTGATGCCGTCAAACCCGGCCCCGTGGCCTGGGCCGACAAGACCTTCAAGGGTTTTGGCTGGCGCGGCGGCTTCGGGATCTTGTTTGACGACCTGGTGGCGGCCGCCTGCACCTTGCTGGCGATCGCCTTATGGCGCTTTTTGTGACTTCCGACATGCTGTCAAAACAAGAGCTGCCAACACCCGTACTTGTTGCGCAAACAGCCGATTTACTTCAAAAAAAGCAGTGGATGATGGCGGCAGCAGAAAGCTGCACCGGCGGCCTGATTTCGGCGGCCTGCACCGACCTGGCGGGCTCCAGCGCCTGGTTTGAGCGCGGCTTTGTGGCCTACTCGAACGACGCCAAAACGGAACTGCTGGGCGTAGACGCCGCGCTGATCGCCCGCCACGGCGCCGTCAGCGAAGAAGTGGCTCGGGCCATGGTGCAGGGCGCCCTGGCCCACGCCCGCGCCCAGGTCGCGGTGGCCGTCACCGGCGTGGCCGGCCCCAGCGGCGGCAGCGCCGCCAAACCCGTGGGCACGGTCTGGTTTGGCTGGGCCACGCCCGCTGGCGTCGTCAGCGAGATGCGCTGCTTTGCCGGCGACCGGGCTGCGGTACGCGCAGCCACCGTCAGCCATGCCCTGCAGCGGCTGGTGGCCTTGCTGACCTAGGCCAGCGGCCATCGCTGCGCAAACGCAGCCTGTGGATCTCGCGCCATTTCCTGCACCATCACCTCCGGCGGGAAACGGACTCCTGGCCGGGAGGAATGGGATTTGTCGTGGGCATGCCTGTCTCCTTTTTATACCTGCAGGGGTATAGTGCAAGTGAACACTTTCATTGGACACCGGCCGCGTGCTTTGGCCTTGATGCATATCAAACGACGCCTCGGGGTTTTCGAGCCCATGACGGGGTCCAGTCTGTACCGCAAAATGAATTTTCTACATGAAACCGCACCACACGCTGGACAGCCCGCTGTGCCCTGATTTTTACGTCAACGACGAAAGCCTTCCCATGTCCCAACGACTAGCGATAGAACATTTCTTTGACGAAGACACGTCCACCTTCAGCTACCTCGTGCTGGACCGCAGCACGATGCAGTGCGCGCTGGTCGACAGCGTGCTCAACTACGACCCCAAATCGGGCCGCACCAGCACCCAGTCTGCCGACCAGCTGGTCGCGCGCGTCAAAGCCCTTGGCGCGCAGGTGCAGTGGCTGCTCGAGACCCATGTGCACGCCGACCACCTGTCCGCGGCGCCCTACCTGCAAAACCAGCTGGGCGGACAAATCGCCATTGGCAGCCACATCACCACGGTGCAGCAGGTGTTTGGCAAGCTGTTCAACGCGGGCACCGAGTTTGCCCGTGACGGCTCCCAGTTTCAGCGCCTGTTTGAAGATGGCGACCACTTCACCATTGGCAGCCTTGCAGCGCGCGCCCTGCACACGCCGGGCCACACGCCCGCGTGCATGACCTACGTGATTGAAGATGGCAGCGACACCGTGGCCTTTGTGGGCGACACCCTGTTCATGCCCGACTACGGCACCGCGCGCTGCGATTTCCCCGGTGGCGATGCCGCGGTGCTGTACCGCTCGATCCAGAAAGTGCTGGCCTTGCCGCCCGGGACCCGGCTGTACATGTGCCACGATTACCCGCCCGACGGACGCCCGGTGGCCCACATGAGCACGGTGGCCGAGCAGCGCACGGCCAACATCCATGTGCACGACGGCGTGGCCGAGGACGCGTTTGTGGCCATGCGCCGCGCGCGCGATGCCACGCTTTCGATGCCGGTGCTGATACTGCCCTCGGTGCAGGTCAACATGCGCGCCGGCAAGATGCCGCCGCCCGAAGACAACGGCGTGTGCTATCTCAAAATTCCGATTGATGTGCTGTAAGCGCGCCTGAGCATGGACCCCGCACTACTCACCGCCGGATTGGGCGTGCTCATCGGGCTGGTTTTGGCCTTCACGGGTGCGGGCGGCGGCGTGCTGGCCATACCGCTGCTGGTATTTGGCCTGCACCTGCCCGTGCAGCAAGCCGGGCCCGTGGGTCTGTTCGCGGTGGGCATAGCCGCCGCCGTGGGCGCGGTGGTGGGACTGCGCCAGGGCATCGTGCGCTACCGGGCGGCCACCTTGATCGGCATTGCCGGCATGCTGACGGCGCCGGTCGGCGTGGCGCTGGCGCAGTGGTTGCCCAGTCGGCCCTTGACTGCCGCTTTTGCGGCGGTGCTGGCCTATTCCGCGTGGCGCATGTGGCGCCAACCGGCCTTGCCCGCCACAGCCGCGCCTGCGGCCAATTGCCAGGTGGATGCCGCCGGGGGCCGCCTGCGCTGGACGCGACGCTGCGCCCAGGCGCTGGCGGGCACCGGCATGCTTTCTGGCGTGCTCAGCGGCCTGCTGGGCGTGGGCGGCGGTTTCGTGATTGTGCCGGCGCTCACGCGCCACACCAACCTGGACTTGCGCATGATTCAGGCCACCTCACTGGCCGTGATTGCCTGGGTGTCGGTGAGTGGCATCGCCGCCGCCACGCTGCAGGGATCGATGCGCTGGGACGTGGCGCTTCCCTTTGGCGCGGGGGCGATTGCGGCCATGCTGGCGGGTCAGCGCGTGGCGGGCAAGCTCCCGGCCGCGCGTCTGCGCCAGGGGTTTGCAGCGGTGAGCGCCTTCGTGGCCCTGCTGATGCTGGCCAAGGCGCTGGGCTGGAGTTTGATTTAACGCAGCGCGTCAATTCCCGGCGTGCAGCTTCTTGTGAATGCGCCGCGTGGTGCGCCAGACCGCCCACAGCACCAGCGGGATCAGCGCCCCGGCCGCGGTCTCGGGGTTGATCGGCACGCCCGCGCCCTTGAGCGCCTTGCCCCCATACAGCAACAGGCTGACCACGTAATACGAGATGGCGGCAATCGACAGCCCTTCCACGGTGGACTGCAGGCGCAACTGCAGCTCTTGCCCGCGCGTGAGCTTTTCCAGCAGTTGCTGGTTTTGCACCTCGGTGGCAATGTCCACCCGCGTGCGCAGCAAGGCGCTGGTGCGCGACACCCGCTCCGACAGCGACGCCAGCCGCTGCGCCGTGGCCGCCACCGTGGCCATGGCGGGCGACAGGCGGCGCTGCATGAATTCGCCCAGCGTTTGCGTGCCCGGAATGGCCTGCTCGCGCAGCTCCGTGATGCGCTGGCCCACCAGCGTGTCGTAGGCGCGCGTGGCCGAAAACCGGTACACATGCTCGGCCGTGGCGCGCTCCACGCGCGCCGCCATGGACACCAGCGTGTCCAGCAGGTCCTGGTCCGACGCTGATTTGTTTTCCAGTTGCGCCGTGATGTCTGCCAGCGCGCCATCGGCCTCGGTCAGCATCGGCCCCAGCTGCTTGGCCACGGGCAGGCCGCGCAGCGCCATGAGGCGATAGGTTTCGAGCTCCAGCAGGCGCTGCGAGATGCGCCCGGCGCGCGTCTGCGTGGTGTCCGGCGGCGCAATCACCAGCATGCGCTCAAAGCCGCTGGGGCGCAGCATGAAATCGGTGACGGCCCACGAGTGGCCTGCGTTGCCCATGACCGAGGCCACCACCGGGTGCTCGCCAAACCAGGCCCGGGCCTGCGCCAGCGTGGCGTCGACCGTCGTCAGGTCGCCATGCACCATGGCCAGCTTGATCGCGGCAATGGTGCGGCCCGGAATACCGCGCAGCCACTCGGGCGTCAGCACCAGGGAGGACATCAGTTCGGGGTCACAGGCGCCCAGCTGCGCATGCGCGGGCAAGGGCTGCACGATGGCGTAGCGGCTGAATTCGGTGTGGCGCTCCCACTTGACGGTGTAGCCCTCACCACGCAAGCGCAAAAAATTGCCGTGCAGGCTTTCAAGGGCCAGCGCCTGCTGACCCGGCAACAGGCGCAGGTGCGCGCACTCCTGCTCACGCGTGACACCGTCGTTGAACACGGCCACATACACCACCAGTGCCGGCAGGCGGATGCGCGCGGGGGGCCGGGCATGCACCTCGTTGTGCAGCATGGCGCGCTGCGCGTCGTCGTCGGGCAGCAAGCGCAGTGCCGGCGGGGCCGACGGGCTGGAGGGCAACAAAGCCGATGGATGAATAAGGGGTGGATTCATGGCGCTGATTGTGCGGGTTGTTGGTGCGTGGTGTGGTTGGTGCGTGGGGTTGGCCCGTGCTCAGGCGCCGTCACGTCCCGCTTGCGCTTGTCCCAGCCAGCGCGTGACATGTGCCAGGCCCTGGTGGCCGGGGCCTTCATCGAGCAGGATCTCACCTTCCCAGGCCAGCACCTCGGTCAGCACCACGGCATCGGCACTGGCGGGTACCGGCGTCCAGGCGGCCGGCAAGCGGTGCGCCTGCTGCACCAGAAAAGCGTTGGGCGCGGTGCCGTATTTGTAGCCCGCCACGGAAAAGTTTTGATCCCGGAAATTCATGGTTTGACGACTGTGGGTGTGTGGGGCTTGCTGAATGCGCCGGGTGCAGCGGCCATCGCGCATTCGTCCTTACCTCTATTGTGCTGTCAATTTTCGGGGCCTGGCCATCGGCCTCTTGCCTGTGGCTGGCGCCGAATCACGCCTCGGCGTTGGCAGGGTGGCGTTCTGGCTGCCCAATATATCCGCAATTGCTTATATGATCCAGCATCAACACTGGAGATATCATGAAAAAGACAACTTCACGCTGGGCCTTGAGCCTGGGTTTGAGCCTGCTGCTGTGCGCGCCTGCCTGGGCCGACAACAAGGCTGCGGCCATCGACGAGATGGCGGGCTATCTGGACTTTGTGGACTATGGCGGCGCCACCATTTTCCCCGAGCAAATCCCCAAGGACGAGTACCCCAAAATGATGCTCATTGACGCCCGTGATGCAGCGCAGTTCACCAAGGAACACATTCCCGGCGCAGTCAACATCGAGTGGCGCCAGGTGCTGGCCGCGCGCAACCAGATTCCCAAAAACAAGCCGGTGCTGATTTATTGCAACACCGGCTCGCTGTCGGCCCAGGCGGGCTTTGCACTGCGGGTGGCCGGATGGGACAACGTTCGCATTTTGCAGGGCGGTTTTGCCGAGTGGCAAGCCAAAGGGGGGCTGGATGCCAACGCCAGGGCGGCAGGCGCACCACCCAAACACTGATGGGAAAAATGCTGAACTTGCGTTTGCTGCGCTGGGCGTCCCTTGCCGAAGGGACGACGCTGATTCTTCTGGTGTGCCTGGCCGTGCCCTTGAAGCGCATGGCGGGCATGCCTGAATTTGTCACGCTGATGGGGCCGCTGCACGGCGCCGCATTTCTTGTTTACCTGGCCATGGTGATGCGTGCGGCCTCGGTCGGCCTGCTCACCGCCCTGGAGACGGTGCGGCTGGTGCTGGTGGCGTTCATCCCATTTGGCGTGTTTTTTGTGGTCGGGATTTTCAAGCGAAAAGCCGCATCGCTTGGGCTGGCCCGGTCCGGCGCGATTTTCCCCGCTCGTCCATAACCCCCTTATTGCGCAGGCCTTACCGCGTCGCCTGGTCGGGCGCCGCGCTGGCCGGCGTGATCATCGCGACCGGCTCGGGCGCCAGCAGCGTGCCTTCGCGCAGCCCCTTCACGGTGGCCAGCGACAGCGCGGCAATGACCAGCGTGGCCAGCGCCAGCACCAGCATGGCCAGCGGCTGAAACCAGCGGGCGGCATGGGGCGCCAGCTGCAGCGTCAGCGCGGCCAGTGCCGCCAGCGGAAACGACAGCGCCCAGAAGGTCACGCTAAACGGCTGCGAAATGGCACGCTTGAAGATGCTGGCCGACCAGGCCAGAAAAAACAGCGCAATGCCCCAGGCGGCCCAGGCCAGCAGCGGCGCGCCCAGTTGCAGCGCGGCCAGGCCGATCACGGCCGGCGGTGCCACCGCGATGAAGGTGCTGGGCAGCAGCCGCTCGGGCCACATGCCCGTTACGCCCACGCGCACGGCCAGCAGCGTGAGCAGCACCGGCCACAGCAGCACGCCCACGCCAAACTGAGCCGCCGACCACGCCGGAAAACCCAGCGCGACGCCGGCCAGCGGCGGCAACACATTGCCCACCACCGGAATCAGCATCAGCGGCGTCAGGCTGGGCCACACCAGGCCGCCTTCCTTGTTGCCTTTGAGCCAGCGCGACAGCGCCCAGACCGTCACGCCGAGCTGCCAGGCCGAGCCCAACACCCACAGCACTTTGGCGGGTGCACTGACCCCCGTCAACGCGGTGGCCACCGTGGCCAGCAACATCAGCGAAACCGGCAGCGCCGCCACCAGGGGATGACGCACCGGGTGCTTGAGGTCGTCGGCCAGCGCCTGCGGATAACGCTGCCAGCGCAGCAGCGACAGCCCGGCCAGCACCATGAACACCAGCGCCGCCAGCGCGCCAATCACCATCGCCCCTGCGCCCGCCGTGTCGCCCAAAATCGGCACCGCGCTGTGCCAGGCCAGCGACAGGCCCGACAGGCCCATGACAATGACAAACCAGCCGGGCTGGAGGAATTTGAGGGCAGTGGGATGGTGGCGCATAAAGTTGTGGTTCGGTTGCAAGGAAACCTGTGCCAGACCGGGGCCGACGCTTGGCGTGTTGACCCTCGCAGCATGGCACATCCAGCCGCGCCTGCCCTTGCCTCAGGTCATTGGCTGGCGGGCGCCAGCCTATCGCTCCGCCAGTTGCTCGATCATTCGCTCCAGCCAGTCGGCCGGCAGCGCAGCCTCGGCCAAGCCGGCGGCAGGCGCTTGCAATGTCCACCCGCCCGCCTCTGACAAGACCTGAACCGGCGCGTTCCACCACAGCAGCCATGCCAGCCAGGCCGTATCAACGGCTTGCGGCAGTTGGCCCGGTGCGGCGTCCAGCAAGGCGGTCAGGGGCGCGGCCGAGGGCAGGTGCACGCCCGCACCTTGCGCCTGTGCGCCCAGCGCCCGCGCCAGCTGCGCAAAGGCGGCCCCGGGCGTGCGGTCGTCGCCAAACTCGGCCTGCCAGCGCCCCAGCCTCTGGGCAATGGCTATGCCGCGCTGCGCCTCGGCTTGCAAGAGGCCGGCGTGATCCCATTGGTGCCAGGGCGTGGGCGTCGCGTTGCATCCCGCCGCCAGCGCAGCACGTGCATAGCGGTGCATGGCCGCGCTGCTGTCGCCGCGCACCACGCCGGCGCTCAGCATCGTCAGGCTGGCCAGTCGGCTGCCCACCAGTTGTTGCTGCTGCACCAGCAGCTTCTCGCGCACCAGGTGGTCGCGCTCGTTGCGCAGATTGGCCAGCTCCAGCGCATTTTTGAGGTCGGCGTGCAGGCTGCCCATGTCCCATGGCTTGGTGATGTAGCGGTAGATTTCGCCGCTGTTGATGGGCTCGATCGCCTCGCCGAGTTCCGAGTAAGCCGTGGTCAGCATGCGCACAATGCCCGGATGGAATTCGCGCGCGTAGCCCAGCAGCTCGTTGCCGCGGGCGCCGGGCATGCGCTGGTCTGACACCAGCACCGCAATCTCGCCGCCGCGCTCGCGCAAAACAGCCTTGCCCTGCTCCACCGACGACGCGGTGATCACGGGCGCCAGGGGACTGACCAGGCGCTCAAAGTATTTGAGTGCCATGGGTTCGTCGTCCACGAAAAGAATTTTGTCTGGACTCATGGTTCAGCCCCTTCCAGGTTGTTGTCAGATTTGAATAGCAGCGTCACGCTGGCGCCGCAGCCCGGCTCGGAGCAGACCTCGATCAACCCGCCCATGGACTGCACCACGCGGCGGCAGAACAGCAGCCCCATGCCGCTGCCGCCCTGCGTGGCGCGCGTGGTCACGGGCTCGCGCGTCAGCCGCGCAAGAATTTCGGGCGCAATGCCCGGCCCATTGTCGGTGAAGCGTATGGCCGTTTGCGGCGCGCCGTCCGGGGCCATCACGCCCTTCTCCAGCGTGATGCGCAAGCTCGGCTGTGGGCCACCGCGCAAGGCAAGCAGCGCGTTTTTGGTCAGGGTACACAGCACCAGGTAAAGCAGGTCGCGCTGCCCCGGCAGAAAAAAATCGGCAGTCAGATCGCAGCGGACCCAGGCGCGCTCGTCGCCCTCGAACGGATACTCGTTGAGCAGCGCGTTCACCAGGCTGCTCGCCGGCAGTGGCGCCGTCACGGCACCCGGATAGGCGTCGCGCGCGGACTGCACAAAGGTGGCTACCAGCGACATCGCGTACAGCGCCCGGCGCTCGGCCGCCTCGATCATCGCGAGCGTATCGCCAGCGCGTTTTTCAGCGATCTGTGCGAAGCCAGGCGCTGCATCCGGGGCAGGGGCGCGGTGCCGGTCCTTGAGCGCCTCCATGTAGCCCAGCACGGTCGCCAGCGGCGTGTTCAACTCGTGCGCCAGAAAGCCCAGCGTCTCGCGCATCGCGGCGGCCCGGCCTTCAACCAGGGAATGCTCGCGCTCGCGCTGGCGGTAGATGTCCAGGGCTTCGCGAAGTCCTTCGCGCACCTGTGTATCGTCCAACGGCTTTTCCAGGATTCGCATCACCCGGCCCTGGTTGATGGCCGCGACCGCCACGTCTTTTTCGGCATAGGCCGTGGCCAGCAGCCGCACGACATGCCGGTGGTCGCGCTGGGCCGCGCTCAGCAAGGCCAGGCCATCGCGGCCTGGCATGCGGTAGTCGGTCACCAGCACCGCGATTTCCGGGCCGCGCTCGCGCAGCGCCAGCAGCGCCTCATCAGCGCCGCCGGCCGTGAGAATGGCAAATTCACCACCGAACAGGCGGGCAAACCACTTGCACGCCTGGGGCTCGTCGTCAACGTACAGGATCACGCGGGCGTCCTGGGGGAATTGAAGGGCTTGGGGAACTTGGGGCAGGGACATGGCAGTCGTTCAGGGCTGGGGCGTCGCCAGGTCAAGGGAAAACTCGGTCCACGCGCCGAACTCGCTGCTGACCAACAGCAGGCCGCCGTGGCGCTGGATGATGCCATAGCTCATGCTCAGCCCCAGGCCCAGGCCGGCGCCCACATCGCGGGTGGTGAAGAAGGGCTCCAGCACGCGGCCAATATTCTCGGGCGCAATGCCGGTGCCGTTGTCGCGCACCGCCAGCCAGAGCCGCCCGTTGCGGTGTTCGGCGCGCAGGGAAATGCGCGGCTGCTCGCGCCCCGCGCCTGCCAGCGCCAGCGCGGCATTGCTCAGCAGGTTGATCAGCACGCCAATCAGGGCCGGCTCATCGCCCAGCACATGGGTGTCTTGCGGCAGCGCAAGCTCCACCGCCACGCCCTTGAGTTCAAAGCTGGTCAGGCGCAGGGCCGACTGAATGGCCTTTTCGAGCAGAAACAGGCGCTCGCTGTCAACGCCCTGCTTTTGGTAGGCAAAGGTTTTGAGGTCAGACACGATGTTTTGCACGCGCTGCATGCCCTCGCGCGCGTCGGTCAGGCTCTCCCTGAGGTCGGTGCTTTGCGCCGCAGCCGGGTCCATCAAGGCCATGTTGATCGCCATCAGGCTGTAGTTCACCGGGTTGTTGACCTCGTGCAGCAAACCCGCCGACAAGGTGCCCAGGGCCGCCATTTTTTCGCGCTGGATCAATTGGCCTTTGACTTCGGCGAGGGCGGCGTTGGTTTCAGCCATAACCTCGTTGGCCCTTTCCAGGGCAATGTTTTTCTCGGCAACTTGATGCTGCAAACGGAACACATTCAGGCGACCGCGTTCGTTAAAATAGGTGCAAAAAGCACTTACCGAGGCTGAGAACAAGATAAACAGCGATACACCGACAAATCGGTTGGTGTTTTCCAAGCCTTGAGGGTGCCAGTAACACGCGAGGAAATAAAGCAGATAAGTGAACAAGCCGAAGCCTACATTCTCCAAAAAACCGATGGGCAAAATGATCCCTGTGGCATATAAGGCCAAGTGCAAACCTACAAAATAGATCGACTCCACCCCGTCGGTTTGCCAAATCATCCAAGAAATCATGATCTGCGGCAACGCTAGCCAGAGCAGCGTGAGTGCGGGGACGTTTTTTTGACCCAGGGAAGAGCGGCTCAGGAGCCAGAGCACCAGTAATGTCAACGCTGACGTAACTACACGTGCCAATGCAAATTCAGCAAAATGTGCTGGATAGATTGAATAGTCCAGTCCTGCACCGAACATCACCAAGACCACCGAGACGATTGCGCCCGCCTTGCTGTAGGCCAGGCGGAAATCGCTCATCTCCAGGTGGTAAGGACCGTATTTTTCGCGCCGCACAATGTTGCTGATCATTCAGACAGGTTTGGGAACCTGGAACTCGGCAAAAATATTGACGCCCGTTTCATCGGTAAAAAGGCGCGTGTTGTCACGCGGCTCGGGCAGCACGGCCGCAAAGCTGGCTTCATCGCGGTAGATCAAATGCCATTCGAGCAGGTGTTCCATCACGTTCTTGTGCGGGTTGCGGGCATGCACGTTCGTCACCATCACCGTGCCGCCAAAGCTGGTACGGCTGACAAAATACTGCAAAAGGCGCGAGCAGACTTTGTCCGAAAGGTAGTCAAACAGGCCGGCGCAGTAAACAAAATCAAAGGTCGTATCCTGCAGCAGGTCATCGCGCCTTGACGCGCGCTTTAGCAGCTGATGCACCGATTCATTCACATATTTGACTGCCACTTTCTTGCCTGTGCGTTCGCTCACCTCCTGGATGCGCGCCTTGGTGTAGTCCAGCGTTACTTCGCTGAAATCCATCAAGGTAAAGGCAATTGAGTCGGGGTTGGGGTGCTGTTCGATGAAGCGCTGAATCTCAACAGCCGGGCCACAGCCAACGTTGAGGATATTGACCTGTCGGCCTTGGGCCTGTGCCGTGGCGGCGGCCTTCATCAGGTAATCGACCAGAATATCAATACGGTTGCGGTGCGCCTCCGCCACCGCCGCCTTCAGAAAGAACGAGTTGATGATCTGAAAGTAGGTGCTGTTGCCCTGGCGCGGATCACCAATGATCTGATTAACCATTTCATAGTCGCCCGCGTAGCCCAAGGGCTTGGCAAAGGTGCGGTAGACAAATGGTGCGCGCAGCAGCAGCGGGTGCAGCGCAGTCTGCGCGAAGTTGCGGTGGACTACCGAATCCTCGGGCTGGACCAAGCATCCCTCTTCCTGTAGCCAGATAAAGTACTCGTTGCCTTTTTGCATGATCGGTTTGGCAAGATCATGAAACACGTCTGCCCGGATTCGTCCATCCGCATCGCGCGGCAGGACATCGGACATGTCGGCCTGATCGGCCCATCGCGCCGTTTCTGCAAGGAAGGCGCGGAACTCGCTGATCGCCACCTGATAGCTGCGTCCAATACGAAAACGGCTCTCCCAGTCCTCAACAAAGCGCTGCGCCTCGTCGGCCACGCGTGACAAGTCCCCGCGCACGACATTCAGGTCAGACCACTCGTCGATCAGCACCACCGACACCACCGCCATCAGCCCGGTATTGAGCAAGCTGGTCACCACCGCCTTGCCTTTGTAGATGCTCCGCTCTCCCGAGCGAACATTGAGGTCGCTGAGCACCTCGCTGACCTGGACGATCGAGTACGGGTTGTAGATTTCCACGACCAGCGAGCGGCGCTGCACGTTGGTCAGAGTGCCGCGTACGGCCTCTCCCTGGCTATTGCGAAACGTGATGACGGGATCAATGGGTCGAATTGGATGCACGGTGTCAGGCGTCCTCAAGGATGGAAAGGGCCGGGAATGCAACAACGCGTAGTTGTCACGCAGCGGGAATTGTGACACCGAAGACCGCGAGCAGACTCTTGGCATGCGAAGGCAAAATTACAGCCAGACGTCAACTGACAGGAGCGACCGTGGCAGGGCTCTGGCCTCTGCTTGTGCCCGCGCCAAAACGCACTCAAACAAGGAGAAATCCGTATGAATCCACAAAGCCGCTGGCGCGATGGCTTTGCATTGCGCCGTTTTGAAGTGAATGGCGCGCCTATTCATGCCCGGTTTTAAAAAATCGCGCGTGCTGCCGTGCACTGCGCGCCACGCTCATGAGCAGCCCCACGGCGGTCACGCTGCTGCTGCGTTGGCATGACCGACAGATGCCTGTCAGGTGCGCAAAGACAATGCGCCAGCCAATCTCGCTTGCATACGGCGCATGGCGCTGACCCAGCTCAAGCAGGAAACAACTAAAAACTCGGGATGCAGGGCAAACGTCGGCGCGCAGGCTGGGATCAGGCCTACATGGAGACCGTTCTCAGAGGGGTCTTGATCTAGATGCGATAGCCCTGCCTGAACGGGCACCAGCCGCTACAAAATCAGAAGCACTCAAGCCTGGTTTTCAGCACCCCAGACGCTTCACGCCCCGCAACACTTCTTGTATTTCTTCCCGCTCCCGCAAGCGCAAGGATCATTGCGCCCCGGCGTGGCTTCCTTGCGGATGGTTTCGACCTTGGGGCCCATGGTTTTCCACAGCTCGCGCAGGTCGTACACGGCCCAGATCGCTTCGCCGAAGGCGTTGAGCCGGGCGATGCTGGTGCTGGGCGTGCCTTCTTCGCTCAACGGCGACACTTCCAACGGGCCGGTGTCGTCTTCGGTCATGGCCACGATGGCCTGCAGCGCGCCGTCCAGCCATTTGGCGGCGTCCTTGTCGCGTGGCGCCATCCACTCGTCGGGCCAGCTTTCCACGGCAAACATGAAACCCAGCGCCCAGACCTGGGCAAAGGCCGGCAGGTCTTCGTCCTTGAAAGCGGCCTGCTCTTCGGGCGGCATGTCGGCCACGGCGCCGCGAATGTCCATGACCTCGGGGTGGTAGCAGGCATCGTCTTCGAGTGAGTTCACTTCGGCGTCGAGCGCGGTCACCACTTCGTTCCAGCGCTGGTTCCACAGGGCCAGAAAGCGTTCGCGTTGTTCATCGCTGGCAAACGAGCCGCTTTCCTCATCGGCCTCTTCGCCTTCGGCGGGCGTGCCCAGCAGCACCGACAGGTATTCCCCGGCGGCAATCGGGCGGCGCGAGCAGATCACGGCGGCCATGAAGCCTTCGCAGAATTCCCACTGCGGCGTTTCGTCGTAGCGGCTGCGCAGCTCGTCCAGGATGGCGTCGAGCTCGTCGAAGTCTTCGGTTTCCATCCACGGCGTATCGGCGGAGGTAACGAGGGTGACAGGGGGAAGGGATGATGTCGTCATAAGGGTGCAGTCCTGAGCCTCCCATGAGGCTCTTATGATGCAAGAGTGTATCTGCCGCGCCGTTTCAGCCGCATGGATTGCCCGCCCGCCAGCGCGCACGGCTTTCGCCTGCGTGATGACGTGGCTGCGGCGCCGCGTCAGCGGCAGCGCGGGGACAGCCTGCTGCGCCACCACAGGCACGAGGATTGCTATGAATTAAATAGCATATTACGCTTGATTTCATTGGACTATCGCCTGATTTGATGCTTAAACTGGCGTTACCATCTGCCGCACACTTGCCGACCCTTATCCAGAAAGAAAGCACCATGGCGATTTTTGACAGCGCAGCACTCAAGCCCGGCGTGGCCAAGCGGGAAGTCTTTGGCTGGGCCATGTACGACTTTGCCAACTCGGGCTACACCACCGTGGTGCTCACGGCGGTGTTCAATGTGTATTTCATTGGCGTGGTGGCCAACGGGGCCGCATGGGGCACGCTGGCCTGGACGCTGGCGCTGTCGGCATCCAACCTGCTGGTGCTGGTGCTGATGCCCGCCCTGGGCGCATGGGCCGACGCGCACGCGGCCAAGCGCCGCCTGCTGATGGTGGCGACGGTGGCCTGCGTGGCGACCACGGCGGCGCTGGCGCTGACGGGGCGCGGCGACTTGTGGCTGGCGGTGGCGGCGATTGTGCTGTCCAACTTTTTTTATTCGGTGGGCGAGTCGCTGACGGCGGCTTTTCTGCCCGAGCTGGCGCGCCATGAGGCGATGGGCAAGGTGTCGGGCTGGGGCTGGAGCTTTGGCTACTTCGGCGGCATGCTGTCGCTGGGCCTGTGCCTGGCCTATGTATTGCACGCGCAAGCGCAGGGGCAGGCGGCGACGGATTTTGTGCCGGTCACGATGCTGATCACGGCAGCGGTGTATGGCGCGGCCGCGCTGGTCACGTTTGCGCTGCTCAGGGAACGCGCCCGGCCGCAGCGCGCTGCGGCGCACGCCCAAACCTCTGCATGGGCCGCACTGGTGGGCAGCTGGCAGCAGGCGCAGCCCTACACCGACTTCAGGCGCCTGCTGCTGTGCGCGGTGTTTTACCAGGCGGGCATTGCCGTGGTGATTGCGCTGGCGGCGGTGTATGCCGACCAGGCGATGAAGTTCTCGCAGAGCGAGACGATGGCGCTGGTGTTTGTCGTCAACATCGCGGCGGCGGTCGGCGCGTTTGCGTTTGGCTACTGGCAGGACCGCATGGGCCACAAACGCGCGCTGGCCGCGACGCTGCTGGTCTGGATCGGGATGGTGCTGATTGCCGCGTTCACCGAAACGCGCGCCATGTTCTGGCTGGCCGCCACGCTGGCGGGCCTGGCCATGGGTTCGTCGCAAAGCGGTGGCCGGGCCATGGCCGGCACGCTGATTCCGGCGGCGCGGCTGGCGGAGTTTTTTGGCCTGTGGACCTTTGCCGTGCGCCTGGCCGCCATCATCGGTCCCATCACCTACGGCCTGGTGACCTGGCTCACCCACAACAACCACCGGCTGGCGATCCTGGCGACCGGCAGCTTTTTTGTCATCGGGCTGGTGCTGCTGCAGCGGGTGAACATGCAGCGCGGCACGGCGGCGGGGCTGAACCCAAGCCATGACGCTATAAATTAAATAGCTGCCTGCGCCCGAACACCATAGGCTATCAGCCTTTTTGACATCGAAAGCAGATGCCTGTCCTTGCTCAGCAGCAGGGCTTGGCCGGCCACGGCCAGGTCTATGAACTTCTGGTCGTCGGGGTCGCTGCAGGTCAGGCGGGCTTTGACGGCCACCGCCAGCAGGCGGGTGTGGCGGTCAAATTGCGCCAGCACATGCTCCGCAGTCATTTGGTAAAAAACCAGGCGCGGCATGATTTGGGGGTAGGCCAGCACGCGCGCCAGTTCGTCGCGCATGGCTTGCGTGGCGATCCAGTCGAGCGCGCCGGCATCCAGCGCTACCTTTAGCGGCTGCGCCGCCACATCGTTGAACACAAACACATCGAGCACGATGTTGGTGTCCAGCACGATGGGCTGGCGTTCTTTAGTCGTCACGGCGTGGCGTGGCCGCCTGGTCAGCCGCCTGATCCGCCGGCTTGCCGCGCGCCGATCCGGCCACCATGTCAAAACGGAACAGCCGGCATTCAATCGGGCCGTTCCACATCGGCACGCGGCGCGATTCCTTGAGGCGCATCTTGCTGGGCAGCTTGAGGTCTGGCGTCAGGATGTGGGCGGTCCAGCCGGCGTAGTGCTTCTTCCAGTGCGCTGCCAGCTGCGGAAAGAAGTCGGAGGCTTCTTCGCCCCAGGCGTCCTGCGCCTGTTCGCGCCCGGGGTTGGCGGAGCGGTCGCGCGGGGTGTCGGCAGCCACCTCGGGGCGGCGCAGCGGCTGGCCAAAGTCATCGACGTTCTGGCCGCGTTCGTCGCGCTGATGGCGGCTCTGAACACCCGAAATACCGGCTACGCCCGCGACATCGATCCGCTCGCCATACGGCGGATTCACCAGCATCACGCCGGTGGGCGCGGGCGGCATGCGCTGCAGCGCGTCGCCGCCGCGAAACTGCACGGCGTTGGCCACACCGGCGCGTTCGGCATTGCGCTCGGCAAAGTCCACCATGCGGAACGAGACATCGCTGCCAAACACGGGCGCCGTGGGCTCGGTGATGGCGGCTTCGGCCTGGTCGAGCAGGCCTTCCCAGACATGGCCCTGAAACGGCAAATACTTCTGGAAGGCAAACTTGCGGTTGATGCCGGGCGCGATGTTGCAGGCAATCTGCGCGGCCTCGATGGCGATGGTGCCCGAGCCGCAGCAGGGGTCGTACAGCGGCACGCCTTGCTTGCACAGCTGGTCCCAGCCGCTGGCGGCAATCATGGCGGCGGCCAGGGTTTCCTTGAGCGGGGCGTCGCCCTTGTCTTCGCGCCAGCCGCGCTTGAACAGCGGCTCGCCCGAGGTGTCGATGTAAATCGTGACGGTATCGGTGGTCAGGTGCACATACACGCGCACGTCGGGCCAGTGGGTGTCGACATCGGGGCGCACGTCGTACTTGGCCCGAAAGCGGTCGGCAATCGCGTCCTTGACCTTGAGCGCCGCAAAGTTCAGGCTGGTCAGAGGGCTGTGCTGCGCCGTGATCTCGACCTTGAAGGTCTGCTTGGGCGTAAACCAGATTTCCCAGGCCACGCTGGCCGCCGCGTTGTAGAGGTCCTGCTCGCTGCGGTAGGGGCTGTGCTGCAGCTCGATCAGCACGCGCTGGGCCAGGCGGCTGTGCAGGTTGAGCTTCATCGCGTCGCGCCAGGAGCCCTGCAGCTGCACGCCGGCGCGCCAGGCTTTGCCCTGTGTGCCGGTGATGCGCTGGACTTCGGTGGCCAGCAGGGCTTCGACGCCGGCGGCGCAGGGGAGGAAGAGTTGGAGTTGGTTCATAAGTTATGTCACTATGCTGGGCTGATCGTGAAGATCCGCCGCTTTGTTGGGTAGAACCCTTGGCCACATCAGGGCGAACGGATAAATAGTGTTCAAAAAGGGGCCGCGGGACTGGCTTTGCCAGACCGCAGGCGCAGCGGCCCCCTCGGGGGGCAGGGAGTTACGCGAAGCGAACGACCGTGGGGGCGACATTCACAAGGCCTTGCGCAGGCTGGCGGGCGCAATCCGCAGGGCTTCCCGGTACTTGGCCACGGTGCGGCGCGCGCATTCAATGCCTTGCTCCTTGAGCATTTCGGAAATCTGATTGTCGCTGAGCGGCTTTTTGGCGCTTTCCGACGCGACAAACTGCTTGATGAGCGCCCGCACCGCCGTGCTGGAAGCATTGCCGCCGGTTTCGGTGCCCAGCGCCGAGCCAAAGAAGTATTTGAGCTCGAAGGTGCCGAACGGCGTGCTCATGTACTTGGCCGTGGTGACGCGCGAGATGGTGGACTCGTGCAGCCCCAGCTCGTCGGCAATTTCGCGCAGCACCAGCGGGCGCATGGCCAGCTCGCCGTGGGTGAAGAAATTCTTTTGCCGCTCCACAATCGCGCTGCTCACGCGCAGGATGGTGTCAAAGCGCTGCTGGATGTTCTTGATGAACCAGCGCGCTTCCTGCAGCCGCTGCTGCAGCGCCTGCCCGCCCTGGCCCTTGTGCTGCTTGAGCGCATTGGCATACATGTCCTGCACACGCAGGCGGGGCATGACCTCGCGGTTGAGCGAGACCTTGAAGCCCCGGCCCGATTGGACGACGATGACGTCGGGCACGATGAGGTTGCGCTCGACATTGACAAAGCGGCGCCCGGGCTTGGGGTCGAGCCGCGCAATCACGGCGATGGCGCCCTTGATCACGTCCTCCGCAAAACCGCACAGGTGCGACAGGCGCTTGACATCGCGCTTGGCCAGCAATTCCATGGGCTGCTTGCACATGGCCAGGGCGGCACGGGTTTCAATGCACGGATCGGCATCGCGCAGCTGCAGGCTCAGGCACTCGGCCAGGTGGCGCGCGCCCACACCGGCCGGCTCCATGTGCTGCAGCAGTTTCAGGGCCATGGCGAAATGCTGCTCCAGTTCCTCGGTCTGCTCCAGATCGCTGCCGGCCAGGCCTGCGGCCAGCGAGGCCAGGCTGTCTTCGAGGTAGCCGTCGTCATTGAGCGACTCAATCAGGAAATGCAGCGCCGCACGGTCCACCTCGGACAGGCGCAGGCCGAGCGCCTGCCGGTGCAAATGGTCCTGCAGCGTCTCGTGGGCACCGGCCAGGTCGGAGGCTTCGGCGTCGCTGTCGTCGAGGTTGTTCTTGCGGGCGGGCGCGTCGCCGCCCCACTCGCTGTCGTCGGGCGAGGACTCGACCGAGCCGTCGCCTTCCCAGCTTTCTTCCAGCGTGGGCTCCTGGCTGGACTCGGCGCTGGATTCGGAGTCATTCTGGCCTGCAGCCAGTGTCCCATCTGCACCAGAAGCTATTGAAACAGTAGCAGACTCAAACTCGCGGTTGTCCTGACTGACCGGCGTATCGGTCTGCTCCAGGCCAAAGTCCTCGCGCACGGCGGCCTCTTCAGCCATTTCCAGAAACGGGTTTTCATCAAGCATCTGCTCGACTTCCTGGCTCAGCTCCAGCGTGGACAGCTGCAGCAGGCGAATCGACTGCTGCAGCTGGGGCGTGAGCGCCAGGTGCTGCGAGACGCGAAGGGAAAGGCCTTGCTTCATGCTGCCCCCACGCTCCCCACTGCGTGTGGTTCGCTGCCCCCCGAGGGGGCCGCCCCGCCTGCGGCCTGGCGAAGCCAGTTCCGCGGCCGGTACTTGCACGAGCGGGGAAGGGTGTTCGCGCATCTGGCAAGCACGCGCCGCGGAACCGGCTTTGCCGGGCCGCAGGTGACGGCCCCCTGAGGGGGGAGGCGGCTACACGAAGTGAGCAAGCAACGGGGGGGAGTCATTACATTTTGAAGTGTTCGCCGAGGTAAACGCGGCGAACATCGGCGTTGTCCACGATCTCGGACGGGGTGCCATTGGCCAGCACATGGCCGTCACTGATGATGTAGGCGTGGTCGCAAATGCCCAGCGTTTCACGCACGTTGTGGTCGGTGATCAGCACGCCAATGCCGCGCGCTTTCAGAAAACCGATGATGCGCTGGATCTCGATCACGGCAATCGGGTCAATGCCGGCAAAGGGCTCGTCGAGCAAAATAAAGCGCGGCTGGGTTGCCAGTGCGCGCGCAATCTCGACGCGGCGGCGCTCGCCGCCTGACAGCGCAGGCGCGGGCGAGTCGCGCAAATGGTCGACCCGCAGATCTTTCAGCAAGGCATTGAGCCGCTGGTCGATTTCGGCCTGGCCGAGCGGCTTGCCCGCGTCGTCCTGCTGCAATTCGAGCACGGCGCGCACGTTTTGCTCCACCGTGAGCTTGCGGAAAATCGAGGCTTCCTGCGGCAGGTAGCTCAGCCCCAGCCGGGCGCGCTGGTGAATCGGCATGTGCTCGATCGGCTGGCCGTCGATGGAAATTTCACCGGCGTCGGCACGCACCAGGCCCACGATCATGTAGAACGAGGTGGTCTTGCCCGCGCCATTGGGGCCCAGCAGGCCGACCACTTCGCCCTTTTCCACGGTCAGCGACACAT
>NZ_JAUXNA010000396.1 GCF_030682935.1 Polaromonas sp.
GACGAGGAAATCCTGCAGGTCATGCAGGACATGCGCGACCACGGCATCAACATGCTGACGATTGGCCAGTACCTGGCGCCCTCCACTTCCCACCTGCCGGTACGCCGCTATGTGCATCCGGACACCTTCAAGATGTTTGAAGCCAGGGCCTACGAGATGGGATTCAGCCATGCCGCTGTCGGCGCCATGGTGCGCTCCAGCTACCACGCCGACCAGCAGGCCGGGCATGTGCTGGCGGCGGGTTCGGGCACCTGACCGTCTTATTTTTACTACACTTTCAATAGCTACTCACGCCCATCAGACATGGGCTTAAGCCCGATTTTATGCACAACCCGCCCATGAACCCAGGCCCGTGGTTCAACCCCCATTCACTCGAACCAATGGCCGAGGCCGGTGCCTGGGCGCGCGGCCTGATGCTTTACCGCGACCAGAAAGTGCTGGATCTGCAGATCGAGCCCGAGGGCGAAGGCTGGCTGCTGCTCGGTGAAGTGCAGGGCAGCCAGCGCCAGCCTTACGAGCTGTCCATCGAAATGGCGCTGACGCCCCAGGGTGCGGTCGACTACTGGGACAGCCAGTGCAGCTGCCCGGTGGGCCACCAGTGCAAACACGGCGTGGCGCTGATGATCAAGGCGGCCTACCAGGGCCTGCAGATCATGGGCCGCAACGGGTCGCCCACCTTGGCGCGCACGCCGCCCAGCCCCGAGCAACTCGAAGCCGCCAGGCTGGACGCCCGGGCCCGCGCCGAGAACATCGCCCGGATGGAAGCCGAAGCCCAGTTGCTGCGGTGGTGCGAGGCGATGGACCTGGCCAGCGCGCCGTCCGCGCCCGCCACAGACGGTATGCACAAGCCAGGTCGCGCACCGCAGTATCTGTACCTGCTTGGCGTGATGGGCAGCCCCGGACCCAGGCCCCAGCTGAAGCTGGAGGCCGTGGTGTCTTCAGTCAAAGCCAACGGCGGCTGGACCAAGGGCAAAGCCATTCGCACGCCGCCCCGCCCGGGCCTGGCGGTGTACGACCAGGCCAGCGACGCCGACCGCTACGTGCTGCAACTGCTGCGGGCCATGCCCGACAGCGGCGGCCACTACTGGGCCTACAGCTTCAGCGCCAGCGTCTTGCTGGACGGTCAGGCGAGCCATGTGGCGCTTGAACAAGCCGCCAGCACCGGCCGCCTGTTTCTGGAAGACAGCAAAGGAAATGCCGGCGCCGCCCTGCAGTGGGGCCCACCCCAGGCGCTGGACTGGCACTGGCAGGAAATGCCCAGCCCGTACGCCGCAGAGTCCGGCTGGGCCTTGCGCGCCAGACTGGCACCGGCGGCACCAGGCACGCGCCTTGGCCCCGGCGCCATCCTGTGCCTGAACAGCCCGCCGCTGTACCTGGATGCCGAAAATGGCCTGTGCGGACCGGTGCAAACGCCCGGCATGGCGGACAGTCAGCTGGCGGTCCTGCTCAATGCCCCGCCACTCAAACCTTCTGCCCTGCAAAAGCACCAGGTCCACCTGATGCAGCGACTCGGGCCTTTGCCGCTGCCGCCCATGCTGCACAGCATCGCCAAACTGCAGGGCATCACGCCCCAGGCCTGCGTGCACCTGTCGCCCAACACGCCCCAGGATGCCCCCTACCGGGGATTGATTCAGGCGCAATTGCGCTTTGACTACCAGGGGCATCGCGGCTGGTGGGCGGGCCAGGGCCTGTCGGTGCTGATCGACGGACCCGAGGGCCGCATCTTGCTGCAGCGCGACGCCGAAGCTGAACTCGACGCCATCACCCGCCTGATGGACCTGGGACTGATGGCCACGGACGGCGGGCTGTTCGGCATTCCGGGCGACGTCTCGCAGCAAGACTGGCTGCACTGGGCCGACAACGACTTTTCAGTGCTGCGCGACGCCGGCTTTGTGGTCACGCTGGATGCGGCCCTGACGGACTGGATCACGCACGCAGACACCCTGGACGTGCAACTGCAGCCGCAGGGTGACGACGAGGCCACCTCTCCGTGGTTTGACCTGTCGCTGGGCATGGAAATCAACGGCCAGCGCCACAACATCCTGCCCTGGCTGCCCGACCTGATTGCGGCAGCGGCCACCAGCGCGCCGGACCCGGCCACCGGCCAGCCCCGCCTGCCGCCCTTTGTGTATTTGCGCGCGCCGGACGGCAGCGGCTTCATACGCCTGCCGACCGACGCGCTCAAGCCCTGGATGGCCGCGCTGCTGGAGTTGGTGGGCGACCGGGCCCATGATTTTTCGGGCGACAGCCTCAAGCTCTCGCGTCTGGACGCGCTGCGCACCGGTGCGGCGCTGGGCGAAGGCGCGGTGTGGGACGGCGCCCAGATGCTGACGGACCTGGTGCAGCAGCTCACCGGCCACGCCGGGTTGCCCGAAGTGCCCGTGCCGGCCGGCCTGGCCGCCAGCCTGCGCCCCTACCAGCAGCAGGGCCTGAACTGGCTGCAGTTTCTGCGCCAACACGGCCTGAGCGGCATTTTGGCCGACGACATGGGTCTGGGCAAAACCCTGCAGACATTGGCCCATGTGCTGGTCGAAAAACAGGCCGGGCGCCTGACCCACCCGGCCCTGATCGTCGCGCCCGTGAGCCTGATGGGCAACTGGCGACGCGAGGCCGAGCGCTTCACGCCCGGTCTGCGCACCCTGGTGCTGCACGGCAAGGAGCGCCACGAATCGGCCGACCAGATGGCCGCGCACGACCTGGTGATCGTGCCCTACTCGCTGCTGCAGCGCGACCGTGAGCGCTGGCTGGAGCAGCCCTGGCACCTGGTGGTACTGGACGAGGCGCAGAACATCAAAAACGCCAGCACCCATGCCGCGCAGGTGGTGAGCGCGCTGCAAGCGCAGCACCGTCTGTGCCTGTCGGGCACGCCGATGGAAAACCACCTGGGCGAGTTGTGGAGCCTGTTCCACTTCCTGATGCCCGGCTTTCTGGGCAGCCAGGCCCGCTTCAAGGACTTGTTTCGCAGCCCCATCGAAAAACAGGGGGATGTCGAGCGGCTGGCCCAATTGCGCCGCCGCATCACGCCCTTCATGCTGAGGCGCACCAAGCGCGAGGTAGCGACCGAGCTGCCCGACAAGATCGAGAGCATCTCCAGCATCGAGCTCACAGGCAAGCAGGCCGACCTGTACGAAACCATTCGACTGAGCACCGAAAAAGCGGTGCGCGATGCACTGGCCAGCAAGGGCCTGGCCAAGTCGCAGATCCAGATTCTGGACGCCCTGCTCAAGCTGCGCCAGGTGTGCTGCGACCCGCGCCTGCTGCCGCTGGCGTCGGCCAAAAAGGTCAAGCAGTCGGCCAAGCTGGAGCACCTGATGGAACTGCTGCCCGAAATGCTGGCCGAGGGCCGGCGCGTGCTGCTGTTCTCGTCGTTCACCAGCATGCTGTCGCTGATCGAGGACGAGCTCAAGGCGCGCGGCCTGCCGTGGGTCAAGCTCACCGGCCAGTCGCAAAAGCGCGACGAGATCATTGAGCGCTTCACCTCGGGCCAGGTGCCGCTATTCCTGATCAGCCTGAAAGCCGGCGGCGTGGGCCTGAACCTGCCGCAGGCCGACACCGTGATTCACTACGACCCGTGGTGGAACCCGGCCGCCGAAAACCAGGCCACCGACCGCGCCCACCGCATCGGGCAAAAAAACCAGGTCTTCGTCTACAAGCTGGTGGCCCAGGGCACGATTGAAGAGCGCATCCTGGCACTGCAGGAGCGCAAAGCCGCGCTGGCCGAGAGCATGTACAGCGGCTCGGTCGCGCGCAAGCAGCCGCTGTTCAGCGAGAGCGATGTGGCGGAGTTGCTGAAACCACTGGGCTAGCGCGACGCACATGCAAGCCAATTTATACGCGCTGGGCGCCATCACACTGTGGGCCGGTCTCGCCTCGCTCGGCGTGTCGCTGCAGCACATTCCGCCTTTTCTGCTGACCGGCGTGGCGCTGCTGCTGGGCAGCCTGCTGGCGCTGCCCTTTGTCCTCAAAGACAGGCGGCAATGGAAGATTCCGGGCAGTACCCTGGCGCTGGGCGTGTACGGGCTGTTTGGCTTTCACTTCCTGCTGTTCATCGCGCTGCGCCACGCGCCGCCGGTCGAGGCGAACCTGGTCAATTACCTGTGGCCGCTGTTCATGGTGGTGCTGGCGCCGCTGTTTCTGGCCGGCGTGCAGTTGCGCGCCCGGCATGTGGCGGCGGCACTGCTCGGGTTTGCCGGCGCGGCGATTGCCATCCTGGGCGCCAGCAACGGTGCTGCGGGCGGCGGCTGGTCATGGGGATTTGTGCCGGCGCTGGCGTCCGCTTTCATCTGGGCCAGCTATTCGCTGCTGACCCAGCGCGTCAAGCCGTTTCCAACGGCGGCGATCGGCCTGTTCGGGCTGGTGTCGGGCGTGCTGTCGCTGCTGTGCCACTGGGCGCTGGAGCCATCGGTGGCGTTGTCGGGGCAAGACTGGCTGCTGCTGGCCGTGATGGGACTGGGGCCGCTGGGTGGCGCATTTTTTCTGTGGGACAAAGCGCTCAAGCGGGGCGACGCCCGGCAGATCGGCGTGCTGAGCTACCTGACACCGCTGGGCTCGACGGCGCTCTTAATGCTGGTCAGCGGCCGCCCGCTGAGCTGGAGCATTGGCCTGGCGGCCTTGATGATCATGGGCGCGGCGGTGCTGGGCACACGCGGCGCTGGCCCTCGTTAAGCTTTGCGCGCTTCAGGCAGCATCCTGGCACGCACGCAGCACGGCCAAGTCTTGATGTCAGTGCGGGTGGACGGCAGACTCGAAAACTCCAGTTGGGCAAAAACCCGGTCGATCAAGCGCCCCTCCAATCACCCCCCTTGTTCGGGCTTCAGAAACAAAGTTGTTGCCGACAACAAATTTGTTTCATCGCCCATCAAAACTTGATGTTTTGCGCCCAGGCCAGCGCGGCGAGGTGGGCCTGGTTGACGCGCTCGGCATTCATGGAGAGGGCATCAGCCAGGGCTGCCGCGCCGCCATCCTCCCGCTCGCACGCCTCGGCCAGCGAGAGAAACGGCCCGAGCGCCCCTTCGCGCGAGCGCAGAGCCTGCGCGACCGCTTCCGGCAAGACCACCTGGCTGAACACCTCGTCGACCGGTATCCCCAATAGCTGGTCCAGCAGCGAAAAAGTGCCGACGACAAACAGGTTCTCGGCCTCGCTCTTGTGAAGCAGGCCCTGGCCCAGCAACTCGATGAATCGTCCGCGCACAATGGCAGCCTGCAGCAGGGCGGGAGAAAATCCTGATTTGCTGGTCATGGCCAGCAACAGCGACAGCCAGCGGAACAGTGGCTTGTAACCCAGCATCGATACGGCCTGACGCATGGACTCAATGTGGCCGTCCAGGCCAAACCTGGCGGAGTTCATGTGATGCAGCAGCTTCTCCGAAATCGCTGAATCCAGGTTCAGGATTTTCTCCAGATGGCGTATGTCCGCGTTGTCCTGGACCAACTGCATCAGTTGCAGGATCAGTATGGCTTGCGAGCTTGGTTTTTCGTCGGGATTCGGCTTGCGGGGCATGAAGCAGAGATTCCCAACAATTCCGTTCAAACCCATGAGGGCGCAGGCATCAAACTCCCGCCACCCCGGAAACCCGTCGACGACCACGGACAAGGGGGCTTTCCTGGTCTTGGCGAGTTTGACGATGGCCGCCTGTTCCGGATGCCCCGCGTTCAGCATCACATGGGTTACAAGCGGTAGCAGCGTTTCATCTTGCTCCAGACAGGCGAGGTCTGGGTCGCGCAGCGCCAGTCCAAAACCACGCGTGCGCAATGCGGCGGCCAGCGCAACATGATTTTCGTCCACCAGGTCGGCACGGTTCAACACCAGCACGGTTTTAGAAGGCGGCAGGATTTGCAGCGCCGCAGCGGACAGCATGGCGGGAACGGCATCCAGGAACAGAAAGCCCAAGCTGGAGCCAGGCACATGTTCGGCGACAAAGGCCAGGAGCTGGCGCAAGTCCGCCTCGTCGCTGCTTTCACCCTCTTTCTTTTGCCATGAAAGTTTGTAGCCGACGGCTTTTTGCTTCGGATCGAGCAGTGGCGCGCGCACGAGGTAATTGTTTTCAGGCATTCGGATCAGGGCCAGGTTGTTGGTAAAAGTTGTCTCCGGTCCATACAGCACTCTAAAAAGAAATTGGCGCCATTGAATCGAAAAACAGGCATGAAATCCCCACTCTGATTGCCAATCCAAAACACGAAACCTTGCCGGCGGCTGCGGTTCAGCCCGCCAGCAGCACAGGTACACCCGGGCCTGGTTCGGCATTGCACACCTCGGGGCGGCTGCCATGCGCCCGGGCCACGCTGCGAGCAGGCGCCCAGGCTACCAACGACGAGCGCGCCGCCAGCTATGCTTTTAGAAGCAGATCGAAGTTTACGTGCGAAGCGCTCAAGCCTGCAGCAATGCCGCCGGGTCCTCGCTGGCCAGCACTTCAGCGGCCCAGAGTGCGAGCTTGCCGGTGTCGGAGCGCAGCACCTGCTGCTTGACCGCCAGGATCTGTGACGGGTGCATCGAAAAGCTGCGCAGCCCCAGCCCCAGCAGCAAGCGCGTCATGCTCACGTCGCCCGCCATCTCGCCGCAGACACTCACCGCCTTGCCCTGGCGCTGGCATTCGGCAATCGTGTCGGCAATCAGGCGCAGCACGGCCGGGTGGCACGGGTCGTACAAATGCGCCACCAGCTCGTCCGCGCGGTCTATCGCCAGCGTGTACTGAATCAGGTCGTTGGTGCCTATAGACAAAAAGTCAAAGTACCTGAGGAACAGATTGACCGAGAGGGCTGCTGCCGGAATTTCAATCATGGCACCCAGCCGCACCGGGCCGTAGGCCAGGCCTTTTTTGTCCAGCTGCGCCCGCGCCTGGCCAATCAGCGCCAGCGTCTGGCGGATCTCGCTGCCATGAGCCAGCATCGGCACCAGCAGGTTGACATGGCCATGGGCAGCCGCCCGCAAGATGGCGCGCAGCTGCGTCAGGAACATCGGCGGGTCGGCCAGGCACCAGCGGATGGCGCGCAGCCCCAGCGCCGGATTAAGGTGACGGTCCTGCGCCTTGCCGGCGAGCTTGTCCAGCGGTTTGTCCGACCCGATGTCCACCGTACGAATGGTGACCGGCAGGCCCTGCATGCCTTCCACGGCTTTACGGTAGGCCAGGTACTGCTCGTTTTCATCGGGCAGTTTTCCGCTGCGGCCCATGAACAGGAATTCGCTCCGAAACAGCCCCACCCCCACGGCGCCGACCTTGACGGCGCCCAGCGTATCGTCGGGCATTTCGATGTTGGCCAGCAGCTCGATGGGCTGGCCATCAAGCGTCACCGCAAGTGTGTGCTTGAGCCGGTTCAGGCGCTCGCGCTCCAGTTCGCCCTGGCGCTGCTTGAAGCCGTACTCGGCCAGGATGATGGGCGACGGGTCCACAATCAGCACGCCGGCGTCGCCGTCAATGATGACCCAGTCATCCTGCTTGATCAGCTGACTGGCGCTGCGCGCGCCCACCACCGCTGGAATGTCCATGCTGCGCGCCACAATCGCCGTGTGCGAGGTCTTGCCGCCCACATCGGTGGCAAAACCGGCAAACAGGCTTCGCTTGAACTGCAGCATGTCGGCCGGGGAAATATCGTGCGCCACCAGCACCAGCGGCACATCCATGGTGTCGTCCAGCAACAGGTCCTGCGACTGCTTGCGGCTGCTGCCGGCCCGCACGGCAGCCTGCACCGGCGAGGCCACGCCCTTCATGTGGCGCAGGATGCGTTCGACCACCTGCGCCAGGTCGGCTTTGCGCTCGCGCAGGTACTCGTCTTCCATTTCGTCAAACTGGCGCGCAATGGTGTCGTACTGGGTGGTCAGCGCCCACTCGGCGTTGTAGTGGCGCCCGGCGATCCAGTGCTTGACGCCGCTGATCAGCTGCTCATCCTGCAGCAGCATCAGCTGCACATCCAGCAGGGCCGCGATTTCGTGCGGCGCATCCTTGGGCAGGTCGTGCTGCAAGCGCGTAATTTCTTCCATCACGGCGTCGCGGGAAACCCGGACCCGCGTGATTTCTTCCCGCACTTTCGAAGCGTCAATAAAGTAGTGCACCACATCGATGCGGCTGGAGGCCACGAGCACGGCGCGGCCAATCGCAATGCCGCGCGACACCGCCAGCCCATGAACCGAGAAGGTCATACGGTTTTACCGCCTGACGAGCGGACCAACGTGCGCCGCGCCGGGCCGCCCCAAGCGAAGTCCAGCCCCCTCGGGGGGCAGCGCAGCACACGCAGTGGCAAGCGTGGGGGCCATCCTCACTCTCCCTCGCCGAACTTGTCGGCGATCAGCGCCAGCAAAGCCTCCATCGCCGCCTGCTCGTCGGCGCCATTGGTTTCGA
>NZ_JAUXNA010000013.1 GCF_030682935.1 Polaromonas sp.
GCTGGGCGTGTTCGCCTATGTAACCGGCAGCTCGGTCTATTCCAAATACCTTCTTTTCCCGCACATTCCCGGTTCGGGCGAGCTGCTCATCTTTTGTGCTGCCATGGCGGGCGCGGGGCTGGCTTTCCTGTGGTTCAACACGCATCCGGCCCAGGTGTTCATGGGCGACGTCGGGGCGCTGGCATTGGGCGCCGCACTGGGCACCATCGCAGTCATCGTGCGCCAGGAAATCGTGCTGGCCATCATGGGCGGCATTTTCGTGGTCGAGGCGCTCTCCGTGATGATGCAGGTGGTTTACTTCAAATACACCAAGAAGCGCTTTGGCCAGGGGCGGCGCATCCTCAAGATGGCGCCGCTGCACCACCACTTTGAGAAAAGCGGCTGGAAAGAAACCCAGGTGGTGGTTCGTTTCTGGATCATCACCATGCTGCTGTGTCTGGTCGGTCTTTCCACGCTCAAGCTCAGATGAAACAACGGGCGCAAAAAAACGTTCTTGTGCTCGGGCTGGGCGCTTCGGGCCTGGCGCTCGCGCGTTGGTGCGCCCGCTGGGGTGCGCAGGTCACGGTGGCTGACACACGGCCTGCACCGCCCCAGTTGCAGGCGCTGCGGGCCCATGTGCCTGCCGCCACGTTTATCCACGCCGGGATGGGCGATGCGCTGCTGGCAACGGCGGCCTTTGACCTGGTACTGAAAAGCCCGGGTTTGTCGCCTGCGTCGGTGGCCGGTGTCATCAACGCAGCAGCTGCCCGGGGAATCGCCTGCGGCAACGAACTGAGCCTGTTCGCGCAGGCGCTGGCTGGCCTGAAAGAGGATCAGGCTTATGCGCCGCAGGTGATCGGCATCACCGGGACCAACGGGAAAACCACCGTGACGACGCTCACCGCCCTGCTGGTTCAACGCGCGGGGAAATCAGTGGCGGTGGCCGGTAATATTGGCCCCACCTTGCTCGACACACTGGCGGAGAAGCTCGACGAAAGCCTGGGCGGCCACCCCCTGCCCGAGGTATGGGTGCTGGAGCTGTCCAGCTTCCAGTTGGACCGTATCGATAACTTTGAGCCGGCTGTTGCTGCAGTGCTTAACGTGACGCAGGACCACCTCGACTGGCACGAAACCTTGCCCGCTTACATCGCCGCCAAGGCGCATGTCTATGGCCGTAGTGGCCTCATGCTGCTGAACCGCGACGATCCGCTGGTGATGGCCGCATTGCCGCCGCTGGTCAAGGGCCAGCCAGTGCGCAGCTACCTGACGTTCGGCCGCGACGAGCCCCGGCGGCCGGGCGACTACGGCATTGAAACCGTCAACGGCATGACCTGGCTGGTGCGCGCGGCGGTGGCGGATGAGACCGTCAAGCGCCGCAAGCAAGAAGAAGTGGTGCTGCATGTCCAGCGCCTCATGCCGCTTGATGCCCTGCGCATCCGGGGCCGCCACAATGCCACCAATGCCCTGGCGGCGCTCGGGCTGGCTACGGCGGTGGGCTGCAGCCTCGCACCCATGCTCCATGGTCTGCGGGAATACCGGGGTGAGCCGCATCGTCTGGAGTCCGTGGCTGTCCTCAATGAGGTTGAATATTTCGATGACAGCAAGGGCACCAATGTGGGGGCCACGGTGGCCGCACTGGCGGGGCTGGGGGCAGACCGCAAGCTGGTCGTGATCTTGGGCGGTGAGGGCAAGGGCCAGGATTTTTCGCCGCTGCTCGAACCCGTGTCGCGCCATGCCCGCGCCGTGGTGCTTATCGGACGCGATACGCCGCTGATCCGGTCTGCGCTGCAGGCCAGCCAGGTGCCGCTGCTCGATGCCGCGACCATGGCTGAGGCTGTGCGCCTGGCCACGCAGCAGGCCAGAGGCGGCGATGCCGTTGTGCTGTCGCCCGCCTGCGCCAGTTTTGACATGTTTGACAACTACGAGCACCGGGCCCAGGCCTTTTGTGAAGCGGTGCAGTCGCTTGCCCACGAACAGGGAGCGGTGCTGTGACGGCGACTGCACGCCTTTCGGGCTGGTTTTCCGGTTTGGGCAAGGCCGCCTCGGACGCGCTGCCCGTGCGGCTGGGTGGCCAGAGCCTGCCCGGAACGCTGGCGGCGCCCGTGCGCATGGCGGGCTTTGACAAAGCCCTGGTCTGGGTCACGCTGGCGCTGCTGATGTGGGGGCTGATCATGGTGTATTCGGCGACGGTCGCCCTGCCCGACAACCCCAAATTTGCGCGCTATGCGCCCACCCATTTCGTGATGCGCCATTTTTTGTCGCTGGCGGTCGCTTTCGTCATGGCGGTGCTGGCGTTTCAGGTGCCTGTGGCGACTTGGGAGAAACTGGCGCCCTGGCTGTTTGTCGGTTCCCTGGTGCTGCTGATGCTGGTGCTGCTGCCCTTTATCGGCAAGGGCGTCAATGGTGCCCGTCGCTGGATTTCGCTGGGGATCATGAACTTTCAGCCCTCGGAACTCGCCAAATTCGCGGTGCTTCTGTATGCCGCGGATTACATGGTTCGAAAAATGGAAGTGAAGGAACGCTTCTTTCGCGCCGTACTGCCCATGGCAACGGCGATTGCGCTCGTGGGCGTTTTGTTGCTCGCTGAACCCGACATGGGCGCCTTCATGGTGATCTCGGTCATCGCCATGGGCATTCTCTTTCTGGGCGGCGTCAATGCACGCATGTTCTTTGTGATCGCGGCCGTGGTGGTGGTCGCTTTTGCCCTGATGGTGATGCTCAGCGAGTGGCGGCGCGAGCGGATTTTTGCCTATCTGGATCCCTGGAGCGACAAATACTCCCTGGGCAAGGGCTACCAGCTTTCGCACTCCCTGATTGCGTTCGGACGCGGGGAAATCTTTGGCGTAGGCCTGGGCGGCAGCATTGAAAAACTTCACTGGTTGCCCGAAGCGCACACCGACTTCCTGATGGCCGTGATTGGTGAGGAATTTGGCCTGGTGGGCGTGCTGCTTGTGATTGGCCTGTTCCTGTGGATGACCCGCCGCATCATGCACATAGGCCGCCAGTCGATTGCGCTGGACCGGCTGTTTGCCGGGCTGGTGGCACAGGGCGTGGGGATCTGGATAGGTTTCCAGACCTTTATCAACATCGGCGTGAACCTGGGCGCCTTGCCAACCAAGGGCTTGACCCTGCCCTTGATGAGTTACGGCGGCTCCGCGATTTTGATGAACCTGATTTCACTGGCGGTCGTGCTGAGAATCGATTACGAGAACCGGGTTCTCATGCGCGGAGGTCGCGTATGAGTGGGCAGCACTGCGTCTTGATCATGGCCGGCGGTACCGGAGGTCATATTTTTCCGGGTCTGGCCGTGGCCGAAGCCTTGCGCGAGCGCGGCTGGCGTGTGCACTGGCTGGGCGGGCGGGGCAGCGCAAACCATCCCAGCATGGAAAGCCAGCTGGTGCCGCCGCGCGGTTTTGCGTTCGAGTCCATTGAGTTTTCCGGTGTGCGCGGCAAAGGCCCGGCCAGCCTGGTATTTCTGCCCCTGCGGCTGCTCAAGGCGTTTTGGCAGAGCGTGCAAGTCATCCGGCGCGTCAAGCCCGATGTGGTGGTGGGCCTGGGGGGCTACATCAGCTTTCCGGCCGGCATGATGAGCGTGCTGCTGGGCAAGCCGCTGGTGCTGCACGAGCAAAACTCCGTGGCGGGCATGGCCAACAAGGTGTTGGCCGGTGTGGCCGATCGGGTCTTTACGGCCTTCCCCGATGTGCTGAAAAAAGCCGAGTGGGTCGGCAACCCCCTGCGCCCCGCCTTTACCCGCCAGCCCGGTCCTGAGACCCGTTTTGCCGGTCGCAGCGGGCCGCTCAAGCTGCTGGTGGTGGGCGGCAGCCTGGGCGCCAGCGCCTTGAATGAGTTGGTGCCCCAAGCCCTCGCGCTGATTCCAGCCGATAAGCGTCCGCAGGTCACGCATCAAAGCGGAGCCCGCCAGATTGAGGCGCTGCGCGCCCACTACGCGGCGGCAGGCGTGCAGGCGGAACTCACGCCCTTCATTGACGACACCGCCCAGGCCTTTGCCGACGCCGACCTGATTATTTGCCGCGCAGGCGCCAGCACGGTGACCGAGATCGCCGCCGTGGGTGCTGCGGCGTTGTTCGTGCCTTTCCCGTCGGCTGTCGATGACCACCAGACCTCCAATGCCCAGTTTCTGGTGGAACGTGGCGGCGGCTGGCTGGTGCAGCAACGCGACCTGACCGTCCCGATATTGGCAGATATGCTACAAAAAATAGAGCGCACTGCGCTTGTCCAGTGTGCGCTACAGGCTAAAAACATGCAAAAAACTGAAGCCGCCGCCCGTGTCGTGGCCGCTTGCGAGGAGCTGGCGACATGAAGCACGCGATTAAACACATTCACTTCATCGGGATCGGTGGTTCCGGCATGTCCGGTATTGCCGAAGTCCTGCACAATCTCGGCTACGTCATTTCGGGCTCAGACCTGTCGGACAGTGCGACCTTGCAGCGTCTGGCCGGGCTGGGCATCCAGACTTTTGTCGGCCATGCCGCCGCCAATCTGGTCACGGTCGATGCGGTGGTGACTTCTACCGCGGTGCAGGCCGACAACCCCGAAGTGCTAGCGGCGCGCAAAAAGCACATTCCCGTGGTGCCGCGCGCCCTGATGCTGGCGGAGCTGATGCGCTTCAAGCAAGGCATTGCAATTGCCGGTACCCACGGAAAAACCACCACCACCAGCCTGGTCGCGAGCGTGCTGGCCGAAGGCGGCCTGGACCCGACGTTCGTCATTGGCGGGCGGCTCAACAGCGCGGGCGCCAACGCCAAACTCGGCTCGGGCGACTACATCGTTGTCGAAGCCGACGAGTCGGATGCGTCCTTTCTGAACCTGCTGCCCGTGATGGCGGTGGTCACCAATATCGATGCCGACCATATGGAAACCTATGGGCACGACTTTGGCAACCTGAAAAAGGCCTTTGTCGATTTTCTGCATCGCATGCCTTTCTATGGCACGGCGATTTTGTGCACCGATGACCCGGCCGTGCGGGAAATCGTGCCGCAGGTTTCCTGCCCCGTCACGAGCTACGGGTTTGGCGAGGAGGCACAGGTGCGCGCGGTGAACGTGCGGGCGGTGGGCGCGCAAATGCATTTCACCGCGCAGCGGCGCAACGGCGTCACGCTCCCTGATCTGGACGTTGTGCTCAACCTGGCGGGCGAGCACAACGTGCTCAATGCCTTGTCGGCCATTGCGATAGCGGTGGAACTCAATGTGCCCGATGTGGCCGTGCAGAAGGCCCTGGCTGAATTCAAGGGCGTGGGCCGGCGCTTCCAGAGCTACGGCGAACTGCCTGCAAAAGACGGGGGCCATTTCACCGTGATCGAAGATTACGGTCACCATCCCGTCGAAGTGGCGGCCACGCTGGCCGCTGCGCGCGGCGCTTTTCCCGGACGGCGGCTGGTACTGGCATTCCAGCCACACCGCTACACCCGCACACGCGACTGCTTTGAGGATTTCGTCAAAGTGCTGGGCCATGCGGATGCCGTATGGCTGACCGAAGTCTATGCCGCTGGCGAAGCGCCGATTGTGGCCGCTGATGGCCGGGCGCTGGCGCGGGCCTTGCGCGTCGCGGGCAAGGTGGAGCCGGTATTTGTGGACGAAATCGGGGCAATGCCAGAAGCCATTCTGGACAACGCCCAGGACGGTGATGTCGTCATGTGCATGGGTGCGGGATCGATCGGGCTGGTGCCCGGCAAGTTGTTGGAAATGAGAGGTGTGTTGTGATCAGCCATACACCGAAGCCGCTGATTGTGAGCGCTAGCGAACGCAGCGCCGGGCCGCCCCAAGCAAGTTCAGCCCACCCGGGGGGCAGCGTAGTACACGCAGTGACAAGCGTGGGGGCCTTGTTTGGCAAGGTCGCCGTTCTCATGGGCGGGCTGTCTGCCGAGCGTGAAATTTCCCTGATGTCAGGCCACGGCGTGTTGCAGGCGCTTCGCGCGCGCGGCGTTGATGCCCACGCGTTTGACCCGGCCGAGCGCGATATCAGCGAACTGAAAAAAGACGGCTTTGCACGCTGCTTTATCGCGCTGCATGGCCGCTTCGGTGAAGACGGCACCGTGCAGGGCGCGCTGGAACTGCTGGGCATTCCGTACACCGGCTCCGGCGTGATGGCGTCGAGCATGGCGATTGACAAAGTCATGACCAAGCGCGTGCTGCTCTCCGAAGGGCTGCCGACCCCCCGGTATGTGCTGCTTCGCCAGGGTGACTATGTGGGCGCCGATGTCGAGGCCATCCCGGATGACCTGGGCCTGCCGCTGATCGTCAAGCCCGCGCGCGAGGGTTCCTCCATTGGCTTGACCAAGGTGAGCGAGCGGGCTGACATGGCGCAGGCCGTGGCGCAGGCGGCCCAACTCGATGCCGACATCCTGTGCGAGCAGTTCATCAGCGGCGACGAAGTCACCTGCCCGGTGCTGGGAACCGGCGCCGAGGCGCGCGCCCTGCCGGTCATTCGCATCGTGGCGCCTGACGGCAACTACGACTACCAGAACAAATATTTCACCGACACCACGCAGTATCTGGTGCCCTGCGGGCTGCCTGAGGGGGAGGAAGCCACCATTCAGCAGCTGGTGCTGAAGGCCTACCGCACACTCAGCTGCCGCGGCTGGGCACGCGCCGACGTGATGATTGACAAGGCCACGCGCAAGCCCTACCTGCTTGAAATCAACACCTCGCCCGGCATGACCGGGCACTCGCTGGTGCCCATGTCGGCACGGGCGGCGGGCATTGGTTATGAAGACCTCTGTATTGAAGTGCTGAAGACCGCCACGCTCGACTACCACCAGCCTGGCGGCGTCGCCAGATGAGTCGCACCATGCCACTGCAAAACGCCATGCCCTTGCCGTCCGACGTCAAGCTCATGAACACCTTGTCGGTGTTTTTGGGCCTGGTGTTTGCGGCCATGGTGCTGGCGCTGGCCGTGGCATGGCTGATGCGCCAGTCGCTGTTCAATCTGAGCGCCATTCATGTGCAGGGCGATTTGATGCACAACAATGCCGCCACCCTGCGCGCCAACGTGGCCCCCAAATTGGCCGGAAATTTCTTGACGCTGGACATGGATCACACGCGTGCCGCTTTCGAGCGCGTGCCCTGGGTTCGCAGGGCGGTGGTGCAGCGCGAATTCCCCAACCGTTTAAAGGTGGTGCTTCAGGAGCACAAAGCCGTTGCCTACTGGGGTCCTGAGGAAAATGTCCGGCTGGTCAACAGTTTCGGTGAGGTGTTTGACGTCAACCAGGGTGACGTGGAAGCCGAAGGCCTGCCGCTGCTCAGTGGGCCGCAGGGGCAGGCTTCGCTGGTCCTGCAGACCTACCAGACGCTGTTCCCGATGTTTCAAGAGATGGATGCGGTGCTGGAACAGCTGCGGCTGAGCGGCCAGGGCAGCTGGCACGCCCAGCTCGACAGCGGCGCCACGATTGAGCTGGGACACGGTTCAACGGATGAGATTCAGGCCCGCACCCGCCGCTTCATCGCCACGCTGACGCAGGTTTCCGTGCGGTTTGAAAGAAATCTGGAGTCCGCCGACCTGCGCTATGGCAATGGCTATGCAATCAAGCTCAGGGGCGTCACCACGATGGATCCCGGTGACAAAGTCGACGGAAAAAAGAAAAGGTAAAAATATGGCCAAAGAATACAAAGATCTGGTGGTCGGGCTGGACATCGGAACCAGCAAGGTGATGGCCGTGGTTGCCGAGGTCATGCCAGGCGGCGAGCTCAAGCTCGCAGGCCTGGGCATTGCCTACAGCAACGGCCTCAAGCGCGGCGTCGTGGTCAATATTGACGCCACCGTGCAAAGCATCCAGCAGGCGCTCAAGGAAGCCGAGCTGATGGCCGACTGCAAGATCGCCCGCGTCTACACCGGCATCACGGGCAGCCATATTCGCGGCATCAACTCCAGCGGCATGGTGGCCGTGAAAGACAAGGAAGTCACGCAGGCCGATGTGGCCCGCGTGATTGAGACGGCCAAGGCCATCAACATCTCGACCGACCAGCGGCTGCTGCTGGTCGAACCGCAGGAGTTTGTGATCGACGGCCAGGATGTGCGCGAGCCGATCGGCATGAGCGGCATCCGCCTGGAGGCCAAGGTGCACATCGTCACCGGCGCGCAAAGTGCCGCCGAAAACATCATCAAATGCGTGCGGCGCTGCGGGCTGGAGGTGGATCAGCTGATGCTCAACCCGCTGGCCTCGAGCCTGTCGGTGCTGACGCAGGACGAGCGGGAACTCGGCGTGGCGCTGGTCGACATTGGCGCCGGCACCACTGACGTCGCCATCTTCACCGGTGGCGCCATCCGGCACACCGCGGTGATTCCAATCGCGGGCGACCTGATCACCAGCGACATCGCCATGGCGCTGCGCACGCCCACCAAGGACGCCGAGGACATCAAGGTTGAAAGCGGCTATGCCAAGCAGCTGCTGGCCGACCCCGACACCCAGGTGGAAGTACCTGGTCTGGGGGACCGCAGCCCGCGCATGTTGAGCAAACAGGCCCTGGCGGGCGTGATTGAACCGCGTGTGGAAGAGATCTATTCGCTGGTCCAGCAGGTGATCCGCGAATCGGGCTACGAAGAAGTGTTGTCTTCGGGCATCGTGATCACTGGCGGCAGCGTGATGATGCCCGGCATGGTCGAGCTCGGCGAGGACATCTTCCTCAAGCCGGTGCGGCGCGGCATACCGCGCTACTCCAGCGCGCTCTCCGACATGGTGGCCCAGGCGAGGGCCGCCACGGTGATGGGCTTGCTGGAAGAAGCCCGGCTGGCGCGCATGCGGGGCTACAAGGTGGCGCAAAAGGCGGGCAGTGTGCACAACGCATTCGGCCGGGTCAAAGACTGGTTCGTGGGGAATTTCTGATGAACAACTTGTCCAGCTTCATGAGTCGTCCTTCGCGTGGTGTCCATTGCGGAGGCGCCGATCCCCCTGCATGACAGGGGGCGTGTCAAGTACAAGAACTTTTTAATAATTTTGGCAACTGCAATTTACTGACAGGAGGCTCCCAATGAGCATCGAAATGATTGAAATCGAGGAATTCAACCAAGGCACACAGATCAAGGTGATCGGTGTCGGTGGTGGCGGCGGCAACGCCGTCGGGCACATGATTGCCTGCGGCGTGCAGGGCGTCGAGTTCATCTGCGCCAACACCGACGCGCAGGCGCTCAACCGCGGCAGCGCGCACAAGACCATCCAGCTGGGCGGCAGCGGCCTCGGTGCCGGCAGCAAGCCCGACAAGGGCCGTGAGGCGGCCGAACTGGCGGTTGACGACATTCGCAGCGCCATTGCCGGCGCGCACATGCTGTTCATCACCGCCGGCATGGGCGGCGGGACCGGCACCGGAGCCGCCCCCGTGATCGCACGCGTGGCCAAGGAAATGGGCATTCTGACGGTCGGCGTGGTGACCAAGCCTTTCGAGTTCGAAGGCGGCCGCCGCATGACCAATGCCGATCTGGGCCTGGCCGAGCTCGAAGCCAATGTCGATTCGCTGATCGTGGTGCTCAATGAGAAGCTGCTCGAGGTGCTGGGCGATGACGTGACCCAGGACGAAGCCTTTGCCCATGCCAACGACGTGCTGAAAAACGCCGTCGGCGGCATTGCCGAGATCATCAATGTGCCCGGCCACGTCAATGTCGACTTTGAAGACGTGCGCACCGTCATGGGCGAGCCCGGCAAGGCCATGATGGGGACGGCCAAGGCCAACGGCCCCGACCGCGCGCGCATTGCCGCCGAACAGGCGGTGGCCTGCCCCTTGCTCGAAGGCATTGACCTGTCGGGTGCCAAGGGCGTGCTGGTGCTGATCACGGCGGCCAAAGGCTCGCTCAAATTGAGCGAATCCAGGCTGGCCATGAACACCATCCGCGCCTACGCGTCGCCCGATGCGCATGTGATCTACGGCACGGCCTACGACGACGAACTCGGGGATGAAATTCGTGTCACCGTGGTTGCGACCGGCCTGAGCCGCCAGGGTGTGCGTCGCCAGGCACCGCCGCTGCAGGTGCTGCGCACGGGCACCGACAACGTGCCGTTCAATATTCCGACACTCAACGCGGTGTCGGGCGGAAGCGGCGCAGCGCAGACCACCATGGGCTCGGCGCAACCCGATTACGGCAACATGACCGTGCCCAGTGTGTGGCGCACCAACCGTACCCAGGCGGCGGCCAAGGTCGATGCGCTGGCCTCTGGCGGCATGGATGACTTCGAGATCCCTGCTTTTTTGCGCAAGCAAGCGGACTGATATAGCCCCCACGCTGGCTACCCCGCGCATTGCGCTGTCCCTGAGGGGCCGCGCATGCTTGGGCGCTCCGGTAGCGGGCGCCAATTAATCCCTGCGCTGCGCTTGGGGCGTGCGCCAATTAAAATAGTCGCATGCTTGCCCAAAGAACTCTCAAATCCCTGACCAAGGCCGTTGGCGTGGGCCTGCACAGTGGCCAGCGGGTGGAGCTGACCTTGCGGCCGGCGCCGCCGGACACCGGCATTGTGTTCAGACGCGTCGACTTGCCGCAGGCGGTGGATATCGTCGTTTCGGCGCAGGCTGTGACCGACACCCGTCTCGCGTCCACCATCTCGAGCGGCAGCGCCAAGGTGCACACCGTCGAGCACCTGATGTCGGCCTGTGCGGGACTGGGGCTGGACAACCTGATCATCGACATCACGGCGGACGAGGTGCCCATTCTTGATGGTTCGGCCTCTTCCTTTGTCTTTTTGCTGCAGTCCGCCGGCATTGCGCTGCAGGCGGCCCCGAAGCGGTTTGTCCGGGTCATCCAGCCGGTCGAAGTCCGGGAAGGCGAGGGCGCCAACGTCAAATGGGCGCGCCTGGATCCCTATGAAGGCTACAAGCTGAGTTTTGAAATTGACTTTGACCACCCGGCGGTGGACTCCACCGGCCAGCGCGTGGAGTTCGATCTGGGTTCGGGCTCTTACAGCCGCGACATCGCCAGGGCCCGCACCTTCGGCTTTACCAAAGACGTCGAGATGATGCGCACCAACGGGCTGGCACTCGGCGGCGGCTTGGACAACGCCATCGTCATGGACGACTACAAGGTGCTCAATACCGATGGCCTGCGCTACAACGACGAGTTCGTGAAGCACAAAATCCTCGACGCCATGGGCGACCTGTACCTGCTGGGGCAACCGCTGCTGGCCGCTTACAGCGCGTTTCGCTCCGGCCACGCCATGAACAACAAGCTGCTGCGTGCGCTGCTCGCGCAGCCCGAGGCCTACGAAGTGGTCACGTTTGAAGACGAGCGCCGCGCACCCGCCGGTTTTGCCACGCTGGCGCGCGCCTGGTAGCGCGGCCAAGGACCCCACACCATGGTACTGGCCCGCGTCATCATCCTGCTGTTGCTGCTCAGTGCGGCCGTGTCCTTCGCGCTGTTTGCGCTCACCGGGCAAGAGCGCTACAAGCGCGTTGGCCTGAATATCATCAAGGGAACGATGATTGCCGGATTTGCATTTTTTGCGGTGCTGATCGTGCAGCACCTGGCCTGAGTCGGCCCGGTGTCAGTAGTGGCGGCCTGCCTTGTAGGACGCGCTGGAATTCGGATTCAACGCGGTGGCCGCCGCCAAAATAGCCGCTGAACGCCCGACATGGGCATGGGTAATCGCCAGCCCCAGCGCATCGGCCGCATCTTTTCCCGGCAGTGACGGCAGCCTCAGGAGGCGCATGACCATCTGCTGCACCTCCGCTTTGCCGGCCTTGCCATAGCCGGCCACGGCTTTTTTCATTTGCAGGGCGGTGTATTCGGCCACCGGCAGATCGCTGGACACCAGCCCCGTGATGCAGGCGCCGCGCGCCTGGCCCAGCAGCAGCGTGGCCTGCGGGTTGACGTTGACGAAGACAATTTCCACCGATGCCACGTCAGGCTGGTAGCGTTGCACCACCTCGCGCACACCGTCAAACAGCACCTTCAGGCGGGCGGGCAAATCGCTGCGCGCCAGATGCGTGGTCTTGATGGTGCCGCTGGCCACGTAGTTCAGCTGCGAGCCCTCGACATCGACCACGCCAAAGCCGGCAACTTGCAGGCCGGGATCAATTCCTAAAATACGCATCTGCTATACATTTTCTAGCTGCTTGCACCCGTCCGTATTGGGCGGGAGGCCAAAATGAACTTGATGGCAGGAGGCGCTGAGTGCACCACCATCAAGGCAGTTCCACGCCGCCCATGCGCGCTGAAATCGTGCTGGCGCGCGAGGCGAGGTAGCCTGACTGGGGCCGGGTTTCAAAATATTTGGGCCGCGGCAGCATCACCGCCAGGCGTGCCGCTTCATAGGCGCTCAATTTTGACGCGGGCTTGCGGAAGTAGTGCTGGGCCGCGGCCTCGGCGCCAAAAACGCCTTCGCCCCACTCCACGTTGTTGAGGTAAATCTCCAGGATGCGCTGCTTGCTCAGCAGGGCTTCGAGCAGCAGCGAGAGCACCAGCTCCTGGCCCTTGCGCAACAGGGTGCGTTCACCCGACAGAAACAGGTTTTTGGCCAGCTGCTGCGTGATGGTGGAGCCGCCGATGATTTTGGGCGGTTTCACGTTCAGCGCGGATGATTTGGCGGCGGCCCGGCTGGCGGATTGCGCGGCGCGCTGCTCGGCATTTGCATTTTTTTCCCAGGCTTTTTCCAGCGCCGCCATGTCCACGCCCTCGTGCACGATGAAACTCGCGTCTTCGGAGGCGATGACGGCCCGTTTCAGGTTGTCGGACAAGCCCGCATAAGGCACCCACTGCTGGCGCCATTTCAGGGCGCCCGTGTTCTTGGTGATGAGGTAAGCCTCCGAGCGCTGAAAGGCGGTGGATTCGGGATCCAGCACGGCCATCATGGCGATGCGCGCCACAAAATAAAGCTGCAAGGCCAGTGCCGCCAGCAGCGCCAGGCCGAGCAACCGTACCATCGCTCTCATGCCAGCAGCATCCGCATTTCCTGCAGCACCTGCGCAGAAGGTGGACGCACCTTGCGCCACAAGGCAAACGATTCGGCCGCCTGCTCCACCAGCATGCCCAGGCCGTCACGCGGCGTGGCGCCGTGCTCGCGGGCCCAGGTCATGAAGCCTGCCGCCGCAGGGCCGTACATCATGTCGTAGGCCAGCGCGCCGGGCTTCAGGACGCGGCCGTCAACCGGCACGCCGGCACCCGCCAGGCTGCTCGCGCTGGCATTAATGATGACATCAAAAGAACCCTCCAGCCCTTGAAGGTCTTGTGTTAGTAGCTCTGTTTTTTGTAGCGCGTTTTGCAGCGAGGGGTGTGATCGGTGGAACTGTGCCAGCGCGTCGGCCCGGGCCCGGGTGCGGTTGACCAGCACCAGCCGGCGTGGCCCGGCTGCCAGCAACGGGCCCAGCACGCCCGCGCCCGCGCCGCCCGCGCCTATCAGCAGCACGTCACGCCCGGCAAGCGGCACGCCCGCATTGTTCTGGATGTCATTGACCAGTCCCACGCCATCGGTGTTGTCGGCGTGGATGGCGCTGCCGTCCAGGACGAGCGTGTTGGCCGCCTGCGCCAATTGCGCCCGGTCGGAGTGCGTGCTGGCGGCCTGAAAGGCTTCAAATTTGAACGGCACCGTGACGTTGCAGCCACGCGCGCCGCTGCTCACCAACTGCGCCAGCGTGGCAGAAAAGCCATCGAGCGGCGTGAGCATAGGCTCGTAGTGCAGGCTTTGCCCCGTCAGTTCGGCAAAGCGCGCATGAATCAGCGGTGATTTGCTGTGGGCAATCGGGTTGCCCAGTACGTAATACTTGTCCATGACGGGGGTGCTTATGCCTGTTTGAAATCGTTGCCCATGGGGAGTATCGGTGGTGCCCGGTGCGCGCTCAGCGGCTCGTGAGCTTTGTTTCGAGGGCGTCATCGCGCGTGAATTTGAAGCGCGACACCACCACAATCTGGTCCGCCTTGCGGCGCATGGCATCGCTGAATCGGCCAAACGGCCCGGTCGCGCGCACGATGCTTTGCGCCCGCCGGTCCAGCGTCAGGTTGCCCGAGGTTTCGACCACCTCGGTGTCCAGAATGCGGCCATCAAAATTGACCGTCACGATCATGGTGAGCGTGCCATACAGTTTTTTGCCCGCCTGCTCGGGGAAATTCACGGTGCCGTTGTCTTCAATCTTGCGGCGCAGTCCGTCGTAATACACTGCGTAGACTTCTTCGCGCGTGGCCGGGCTGATGTAGCGTTTTTTGGGCCGCGCATTTTCTTCATTGATGCGTTTTTCAATCTCGGCCAGAATCTTGATGAGCTGCTTGCGCTTTTCTTCGCGCTCGGCCTGCGCGGGGTTGTTGGCGGGCTGCGTCAGGTCCGGCGGTGGCATGGACGCCAGTTGTTTTTTGAGGTGTGCCAGCAACTGGGTTTGCTGCTCCTGCAGCGACTCGAGCTTGCGCTGCGCATCGTCGGCGGCATCGCCCAGCTCCATCAGGGCCGAGGGTGGCAGCGGCGAGGTGGCGCGGCCTTTGTCGCGCTCGCCGCCTCCGGCCAGCGATGCCTGCGCAATGGCTTTGGCAAAATCCGGCTTTTCGTTGGACTTGGCGTTGACCAGGATCACTTCCAGCGGCGTGTCCTGAAAGACGCGGTTAAAGCGTTCCGGGTCGACAAAACGCACGGTCAGCAGCACCGCATGAAAGGCAATCGAGGCGCCCAAGGCAATTTGCAGTGTGCTGAGTGACTTCACAGGAGACGATTATCGGGTCTACAGTCGTTTTTTTTGTGCGTCAAGCGGCGGCGGCAGGCGCATTGGTTGCCTCTGCGTCCCCCGGGGGCTCGTTGACATCAACGGCAATCGAGATCGGACCGGCGGCCATGTCGGACTCGCCATCTTCCTCTTCCATCTGCGCTGCCGCTTCATCGTCGGCCACGGTGTCCAGCCGCTCGATCACGGTGCCCGAGATGTCCAGCGTGATTTCGTCAATCGCCCCGAGTTTGACGCGCACCCGCGCGCCGCGCGGCAAGCCCTGCGCTCCCAGCGCCGACAGCACCAGCGGCAGCTCGTCGGCGCGCACCAGGTTGTCCTTGAAGGCGGTAGCGGTCAGTTCGGTGATGGCGTTTTGCTGCAGGTACTTGAGCGTCCAGTAACGCTCGATGCCGGCCTGAAAACCGTTGTAGGCACTGTAGGCGGCATCGAAGCATGAAATGATCGAAAAAAGTTCGGCATCCTTGGGTTTGAAGGGTGCCGCCAGCGCGGCGGTGCGGCCATGCCGCACGCACGCAATGATTTGCCACTGGTTGACCATGTCCGTGTAGCGGCGCAGCGGCGAGGTGCTCCAGGCGTAGCTGGGCACGCCCAGACCTGCATGCGGCAGCGCCTTGGTGCCCATGCGCACCTTCACGCCCGGCGCCATGCTCGCCTGGCTGCGGTAAATGCCGGGCACGCCATGCTCGGCCAGCCACTGGCCCCAGGTGCAATTGGCCAAAATCATGGCTTCGGCCACGATCAGGTCCAGCGGCGCGCCGCGCTGGCGAATGCTGATGCTGACCCGTTCTTCGCCCTGCGGCTCCTGGCCGGACGGGTTGTCGAGCTTGAAGTTGTAGTCCGGCCGGTTGAAGTTTTCGGGCTTGCCGCGCACGATTTCACGCTGACCCTTGAGGTGCCTGGCCAGCCGGTGCAAAAAGGTGAGCTCCACGCCCCACGGCACGTCAGCCGGCGGCTCAGCTTGGGCGGCTTCAAAAAACGCTTCGGTAAAGGTGCTGTCGAGCTGGTCGTGACGCAGGTTGCTGACAATCGGCACCTGCTCCAGCCGGGTCACGCGGCTGGTGATTTCCAGCGTCGCTTCATCAAGCGTGAGGTAGAGCGACAGGGAAGGGCAGTTGCGGCCTTCCAGCAAGGTGTAGCGCTGCACAATGTCGTCGGGCAGCATGGTCAGCTTGTAGCCCGGCATGTAGACGGTGGAAAGCCGCGCGCGGCCCACGGCATCAATCGGGCTGCCCGGCAACACGGCCAGGCCGGGCGCGGCAATGTGAATGCCCAGCGTGATGGTGCCACTGCCCAGCCCCTGCACCGACAGCGCATCGTCGATCTCGGTGGTGGCGGAGTCATCGATGGAGAACGCGCGCACTTCGGCCAGCGGCAATTCATCCACAATGGGCGGTGCCTGCAAGGCCGGAAAGGCCGTGCCTTTGGGGAAGTTCTCAAACAAAAAGCGCTTCCAGTGAAACTGGTGGGGCGATGAAATGGCGCCGGCTTTTTGCAGCAGGGCCAAAGGCGCGGTGTGCGTGGCGCGCGAGGCTTCGACCACGGCCTTGTATTCGGGGCTGTTCTTGTCGGGCTTGAAGAGGATTTTGTAAAGCTGTTCGCGCAGCGGCGCAGGGCATTGGCCCTGGCCCAGTTCCTCGGCCCATGCGGTGATTTGCGCCGCGACCTGTTTTTTCTTTTCGATGGCGGCCAGCGCCTGCTGAAGTATCTCGGCCGGCGCTTTCCTGAATCGGCCCTTGCCGGCCCGGCGGAAATAGTGGGGCGCCTCATACAGGCGGAACAGCGCTGCGGCCTGCTGCTCAAGCGATGCAGGTTTGGAGGCATCCGCGCTGAAGTAGTCGCGTGCCAGGTCGGCAAAGCTGAATTCTTCTTCGCTGGCAAATTCCCAGGCCAGCTCCAGTTCGATGTCTTGGCTCAGTTTCTGCGCGGCGGCCACAAACTCGGCGGGCGCGGGTTTCTCAAACTTCAGCAGCGCATTGCTGGCCTTGACCTTGACGCGCTTGCCCGAGTCGAGTTCCACCTGCAGCGAGGCATCGGTTTCCGACAAAATTCGTCCGGCCAAAAACTTGCCGGTTTCTTCAAACAATACAAACATGGGCCGGATTGTCCCACGGGCCGATGCGCTACCGGGCCAGGTCCAGAAAAGCCAGCACCTCGTCGATGTGCGTGTCAAAGTCGCTCAGCGCGTGGTCGCCGCCCTCCAGCAGCTTGATGCGCGCGTCGGCGTAGCGGCCCGTCATCTCGCGCCAGTCGAGCACCTCGTCGCCCTTGGCGATCACGGCGAAGTAGCGCTGCGGCTCGGTCAGGGGCCCGGCGTCGAGCGCTTGCAGTTCCCCGATGAATTCCGGCTTGAAAAAAAAGCGCTCCTGCGGGTCATGCCAGCTGGTTTGCTCGCCGATGTACTTCGCCAGATCGCGCGCCGGATCAACCGCCGGGTTCAGCAGCACGGCTTTGCAGCCCGTGTGTTCGGCCACCCAGGTGGCATAAAACCCGCCCAGCGACGAGCCGGCCACCGCCATCGCGTCGCGCGGCCAGTCGGCAATGCCCTGCATCACCAGGTCCATCGCCTCGCGCGGCGAGGGCGGCAGTTGCGGGCACCACCAAGCTACGCCCGGGTGCTGCGCCTGCACCCGCGCGGCAACCTGGCGTGCTTTGATCGACTGCGGCGAGGAGCGGAAACCGTGGAGGTAGAGCAGGTGGGTGGTGGTCATGGCGCCATCATACGAACGAACGGGCGCAAAAAAGCCCCGCCGGCCTCGGGCCATGCGGGGCTGGAAAACGAGCCGCTGGTCAGTTGTACTGGTAGACGGCGGTCTTGTTGCTGGTGTCGAGCATCCTGTAGCCGAACAGCAGGGTGCGGTTTGCGGTGGTGGCAGTGAATGCGGGCACCGTCAAATTATCCAGAATGGCCGAGAGCGCACCCCTGGGCACAAAACGATTCGTCCCGAAGGTGCCGGTGGCCGTGTCGATGACGGCGCTTACCCCGCCGATTTGCTGGGCCGCAATGTTCTGTGCCCAGTCCACCGGCAGCGCTGCCTGCGCACCCGTCAGGCTGCCATTAGGATCAAGCGCCGCCAGCGATTGCGGACCCAGCGTGCTCCAGGGCAGGTTCACCGCCTGGGTGGCCTGAACCAGGTCGGACAACAGCGTCTTTTTATACACATGAGTGGGTGTGGTGCTTGTGCCGTAGAACAGTTCGATCTTGTACCTGGCTCCTTTTACGAACTGGGTAGGATCCACGCTGTCTGCTGTTTGGGCCCACAGCAGGCCAGACTGATTGGGCGCGAGCGTCGTTGCACTGGAGCCGGTAATACCCTGGGTTCGGGCGATCCAGAAATTCGGGCAGTTGGACGTGGTGCCGTTTCCGCACTGATTGCTGCCCGTCAGGCTTCCGTTTTTACTGTACAGATCCATTGAATTCTGGACTCCCGTCGAACGGACGTAGACCAGGCCGGTATTGACGGCGCCATTGCCTGGCAAACCCGGGCCAGAGACCCGCGCAAAGCTCAATGAATCCGCGCTGTTGGTACTGCCCGGCCCGTTGGCATTGATGTTGAACTGAATCCCTGTCTGGAAGGTGCTGATCCGGTTGGGCTTGGCAGCGAGGGTGACTGCAGGATTGAGCTGCTCCACACGGCGGATATTCAGCCGCACACCGACATCAACCGGCTGTTGGTTGCCCACCAGCCACCAGTTGGTGGGGCGTATCGTTGATGACGTGCCCGGGATGTTGCGGGCCACGGCGACCACATTGCCCGGGTTGCCATTGGCGTCGAGGAACTTGATGTTGAGAACGGCCTGGTCATAGGCAGAAGGGGCCGGGGCCAATGCCGCCGGGTCAGCCGGGTAGAACGCCATGATCTCTGGGACGCTGAATTGAGCGCCGGTCATCGTGTTGCTGGTCAGGATGCCGTAGAAAGATTGCCCGGCGCTGTAGCCGTTGTGCAGAAAGTTCACTCCGGCTCCATTGTTGAGGTCTGCCGCTATGTTCTGGCAGGCGGGGTCAACATCATTCACTTCAGGTCCACCATACGCTGCGGAGGGTACGGGAGAGGTGTAGTTCACAACGCGCTGATTCGTTGGCAGCGCAAAACACGAGGTGAATGCCTGCGCGGCGATCTGGGCTGCTTGCGACAGGGTCGCGACGCCCGTGGCGGGTGTTGCCACCGTGGCGCCGGTTGTCGTGGCCGTGGCCAGGGCGATGGGGGTGGGATTGTCCACGGTGGTCAGTGCCAGCTTTCCGGTGGCCGGGTCGGTCACTACCTTGACCACATCCAGCACCATGTCAGCCGTGTTGCCGGTGCCTGATGCCGTAGCCGCGGTGATGCTGGTGGTGAAGGGGTCATAACCTGCGGGCGCGCCAATGGCGGTTAGCACATTGGCCAGTTGCGCCACGACGTTGGTGATGACCTGTTTCAGTGCGGCGGCGTCCACTGCCCCGGTGCCAACCAGGGTCAGTGGATTGCCATCGGACGACAGTTGCACCAGGATGGCGGTCGTCAGGGGGGTGACGTTGATCGTGAGTGGCGTGCCGGCTGCAGGCGTGCTGGTAGCGACGCTCACCATCGGTGCCGTGTTGCCGGTGGGGTCGGTGACGACGACAAAAAACGGCGCTGTTTCCCCGGTCTTCAGGGTGCAGGTGTAGCTGCCCAAGGCGGTGGTGGAGATCGACGCTTCCAGGCAAGGTGAATTGCCAAGGCTGTTGGTGATCGTCACATTTGCATTGGCGAGCGCCGCACCGGTGGCTGCCGTGCCCGTGAAGGCTGCAGCTGAGGGGGTCGGGCTGCCAGCTGCGCTGGCCGGACTACCGCCGCCTCCGCAGCCCGCCAATGTCAGCATCGCAGCGCTGGCCAGGGCCAGCGCCAGGTGTTTGAGTTTGAGGTGCATGAGTTTCCAGTGATGGTTACAAACCGCCCGCACAACATGCCGGGACGGAGCCTGTAACCATTTCATGACAAGTTGTGACGAAGTGCATCCCATGAATATGGGGTGAAACAGTCTGTTTCGCCTGTTCAGGGGCGTCGTTGGCGGTCAGGTCCGTGGTGTTGCCGATATGCTCAGGGCTCTGTCGGGGCTGGCGATGCATCCGGAATCCGGCGACCAGGAGGTGCAATTTGGTGTGGCGAGTACTGATTGTTGAGGATGACGCGCTGATGCGCGCATTTTTTGCGGCTAGCGTGCTGCGCTCGGACCAGCTGAGCCTGGTCGCCAGCGTGGGCACGGTGGCCGAGGCGCGGGCCTGGCTGGACGATCCCGCGCACGGCCTGGACGTGCTGCTGACCGATCTGGGCCTGCCCGACGGCAGTGGACTGGAGGTGATTCGCCACGCCCGGCTGCGCCAGCCTTCCTGCGAAGCGCTGGTGATCTCGATGTTTGGCGACGAGGACAACGTGCTGGCCAGCATTGAGGCAGGGGCCTTGGGCTACATCCACAAGGACGCCACGCCCGGTGACATTGCGCACTCCATTCTGGAGATGAAAGCGGGCGCCTCGCCGATCTCGCCCATGATTGCCAGGCGGGTGCTTTTCAAGTACCTGAAATTACAGTCAAATCAGCCTCCAGCCCTTTCACATAGAGCTGGAGTAGCTATTAATAACGGAGCTGATTCAGGGGGAGGGAATCTGTTGTCCGGGCGCGAGCAAGAGGTGCTGGAGCTGATCGCACGGGGTTTTTCCTATGCCGAGATCGCGCGCCTGAAAGCCGTCACGGTGCACACGGTGCAAACGCACATCAAGAACCTCTACAGCAAGCTGGCCGTGCATTCCAAAAGTGAAGCCGTGTTTGAGGCCACCCGTATGGGCCTGCTGCCGGGCCAGGGGTGACCTGGTCCGTGGGCCGTACCGCAGCATTCCGTTACGATGCGGCCATGATGGCGTTGTGCGCTAAAAGGCTCTGGAGATCTGCATCTGTCGGGTGGCTGCTGTCGGTGCTGCTGGGCTGGCTCGCGCTGGTCGGCGTGGCGCAGGCCCAGACGCAAGAGTTGACCCAGGCGCGGGCCAGCGTGACGGTCAATGGCGCCACGACCATCCAGAATCTGCAGCTGCCCTATCACTGGGACCGTTTTAACAAGGGTCAGCGCGGCGAGGCGGTGTTTGACCTGCCATTTGATTTGCCCGAGTCGCCTGTCGATCCCTGGGGGCTGTACCTGCCGCGCCTTGGCAACGCCTACGAGATCTGGCTCAACGGCACACTGCTGCAGCGCCAGGGCGACTTGCTGAATTACAACGGTGCAGACTATGCACGGGTGCCGCGTTATGTCGCCCTCTCGCCCGCGTTGCTGCGCTCCTCCAACCTGATCCGGGTGCACATCCGTGCCGATGTGGGGCGTCGCGGCGGACTCTCTGCGCTGGTGGTGGGTCCGCAGGAGGCGGTGTATGCCGCCTACCTGCGTAATTACCACTGGCGCGGCACCGGTTCACTGGTGGTGATGGCATTCAGCCTGGTGGTTGGACTGATGGCGCTGTCGCTGTGGGTTACCCAGACGGCCCCCGATCACGCGGGTCGGACCCGGCGCGACCCGCTCTACCTGTTTGCCGGACTGGCCGAGCTGTTCTGGACGCTGGCCGTCAGCGATACCCTGATCGAAAACCCGCCCGTGCCCTGGCCTTGGTGGGGTGCGCTGCAGGTGGTGGTGCTGGGTGCCTGGGGTGTCAATATGGCGCTGTTTTGCGTTGAAGTGGCGGGCTGGGGCCGGCGCCCTGCAGCGCTGTGGTTTCGCCGCTGGCTGGGCCTGCTGATGGCCGCTAGCGTCGGCATGGCCGCGTGGGCGCTGGGTGGGGGCGAACCGCTGGCGCTGACGCTCTGGTACGCGGTCCTGGGGGCTACGCTGTTGAGCTTTGGCGTCTTTTTTCTGTGGCAGGCATTGCGCCAGGCCTCGACGGCGCACCGGGTTGTGGCGGTGGCCTTGTTGATTAACGTTTTGTTCGGCCTGCGCGACCTGTATGTGTTTCGCATTAACCCGACCTATGCCGCGAATACCCTGCTGCGGTATTCCTCGGTGCTGTTCGGCCTGGGGCTGGGCTACATCGTGATTGCACGGTTTCGCACTGCGAGCGCCCAGGCGCGCGATCTGCTGGCCACGCTGGCCGCGCGCGTGTCGCAAAAAGAAGTCGAGCTTGCCGAAAGCTACCGCATTCTTGAAATCCTGGCGCGCGAGCAGGAGCGCACAGCCGAGCGTACCCGGATCCTGCGCGATATGCACGACGGCGTGGGATCCCACATCAGTTCGGCCATCCGCCAGCTTCAGTCGGGCCGGGTCAGCCAGCAGGAGCTGCTCCAGACCCTGCGCGACACGCTGGATCAACTCAAGCTGTCCATCGACACCATGAACCTGCCGCCAGGTGACGTGACGGCCTTGCTGGCCAATCTGCGCTACCGGCTGGAGCCGCGCCTTGCGGCGTCCGATATCGAACTGCAGTGGGGCGTGGATCTGCTGGAGCCGGTGCGGCGCCTGGACGCGCAGGCCATGCGGCAGCTGCAGTTCATGGTGTTCGAGGCGCTTTCCAATGTGCTGCAGCACGCTCACGCCAGCGTGCTGCGCATCGAGGCGACGATGACACCCCAGGGCACGCGGCTGCGCCTGGTGGACAACGGCTGCGGCTTTGATGCGACGGCCCCGCTGCGCAAGGGCCTGCAGTCGATGCGCGAGCGGGCCCAGGCGATAGGTGCCACGCTGTCGCTGCACAGCACGCCGGGGCAGACCGTGGTGGAGATCCTGATTGCCTGAAACGAGAGAGGTGCCCCCACGCTTGTCGCTTCGCGTACTGCGCTGCCCCCCGATGGCATCTGAATTCAGGCAGTCTGCAGGCCAGGCGGGCTCCGGGCGCGGGATAATGAGCGATGTCCGCCGTTTTTGACAAACCCTCTTTCTACAAGAGAACTCTTCCCATGCTGCAGGGCTTTGATGGGCTGCTTGCGTTTGCGGTGTTCCTGCTGGCCTGCGCAGGCTTGCTCATCATGTACTCGTCGGGCTACGAACATGGCACCCGCTTTGTGGACCATGGCCGCAACATGCTGATTGCCGGGGCCATCATGTTTGTGGTGGCGCAGATACCGCCGCAGCGCCTGATGAGCCTTGCTGTCCCGCTGTATGTGATGGGCGTGGCGCTGTTGGTGGCTGTCGCCATCTTTGGCATCACAAAAAAAGGGGCGCGGCGCTGGCTCAACGTCGGGATGGTGATTCAGCCGAGCGAAATCCTGAAAATCGCCATGCCTCTGATGCTGGCCTGGTGGTTCCAGAAGCGCGAAGGCCAGTTGCGGCCGCTGGATTTTCTGGTGGCGGGTGTGTTGCTGGTGATTCCCATCGGACTGATCATGAAACAACCCGATCTGGGCACCTCCTTGCTGGTGTTGGCGGCGGGCCTGGCGGTTATTTTCTTTGCCGGCCTGAGCTGGAAGCTGATTGCGCCGCCCGTGGTGCTGGGCTTGGCCGGCATTTTCCTGCTGGTGTGGTTTGAGCCGCAACTGTGTGCCGACGGGGTGCGCTGGTCCATCCTGCATGACTACCAGCAGCAGCGCATCTGCACCTTGCTCGACCCGACGCGCGACCCGCTGGGCAAGGGGTTTCACATCATTCAGGGCATGATTGCGATTGGCTCTGGCGGCGTGTTCGGCAAGGGCTTCATGGCCGGCACGCAGACGCACCTGGCATTCATTCCCGAGCGCACCACGGACTTTATCTTTGCGGCTTACTCCGAAGAGTTCGGGCTGGTCGGCAATTTGCTGCTCATTGCCGGGTTTATTTTCCTGATCTGGCGCGGCCTGGCCATTGCGCTGCAAGCCTCGACGCTGTTTGCGCGGCTGCTGGCCGGTGCGCTGACCACGATTTTCTTCACCTATGCGTTTGTCAACATGGGGATGGTCAGCGGCATCCTGCCCGTGGTGGGCGTGCCGCTGCCTTTCATCAGTTACGGCGGCACCGCCATGGTAACGCTGGGGCTGGCGCTGGGCATGCTGATGTCGATTGCCAGGGTCAAGCGCTAGTGTGGTGTTGCATGCTTGATGGTACAAATAAAACCGATGGTTTTTTGTTCAGGGCAAGGCGCAAACCACAGCAATAGCCCCGCTATTGCGCGGATTTGCAACGCCGCCATGGACAAAAAGACGCGGTTTTATGTACCGGATAGCGTGCAACACCACACTAGCTGCGCTGACGGGTGATTGGTGGCCGCTTGATGCATGTCAACGCGGTCCGTGTTTCTGGCCTGGATGAGGTCAACGGCTGGCGCGGCAATCGGTAACATGTTGAGTCATTACCAACCCTCTCCAGGAGCACTGCCATGGCCGGAAAATTTGAGCTCAAGCTGTCCAAGAACAACAAGTATTTCTTCACGCTGCAGGGCGATTCCGGGCAGGTCATTTTGACCAGTGAGATGTATGAGACCAAAGCCAGTGCGGTCAACGGGATCGAGTCGGTCAAGAAAAACGCAGCCGACGATGCTCGTTACCACCGCCTCGCCGGAAAAGATGGCGCCCCGTATTTCACGCTCAAGGCCGGCAATGGCCAGGTGATTGGCCAAAGCCAGATGTTTTCGGACGAAAAAGAGCGCGACAAGGAGCTTGACCTGTGCAAGACCCATGGGCCGGGCGCCGCCGTCAGCGACCTGACGCTTTGATTTCCGGCGCATTACGGTCCTGGCGGCAGGCATAAGCCTTGCCGGGACGTGCCAGCGTCAGACTGCCTACAATGGCCTGATGACCTCACTCAAATCTGTCCCTGCGTCCGCTCGTCAAACCAGTGTGGGAGCGCGGCCCCTGGCGCGTCCTGCGTCACCCACGCACGAGTCCACGTCCGGGCGTCTGGTCATTGCCCAAAAACTCCTGCTGGAGCCCTTCGGCCTGACCGAAGCCTCCCTGAGCCGCGCCCTCGGCGAAATCACCTCTTATGGGGTGGACGACGCCGACCTCTACTTTCAGTACACCCGCAGTGAAGGCTGGAGCCTGGAGGAAGGGATCGTGAAAACCGGCTCCTTCAGCATTGACCAGGGCGTGGGCGTGCGCGCCGTCAGCGGCGAGAAAACCGCATTTGCCTACTCCGATGATATTTCCGAAGCCTCGCTGCTCGACGCAGCGCGCACCGTGCGCAGTATCTCGGCCGCAGCCAAGGCCGGCCGCGTGAAAACGCCCACCCGAAAAATTGCCAGCAGCCGATCGCTGTACCAGGGTCTGGACCCGATTGCCACGCTCGGCAGCACCGCCAAAGTCAAGCTGCTTGAAAAGGTGGAAAAGCTCGCCAAAGCCAAAGATCCGCGCATCGTGCAGGTGATGGCCGGACTGGCCAGCGAATATGACGTGGTCATGGTGGCGCGCGCCGACGGCACGCTGGCCGCCGATGTGCGCCCGCTGGTGCGCTTGAGCGTGACGGTGATTGCCGAGCAAAAAGGCCGGCGCGAGGTGGGTTCTGGTGGCGGCGGTGGTCGCTTTGGCCTGGCCTATTTCGACGACGCACAAATTGGGGAGTACGTGGACGCTGCCGTGAATGCGGCGCTGACCAACCTGGATGCGCGCCCCGCGCCTGCCGGCGAAATGACCGTGGTGCTCGGCTCGGGCTGGCCTGGCATCTTGTTGCACGAGGCGATTGGCCACGGGCTGGAGGGTGATTTCAACCGCAAAGGCTCCAGTGCGTTTTCAGGCCGTATCGGCCAGCGCGTGGCGGCCAAGGGGGTCACGGTGCTCGATGACGGCACGCTTGCAGACCGCCGCGGCTCGCTGAATGTGGATGATGAAGGCCATGCCAGCC
>NZ_JAUXNA010000033.1 GCF_030682935.1 Polaromonas sp.
ATTGGGCAACGCCCACATGACCATCAACAAAAACGCGATCCCGAACGACCCGGAAAAACCGATGGTGACCAGCGGCGTGCGCATTGGCACCCCGGCCATGACCACACGCGGTTTCAAGGACGAGGAAGCGCGCATGACGGCCAACCTGATTGCCGATGTGCTCGACAACCCGCGCGATGCCGCCAACATCGACGCCGTTCGCGCCAAGGTTCACGCCTTGACCAGCCGTTTTCCGGTTTACGGCTAAACCGCTGAACCGCACGGATTGCGCAGAAAGCTATGATTTTAATAGCTGTCTGCGCCCGTGCCTATTGGGCTAGCGACCTAAAATGCTTAAAAATATAGCTTAAACCGCCCATGAAATGCCCTTTTTGTGGACATCTTGAAACCCAGGTCGTCGAAACCCGGGTTTCCGAAGACGCCGACTTCATACGCCGCCGTCGCCAGTGCGCCGCGTGTGAAAAACGCTTCACGACCTACGAGCGGCCCGATGTCAACTTCCCGGCCATCGTCAAAAAAGACGGGCGGCGCACCGAGTACAAACGCAGCAAAATCATGGAGTCCATGACCTTGGCGCTGCGCAAGCGGCCGGTCAGCACCGAGCAGGTCGATGCTGCAGTTGAACGGATTGAAGAAAAGCTGCTGAACCTGGGTGCCCGCGAAGTGCCGTCCGCCCGCCTTGGCGAACTGGTGATGCGCGAGCTTAAAAAACTGGACAAAGTCGCTTACGTGCGTTTTGCCAGTGTGTACCGCAGCTTCGAGGATATCGACGAGTTCAAGACGCTGGTGGATGAGGTCAGGCGCTGACCAGCTTCCTCCCGGGTGGGCCTGGGACATCGAAAGCGAAAACAAGACCCCGGCGAGAACAGTTTTTGCCGGATTTGCAGACCCATGGTGTTGCATGCTTGACGGCACACATCAAATTCCTGACAGGCTTCACACTTCCGGTTTTTTGTCCCGCGAGGAGCAGAAATGGCCTCGATTTATCTACACGAACAGTATCGAGACTTGACCCCACGCTTTCTGAAACCCATGACTGCACTCGGCCGCCGCCAGACGCCTACAGCCCGTATTGCGCCCGCACCAGATGCCCGATGCCGATGCGCTCGAGCACCGGCATCGGGCACAGGAACGTGACCCGCACCACCCCAGGCAACCGGGCAATCTCGATGGAGCCGGTGATGGTGGCACGATTCAGAATCTCGTCATAAGGCAGACCGGTGACCTTGGCTGCGCGCTCCAGACCATTCGTGGCGGCATCGTTGAGGTTGGCGCCGGAGCCAATGAAGGTAATCGGGGCGTTGTCCTCCAGCGGAATGCCGCCGAAACGCTGCGCCAGGGCGTGCGCCTTCTCACGCAACTCCGGGGTGATGGGGCGCGCCAACAGCGGCAAGTCCTCCAGGCGCTGCAGCAGGATCGGCCCGTCAAGGGCCAGCCCCTTGATGACATCCACTTGCAGCTCCACCTCGCCCGAAACGTCGGTGGCATGTCCGGCGATCTCGCCATTGCCCTGCTGGGCGTGCATGTCCCCAATATAGATGCCGCCGCCCGGCACCTTCACCGGGCAGATGACGACAGCACCGGCCCGCACCGAGTTGGCATCCATGTGGCCGTCAGTCTTGTGGCGGTTCAGTTCCTCCTGGCTCATGCCATATTTGTGCGGGGCGTTGATGAGGAAAGCGCCGAAATCGCCGCAGTTGTGGGAGTCCGGCAGATCGCGTGACGGCGTGGTTCCGATGTTGCCCATGAAGGGCTGCATGCGTGAGACCAAACCGACGATGTCAGCCTCCGCGAACGACAGGATCGAGTGCTGTTGTGAGGCGGCAGGCAAGTG
>NZ_JAUXNA010000042.1 GCF_030682935.1 Polaromonas sp.
GTAACAAATCCTACGGTGATTCAAGAGATGCATGCATTGATAGTTTTCAGATTTATGTTAGTAAACTTATAAAAATTTTTCTGATGCGCCAAAGATGGCGCGAATTGTCAGGAAGATCAGGAGTGCGAATTGGCTGAAATGACAACGACCAACGAAATTGGTGATTTGAATTTGACATATTTGCTGCTGGCGCAGCGGCTGGTGCGGGAAGATGTTGCCACAGCCATGTTCCGTATGGGGCTGAGCCGTGAGCTCGCCGATTTGCTCGGAAGCCTGTCGCTTTCGCAAATCGTGAAGCTGGCGGGCTCCAGTCTGCTTTTGTGCCGCTTCAGGTTTGACGACCATCCGGTTTTGTCGGCGCTGCTGAGCGACGGAAAAACGCTGGCTTTGCAGCAAGCGCACACGGCCATTCTTCTTTCCGGCCAGCAAATTGAGGCGGTTCACTGATGTTTTGCTTTGAGTGCGATGGTGGGGTTTTCTGCAGGTATTGCCGTGCGGTGCGTCATGGCCGTTAAAAGCGTTATCAGTGAAGCCCGCGAAATTCATCTTGCGATTGACTTGATCAAACTCGGCGCCCGTCTGCAGTTTCTGGAAGCGGAAACCAGTCTGAGCCGTGACCGCCTGATCAAGCTGTACAAGGAAATCAGGGGGGTTTCGCCGCCCAAGGGATTGCTGCCCTTCTCTACAGACTGGTTTATGACCTGGCTGTCCAACATCCATTCGTCGATGTTCTACAACATCTACCGGTTTATGGTGACCCACGGGGGGTGCACGCGAATTACCGCTGTCATCAAAAGCTATCGGCTTTACCTCGAGCAGGTAGAGCAGCAAGGCAGCGAGCCGGTGCTCGATTTCACGCGGGCCTGGACGCTGGTGCGATTTTTTGACAGCGACATGTTGCAGCTCAGTACCTGTACACGTTGCACCGGTCTGTTCGTTGCGCATGCGCACGATCCACAGAGCAACTATGTGTGTGTCCTGTGCCGTCCACCATCGCGTGCTGGCAAGACGCGCAAGACCCTGGGCGCCGTGGTCGAGGCCAGCGGCACGCCCAAAAAAGCCGGCCGCACGACTTCGCCGTTGTCGCCATCGGCGTCGCAGTGGCTTGCGGATGTGATGAATGACGCGCGTAGCGGACGAGCCGGCTAGTCGACGCCCGGTCCTCGAGCGAATTTAACAGGGAGCGCATAGTGCTGGTGATTGTTGGTTATCTGGTGGTGTTGGGTTCCGTCTTTGGCGGGTATGCGCTGATAGGCGGGAATTTCGGTGCGCTGTATCAACCGGTCGAACTGCTGATGATTGGCGGCGCCGCAGTGGGCGCGTTCATCATCGGCAACGACCGCCACACCATCGTTGCCACGCTGAAGGCTCTGCCAAAGTTGTTTAGCAGCACCAACAAACGCGACAAGGCCCTCTACATGGAGTTGCTTGCCTTGTTGTACGTGTTGCTGGCAAAAGGCCGCAAGGACGGCATGCTGGCGCTGGAGTCGGACATCGACGATCCGCAGAACAGTCCCGTTTTTGCGCCCTATCCGATGATTCTGGGGGAGGTGCATGTCATGGAGTTCTTGACCGATTACCTGCGCCTGGTCATCAGCGGCAACACGGATCCGTTCGAAATCGACCAGCTGATGGAGCACGAACTCGAAACCTTCAAGCATGAGGCCGAAGCGCCTGCGCACAGTCTGGCCCGGGTCGGCGATGCGCTGCCGGCCCTCGGGATTGTGGCGGCTGTGATGGGCGTGGTGCACGCGCTGGCCTCCGCCGACCTGCCGCCTGCGGTGATGGGGCAGCTGATTGCCCACGCGATGGTGGGGACTTTCCTGGGTGTCTTGCTGGCCTATGGCTTTGTGTCGCCGCTGGCGTCGTTGATTGAGCATCGGGTCGCTGAATCCCTGAAGGTTTACCAGTGCATCAAGGTAACGTTGATGGCCAGCCTGAATGGCTACGCGCCGCAATTGGCGGTGGAGTTCGGTCGAAAAGTTCTGCGTTCGACCGAGCGCCCCTCGTTCACCGAACTGGACGGGCATGTCCGCGAAGTCAAGAGCCGCTAAAGCCAGGCATGCCTGAATTGTCATGAGTGAAACACCGCGCCGGATCATCATCATCAAACGCCCCGTCGTGGCTGCAGGCCATCATGGCGGCGGCTGGAAGATTGCTTACGCCGACTTCATGACGGCGATGTTTGCCTTTTTCCTGGTGATGTGGCTTTTGTCGACATCAACACCCGCGCAGCTGGCAGGCATTGCCGAGCAATTCAAAATGCCCCTCAAGGTGGCGCTCAGCGGGGGCGAAAAAAGCAGCCTGAGTACCAGCGTGATTCCTGGCGGCGGCGCAGATCCCATGGAGAAGAAGACGGGCGACGTCCAGCAAGAAGAAAGCGATGCCGATGACCTCAACCGCCTGGACGAATTGAAGCAGCACCTGGACAAAATGATTGAAGACAGTCCTGTGCTCAAGCAGTTCCGCCCCCAACTGTTGATAGACATCACCCCCGAAGGCTTGCGGATTCAGATTGTTGACAGCAGCAACCGGCCCATGTTCGACCGTTCCAGCGCAGTTGTGGTGTCTTACATGCGCACCATCTTGCGCGAGATCGGTCCGGTGCTCAATGCGCAACCCAACAAGATCACCTTGTCCGGGCATACCGATGCAGCGCTGTATGCGCAGGGCGACAAGTCTTACAGCAATTGGGAATTGTCAGCTGACCGGGCCAATGCGTCGCGTCGCGAACTCATTGCCGGCGGCATGCAGGAGATGAAAGTCTTGCGGGTCATGGGTGTTGCATCGAGCATGCACCTGAACCAGGACGATCCCTTTGCGCCGGTCAATCGCCGCATCAGCATTGTGGTTCTGAATCACCGGGCGCAAACGGAAATAGAAAGAGCCAATGCAGCCAATGCAGCCAATGCAGCCAATGCGAGCATCAAGCCTGCCATTGCAGCTGCGGGACAGTCCGCCGCGAATTTGTCGGCTACCCGCGCCGGGCGGCGGATTTGAGGCAGCGCCGGGTTGCCAGCAGATAAAAAGCCACGTCGCACAGACCCATGAGTAGACAGCCGAAAACCGCGTGAGCGATGTAGCCGGCAGACCCACAACGAGAGACGCACACTAAATGGACATCACGCAGTTTTACCAGACCTTTTTTGAAGAAGCCGATGAGTTGCTGGCCGAGATGGAGCAGCTTCTCCTGGGGCTCGATCTGCAGGCGCCAGACAGCGAAGACCTGAACGCGATATTCCGCGCCGCGCACTCCATCAAGGGTGGCGCAGCCACGTTTGGTTTTCTCGCGCTGACCGATACCACGCATTTGCTTGAAAATTTGCTCGACCGGGCACGCCATGGGCAATTGA
>NZ_JAUXNA010000061.1 GCF_030682935.1 Polaromonas sp.
CTTGACAAAGAACGCCGCGGCGACTACCTCGGCAAGACGGTTCAGGTGATTCCGCACATCACCAACGAAATCCAGGACTTCATCAAGCGCGGTGCGCGCTATGACACGCCTGAAGCCGTGGACGTGGCGATTGTTGAAATCGGCGGCACGGTCGGCGACATTGAGTCCCTGCCCTTTCTGGAAGCCGTGCGCCAGATGAGCCTGCGCATGGGCCCGAACAACCCCGCCTTTGTGCACCTGAGCTATGTGCCCTGGATTGCGGCTGCGGGTGAGCTCAAAACCACGCCGACACAGCACACGGCCAAGCAGCTGCGCGAGATCGGCATCCAGGCCGACGTGTTGCTGTGCCGCGCCGACCGCCCTATTCCGACAGAAGAGCGCGACAAGATCTCGCTGTTTTCCAACGTACCCGAGTGGGGCGTCATTTCCATGTGGGACGTGGACACCATCTACAAGGTGCCGCGCATGTTGCACGAGCAGGGCCTGGACGGCCTGATCTGCGACAAGCTGCGCCTGAACACGCCGCCAGCCAATCTCAAGCGCTGGGACGACCTGGTGTACGAGATGGAGCACCCCAGGACCGAAGTCAGCATTGCCATGGTCGGCAAGTACGTGGACCTGAGCGACAGCTACAAGTCCCTCAATGAAGCCTTGCGCCATGCCGGCATGAAGAACCATGCCAAGGTGGTCATTGAGTATGTCGATTCCGAGACCATCACCCCCGACAACGTGTCGCGCCTGGCGCACTTTGACGGCATTTTGGTGCCCGGTGGCTTTGGCATACGCGGCGTTGAAGGCAAAATTTGCGCCGCCCGCTTTGCCCGTGAAAACAAAATCCCCTACCTCGGCATCTGCCTGGGCATGCAGGTCGCCACGATTGAGTTTGCCCGCCATGTCGCCGGACTCAAGGACGCCAACAGCACCGAGTTCGACCCGAGCAGCCCCCACCCCGTCATTGCGCTCATCACCGAGTGGAAAGACGCCGACGGCACCATCAAGACACGCGATGCCAAGTCCGACCTGGGCGGCACCATGCGGCTAGGCGCCCAAAGCTCTGATGTAGCAAAAGGATCCCTGGCTCACAAAATCTACGGTGATGTGGTGACGGAGCGCCACCGCCACCGCTATGAAGCCAACGTCAATTACCTCGACACCTTGCGCAAATCTGGCCTGGTCATTTCGGCGCTGACGCAGCGCGAACACCTGACGGAAATTGTCGAATTGCCGCAGGACGTTCACCCCTGGTACATGGGCGTTCAGTTCCACCCCGAATTCAAATCCACCCCGTGGAATGGCCATCCGCTGTTCAACGCCTATATTGCAGCGGCGCTTGAGCACCGCGTCAGCGGAAATCAGGCGGCGCAGGATCCAAAAGCAGCAGCAAAACCTTTGAAAGCGGTGGCCTGATCATGAAATTGTGCGGATTTGAGATCGGCCTGAACCAGCCCTTTTTTCTGATTGCAGGCCCCTGCGTGATTGAATCCGAGCAATTGCAAATGGACACCGCGGGCACGCTCAAGGAGATCACGTCCGCGCTGGGCATTCCGTTCATTTTCAAGAGTAGCTTTGACAAGGCCAACCGTTCGTCGGGCAGCACTTTTCGCGGCCCCGGCATCGACCAGGGCCTTGAGATTTTGGCCAAGGTCAAACGCGAACTTCAACTGCCGGTACTGACCGACATCCACGACGCGTCGCAGATTGCCCAGGTCGCCAGCGTGGTGGACGTGCTGCAAACCCCCGCCTTTTTGTGCCGCCAAACCGACTTCATCCGGGCCGTTGCACAGTCGGGCAAACCGGTCAACATCAAAAAAGGCCAGTTCCTGGCGCCAGGCGACATGAAAAATGTCATCGACAAAGCGCGCGCTGCAGCCCGCGAAAAAGGCCTCAATGAAGACAACTTCATGGCCTGCGAGCGCGGCGCCAGTTTTGGCTACAACAACTTGGTGTCCGACATGCGCAGCCTCGCGATCATGCGCGAGACCAACGCCCCCGTGGTGTTTGACGCCACGCATTCCGTGCAATTGCCGGGCGGCATGGGCACCAGCAGCGGCGGCCAGCGCGAAATGGTGCCGGTGCTGGCGCGGGCAGCAGTCGCGGTTGGCATTGCCGGGATCTTCATGGAAACCCATCCAGACCCGGCCAAGGCGATGAGCGATGGCCCCAATGCCGTTCCGCTCAAGCACATGAAAGCCCTGCTGGAGACGCTGCTTGAACTGGACCGCGTGACCAAAAAGAATGGTTTTCTGGAGAACCATTTCGAATGAACTGCGGCATCAGTGCTCACGCGACGGTGACCGGCAAGGTGTGGTGACCCTGCGCATGATCCTGTCGAAGGCGTGTGACGCCTTCACCGCTGCAGGTTTCAGGACAGGTTCAAAGTTTTGTTATTTTTGATTTGAAAGAACACAAATGAGCGCAATTGTTGATATCGTCGGCCGCGAAATTCTGGACAGCCGTGGCAACCCCACCGTTGAATGCGACGTGCTGCTGGAATCCGGCGTCATGGGCCGCGCCTCGGTGCCCTCGGGCGCATCCACCGGCTCGCGTGAAGCCATTGAGTTGCGTGACGGCGACAAATCGCGTTACCTGGGCAAAGGCGTGCTCAAGGCGGTCGAACACATCAACACCGAAATCTCCGAAGCGGTGCTGGGCCTGGACGCCAGCGAGCAGGCCTTTCTGGACCGCACCCTGATTGACCTGGACGGCACCGACAACAAATCGCGCCTGGGCGCCAATGCCATGCTGGCCGTCAGCATGGCCGTGGCACGCGCAGCCGCTGAAGAAGCCGGCCTGCCGCTGTACCGCTACTTTGGCGGCAGCGGCGCCATGCAAATGCCGGTTCCCATGATGAACGTGATCAACGGCGGCGCACACGCCAACAACAACCTGGACCTGCAGGAGCTGATGATCATTCCGGTCGGCGCTCCAAGTTTTCGCGAAGCCCTGCGTTATGGTGCCGAAGTCTTTCATGCGCTGAAAACAATTCTGCACGACAAGGGCATGAGCACCGCCGTGGGCGACGAAGGCGGCTTTGCGCCCAGCGTTCCCAACCATGAAGCGGCGATCCAGATGATTCTGGAAGCGATTGACAAGGCCGGTTTTGTCGCTGGCGAGCAGATTGCCCTGGGACTGGACTGCGCCGCGTCCGAGTTTTACAAGGACGGAAAATACGTGCTGTCCGGCGAAGGCCTGAGCCTGTCGGCGCAGGAATGGACCGACATGCTGACCACCTGGGTGGACAAATACCCCATCATCAGCATTGAAGACGGCATGGCCGAAGGCGACTGGGACGGCTGGAAAATCCTGACCGAGCGCCTCGGCAAGAATGTCCAGTTCGTCGGCGATGACCTGTTTGTCACGAACACGAAAATCCTGAAGGAAGGCATCGACAAG
>NZ_JAUXNA010000070.1 GCF_030682935.1 Polaromonas sp.
CGCCGTGACCGTCATCACCAACATCGAAGACCTGCGCGTGCTGGCGCAAAAGCGCGTGCCGCGCATGTTCTACGACTACGCCGACTCCGGCTCCTGGACCGAAGGCACCTACCGCGCCAACTCGGACGACTTCCAGACCATCAAGCTGCGCCAGCGGGTCGCGGTCAACATGGAGAACCGCAGCACGGCGGCCACCCTGGTCGGATGCCTGGCAAAGATGCCGGTGGCGATTGCGCCGGTGGGACTGACAGGCATGCAGCATGCCGACGGCGAGATCAAGGCGGCCAGGGCGGCTGAAAAGTTCGGCATTCCCTTCATCCTGTCGACCATGAGCATCTGCTCCATCGAGGACATTGCGGCCAACACGCAGCGCCCTTTCTGGTTCCAGCTCTACATGATGCGCGACCGCGAGGCCATGGCCGCCATGATCGAGCGCACCCGCAAGGCGGGCTGCGACGCGCTGGTGCTGACGCTGGACCTGCAGGTGATCGGCCAGCGCCACAAGGACCTGAAGAACGGCCTGACGGCGCCGCCCAAGCCGACCCTGGCCAACATCATCAACCTCATGACCAAGCCGCGCTGGTGCATGGGCATGGCCGGCACGCGCCGCCACACCTTCGGCAACCTGGTCGGCCATGTCAAGGGGGTCAGCGACATGAATTCGCTGGCAGCCTGGACCAACGAGCAGTTCGACCCGCGCCTTTCCTGGGCAGACGTGGCCTGGGTCAAGGAAAAATGGGGCGGCAAGCTGATCCTCAAGGGCATCCAGGATGTGGAAGACGCCAAACTTGCTGTGCAAAGCGGCGCCGACGCCATCGTGGTGAGCAACCACGGTGGCCGCCAGCTCGACGGTGCGCAGTCCAGCATCTCGGCCCTGCCCGCCATCGTCGAGGCGGTGGGCCCGGAGATTGAAGTGTGGATGGACGGCGGCATCCGTTCCGGCCAGGACGTGCTCAAGGCCTGGGCGCTGGGCGCACGCGGCACGCTGATTGGCCGCGCCATGGTCTACGGCCTGGGCGCCATGGGCGAAGCCGGCGTGACCAAGGCGCTGCAGATCATCCACAAGGAACTCGACATCACCATGGCGTTCTGCGGCCACACCGACATCAACACCGTGGACAAAAGCATTTTGCTTCCGGGTACGTATTAAAAAAAATCGGCGGACCCTTTGGGGAACTCAATGATTCCAGCCCGCGACCAAACCGGCAACTGATGAGTTGCATGGGGTCGAAATGACTGCCTTCGCTGCGGCGCTTTTGCAGCCGACACCCACAACACCACACTAGTCTCGCAAGTTGGGGGGCACGATGCCGTGCCGCTTCATTCGTCGATACACGGTCGCGCGGCACAAATCCAGATGACGCGCCGTCTGTGCGATGTTCCACTGATGCTGCTTCAGGGCCAGCCGCAGGGCCTGCGCTTGCGCATTTGGCAACGTCGGCTCTGAAACAACGACCCTGTCCACGGGGGGAGCGCTTTCCGCGGGAACAACGTCTTCATTGAAGCCCAGGGTCGCCAGCCGCGGCGGCGGCATCAGATTGCAGACCGTGCACCGCACATCGGCCGGCAGATGCTCGAGTTCCACCAGCCCGTCATCACTGAGCGCCAGGGCTGAGCGCAACGTGTTCTTGAGCTGGCGGATGTTGCCCGGCCAGTCGTAGTGCAGCAGCACCGCCAGGGCGTTTTCGGCGATCCCATGGCTGGCACGCTGCTGGGCCGCCGCTTCCTCGCGCAGCAATTGATGAATCAGCGCCACCTTGTCGCTGCGCTCGCGCAGCGCGGGCAGCTTGAGCACCATGCCATTGAGCCGGTAATACAGGTCCTGGCGGAATTGGCCCGCGCTGACCAGTTCGGTCAGGTCGCGGTGCGTCGCGCAGATCACCTGCAAGTCCACCGGAACCGGTTTTTCAGCCCCGAGAGGCAGCACCTCGCGCTCGGCCAGCACGCGCAGCAGGCGCGTTTGCAGGTTCAGCGGCATGTCGCCAATTTCATCGAGAAACAGAGTGCCGCCATCGGCTTGGGTAATCTTGCCGCGCACGCCTTTGGCCCGCGCGCCCGTGAAAGCGCCGTCGCGGTAGCCAAACAGCTCGCTTTCAATCAGTGACTCGGGAATCGCCGCGCAATTGAGCGCCACGAAAGGTGCGGCCGCGCGTCCGCTGGCCTCGTGCATGGCGTGCGCAAAAACTTCCTTGCCGGTGCCGGTTTCACCATGCAGCATCACGGGAATGCCTTTATCCAGCACGCGCAAGGCCTGGTTGGCGTTGACCACCATTTGTGCGTCGCCGCCGGCCAGCTTCTGCAGCGGCCCCTGCAGCCCCTGCGCGACCGGCAAGGCATTCTTGCCCGCGTTGGGCATGCTGCGAACCAGCCGGCTCGGCTGGCTCGGCTGGCTCGGCTGGGCATAGTAGCGCCGCGCCGACTGCAGGGTGCGCAACGCAAACGGCGCACCATTGGCCGCCGCCATGGCCCGGCCCAGGTCTTCCATGCGCAGGCCAAACAGGTCTTCCAGCCGCAGCCCGGGCAGGGGCCGGGCTGCGCCGCCGAATTCCAGCTGGGCGCGGGCGTTGGCGGCCACGATCACGCCTTCTTCATTGAGCGCCAGCAGGCCTTCGACATCAACGTCGAGGAACTCGCGCCGCGCGCTCAGGCGCAGCACCAGGCAATGCTCGAACTGGCGCAGGAAGTGCGCGTTCTCGATCATGCGCGCCGTGCCGCTGACCATTTGCAGCACCAGGTGCTGGCTGCGCTTGTCGTCCGGCGAGAACAGGGCCGAGGCATCGAGCACGGCCAGCAGCTCGCCGCCGGGCGCAAAGATCGGCGCCCCACTGCAGGTCAGCGAGGTGTTGGGGGCGCGGAAGTGCTCGCCATGGTGCACCGTGACCGGCAGCCGGTCGATCGTGCACAGGCCCACGGCGCAGGTGCCTTCCTCGTCTTCCGACCAGCAGGAACCGAGGTAGAGGCCGGCTCGGCGCAGCTCGCGGTCCAGCAGCGGGTTGTTCATGAAATCCACCGTGACACCATGCGCGTCGGTCAGCAGCACCACATAGCCGGCATCGCGTATCTGCGCAAACAGCTTTTCCATGCCACTGCGCGCAATGTGCAGCAAGGGTTCGAGCGGCGCCTGGTAGTCGCGCAGGTGGTGGGCCGGCAGCACGCGCGGCGGGGCCGGACGCCCCGGGTCGAGCCGATGGACTTCGATCGAGCGACGCCAGGACTGAGCGATCGGCGACCCGGGCTCGGGCGCGCCCGCGAGCGCGAGCCTGCGGTCCACACCGGCGGCAATCTGGGCCTGGTTCATGAATTTGTCTCCTGCTGCGAACCTGCTTGGGCCTGCCCATGGTACATCGCCAGCAGAAAGCTGGCCATGGTGTTTACAGCCTGGCGCCAAGTTTGCCGGTGCAAGCCACGCGCCCCGTAACAATGTCGCAGGCAAGACCGGTATGGCGACAGCTGTCGCAGGCCTTGCCGCCAAAAGTCAGCCGGTCCTGCGACAGCTGTCGCAGGACTGCGGCCTCGACCGCTGATTCATCGCGTTTTTTATGAGGGTTTCTCCCTGGTTCAAGCCTGGCATCAATGTTGCCTAAAGCGTTGACCTGCCTGCGAGCCAATGGCGGCCGCTGCAACAGGTCAACCCAATAAAGGAGATATCCGCAATGGAACCAACGACAAAGCAGTTGCTCTGGATGTACGAAACCATGGTCGAAATCCGCGAGTACGAAGAGACCATGGCCAAGGTCTACCTGGAGGGCAAGCTGCCTCCCAATATCCAGAAGGGCCTGGCCTTCGACATTGGCGCCGGACCGGTGCCCGGTGAAATGCATCTGGCGGCCGGCCAGGAACCTGTGGCGGTAGGCGTTTGCGCCCACCTGCGCAAGGACGACACCGTGGTCGGCGCGCACCGGCCGCACCATTTCGCCATTGCCAAAGGCGTGCCGCTGAATCCGATGACGGCCGAGATGTTCGGCAAGGTCACAGGTCTGAGCCGCGGCAAGGGCGGCCACATGCACCTGTTCGACCCCGAGCACAAGTTCAGTTGCAGCGGCATCATCGGCGCGAGCATGCCGCCGGCCTGCGGCGCGGCGCTCGCGGCCAAGAAGCGTGGCACCGACGCGGTGGCCGTAGCCTTCTTCGGCGAAGGCGCAACGAATCAGGGCGCGTTCCATGAGTCGCTGAACCTCGCGGCGCTGTGGCGCCTGCCGGTGATCTTCGTCTGCGAAGACAACAAGTACGCGATCTCGGTCGAAAAGTCCGAGTCGACCTCGATTGCCTGGAATTCCGACCGCGCCTCGGCCTACGGCATCCCGGGCGTTCGGGTTAAACACAACGACGCGCTCGAAGTGTTCGAGGCCGCGGGTACTGCCGTGGCGCGCGCCCGCCGTGGCGAAGGTCCCACGCTGATCGAAGTCAAGACTGACCGCTACCTCGGCCACTTCCAGGGTGACCCCGAAACCTACCGCCCCAAAGGCGAGGTGGAGGCGCTACGCAAGAACGACCCGATCCCCAAGCTCGGCGACCACCTGCGCAAGTTGGGCGTGCTGAACGACGCGCTCGACCAGAAGCTGCGCGCAGCGGTCACCGAACGCATCACCGAGGCCTATGACTTCGGCCGCAACAGCCCCTACCCGAAGCCCGAAGACGCGCTGCTGCACGTCTTTGCCTGAACGCAAACCCGTACTGACAAGGAGACAACTCTCATGAACGCACCCGCCACCCGCAAGCTGACCATGGCCCAGGCCATCTCGGAAGCCATTGCGCAGGAAATGGAACGCGACCCCGAAGTTTTTGTACTTGGTGAAGACGTGGGCAAGTACGGGGGCATCTTCAGCGCCACCGGCGGCCTGCTCGCCAAGTTCGGCAAGGACCGGATCATGGACACGCCGATTTCGGAAACCGGCTTCATTGGCACGGCCATCGGCGCCGCGGCCGCAGGCATGCGCCCCATCGCCGAGTTGATGTTCGTCGACTTCTTCGGCGTCTGCATGGACATGATCTACAACCACATGGCCAAGAACATCTACATGTCCGGCGGCAACATCCAGTTGCCCATGGTTTTGATGAGCGCCATCGGCGGTGGCTACAACGATGCGGCGCAGCATTCGCAGTGCCTGTACGCGACCTTCGCCCACATGCCGGGCATGAAAGTTGTCGTGCCCTCGAATGCCTATGACGCCAAGGGCCTGATGACCCAGGCCATCCGCGACAACAACCCGGTGGTGTTTCTATTCCACAAGGGCATCATGGGCCTGCCCTGGATGTCGTACTTCGAGGGCAGCACCAACGAAGTGCCCGAAGCACCTTATGCCATTCCATTCGGCCAGGCCCGGGTGGTGCGCGAAGGCTCGGACCTGACCATCGTGACGCTGAGCCAGATGGTGCAAAAGGCTGTGATCGCCTCCGACGAGCTGGACCGCGAGGGCATCAGCGCCGAGATCATCGACCTGCGCACTATCGTGCCGCTGGACCGCGCCGCCGTGCTGGCCTCGGTGCGCAAGACCGGCCGGCTGCTGATTGCCGACGAGGATTACCTGAGCTTTGGACTCTCGGGCGAAATCTCGGCCCTGATTGCCGAAAACCTCGACACCGTACCGCTGAAAGCACCCGTGCGCCGCCTGGCCGTGCCCGACGTGCCCATTCCCTATAGTCGTCCGCTTGAGCAATTTGTGATTCCACAGACCTCGTCGATTGTCCAGGCCGCGCGTCAACTGGCCCAGGCCAAAAAACTGGTGGGGACGCTGGCATGAGTCGCATCGAGATTGTCTTGCCCGACGAGGTCTGGCAAGACGTGGAGCCCGGGACCGAAGCCCTGGTCGAAGACTGGCTGGTCGCCGAGGGCGCCGCGGTAACGGCCGGTCAGGCCATTGCCAGCGTGGTCGTGGTCAAGACCAACCACGAGGTGACAGCGCCAGCCGACGGCGTGATCGAGAAGATACTGGTCAGGGCCGAAGAGACCTTTGCGCGCGGCGCGCCGCTGGGTGTGCTGCGGGGAGCGTCGTGACGACCGAGGTCCCGAGCTCACCGGCGGCCGCGCCGTCCGCGCTGATCCCGCTCAAAGGCCTGCGCGGCAGCATTGCGCGCAACGTGACGGCGGGCTGGCAGGCACCGCGCGTGGCCCAGGCGGTCGAGGTCGACATGACGCGCAGCCTGGCCCTGCAAGCCAGATTGCAGGCCAGACTGGGCAGCGCGACCCGCATCACCATCACGCACGTCGTGCTGCGGGCCGTGGCGCTGACGCTGCGCGCGCACCCCGCGCTCAACGCCTGCCTGCGCGAAGGCGGCATCGAGCGCATGCCCGGCATCAACCTGGGCCTGGCGGTCTCGCTGCCCGATGGGTTAGCGGTGCCGGTGATCCGCGATGCCGACATGAAGTCCATTGAGCAGTTGGCCGACGCCTCGCGTGAACTCGCTGCGGGCGCTCGCGCCAGTGCGCTCCCGCCCAAGGCATTTCAGGGTGGAACCTTCACGGTGACCAACCTGGGCATGACCGGCATCGACTGGTTCACCCCGATCCTGAACCCACCGCAGGTCGGTATCCTGGGTCTGAGCCGCATTGCCGAGCAGGCCGTGGTGCGCAAAGGCCAGATCGTGGCCGCGCCCATGAGCACCTTGACCCTGGTCTTCGATCACCGCGCAGTCGATGGCTACCCGGCCGCGCTGTTCCTGGCCGATATCCGCCGCCGGCTGGAGTCCTGCGAGGGCCTATGAAGCGCGACCTGCCTTATGTGCCGCTGTGCGTGCCAGCCCGCGATGAGCAGGTCTGGAACGAGCGTCAGCTTGCCAGTCCCGTGCTGGAACCGCAGGTGCGCCTGTGGCGTTACCGCACGCCGGCGGTGGTGCTCGGCTGCGCGCAGCGGTCGGCGCTGGCGGGCCTGGCCGGTACGACGGCCACGGGTGTGGACACGCTCGTGCGCCAGGCTGGCGGCGGCGCGGTGCTGGTCGGCCCCTGGATGCTCAGCGCTTCCATCGCGCTGCCGAATGGGCATCCGCTGGTGACAGCGAGCCCCGTTTCGAGCTACCGCTGGCTCGGGGAGCTCTACGCAGGCGTGCTGCAAAACCTCGGGATCGCGGCCCATGCGGTAGCGCCCGACGAAGCACGCGGCTTCGCGCATGCAAACGACGTCGGCAAAGACCTGGACTGGGCCTGCTATGGCGGCGTCTCGCCCTGGGAAGTGGTGGTGGGCTTGCGCAAGATCGTCGGGCTGGCGCAAATCAGGCGCCGTACCGGCATCCTGCTGGTGGCGGGCCTGCTGCTGGAGCGGCCGCAATGGCCTGCCTTGTGCCAAGCCCTGAGCCGCCCGGCCACCCATGTTGACCACCTGATCCAACGCACCACGTCACTCGCCCAGGAGATCGGCGTTGCGCCTTCCGTTTTCGAGATCGCGCATCCGCTGGCCTGGGCCTTGCACGACGCACTCCATGGAGCGCCCCTCCATCCCTGATTTTCACCACGAAGGAGACGGCATGAGGAACAAGAGACCTGCGCCTGATGACAAGCAAATTGTCGAAAAGCGCCCACGCATTGAACGAAATTCAACACGGAGACAAATCATGAAAAAGCAAATTCATTCTCTGGCCATGGTGGCGACCTGCGCCATGACGTTTTTCGCCAGCCCTGCCAACGCGCTCGAGATGAGTCCGACCTTGTCGCTGAATGTGGCCCGAACGATGGCGACGGCTTGCGAATCGCTTGCCACGCAGAAAGGGTGGCGCATGAACATCGCGGTGGTCGACGGCGGTGCGCAGCCGATTGTCTTCGTAAGAATGGATCGATCATTTCTTGGCAGTGGCGATATCGCCCTGACGAAAGCGCAGACCTCCGCCAAGTTCCCATTCAGCACCCGCTTTGTTCAAGAGCTGTCCTACGGCAAAGACGGCAAGCCAGCGCCACTCCCGGGATTCGTCCATGTCCGCGGGGTTGTTGCCTTTGCGGGCGGCCTGCCCATACGTGCCGCCGGGATGCACATCGGAGGCATCGGCGTCAGTGGAGGCACAGCCGACGAAGACGAAACCTGCGCTCAAGCAGGAATAGACGCGGTCAATCACCTCCTGAAGTAACGATGGAAGAGCGGAAGTCTGGATAACGCCTGGTCGCCTCAATGACTTGGGACGTGACCTGCACTACCGCCTCGCGGATGCGCTCGACACGTTCCTTTGCCTCCGCTGGCATCGCCGGGCAGCGGGGCGGCAGGAAGCGCTCCCATGCTTTTCCAGGCATCCAGGTGCTGCGTCTTTCGACAGGCAGGCCCGGCGGGCTCTTGGCGTATCCTCGCTGTGTGAGCTCTCCCCACCCTGCTGAAAGACCCATGACCCGCCGCATTGCCCACCTCGACATGGACGCCTTCTTCGCATCCGTCGAGTTGCTGCGCTATCCGCAACTCAAGGGGCTGCCGGTGGTGATTGGCGGCGGGCGGCGCAAGATCGATGAGGAGTTGCTGGCCCGTCATGGCGAGCGGGCATTGCGTTTCATCCCGGTGGCTGAATTTCCGCTGCTCAAGGACTACGTGGGCCGGGGCGTCATCACCACCGCGACTTATGCGGCGCGGCATTTTGGCGTCGGCTCGGCCATGGGCCTGATGAAAGCGGCCAAATTGTGCCCGCAGGCGATTGTGCTGCCGGTGGATTTTGACGAGATCCGCAAATTCTCTCGCCTGTTCAAAAGCACCATCACCGAGATTTCCCCGCTGGTGCAGGACCGGGGCGTGGACGAGGTCTACATCGACTTCACCGACGTGCCGGGCGGCCAGCGTGAAGGCGGCCGGGTGCTGGCGCGGCTGATCCAGAAAAGCATTTTCCAGGCCACCGGCCTGACCTGCTCGGTCGGCGTGGCGCCCAACAAGCTGCTGGCCAAGATGGCGAGCGAGTTCAACAAGCCCAATGGCATTTCGGTGGTGCATGAGGCTGACCTGCAAACCTGCATCTGGCCGCTGGCCTGCCGCAAGATCAACGGCATTGGCCCCAAGGCGGGCGAAAAACTGGCCAAACTGAACATCCACACCATTGGCGAGCTGGCCGCGCAGGACGCTTCGTTCCTGGTCGCCCACTTTGGCAAAGCCACGGGCACCTGGATGCACGAGGCCGCCTGGGGCCGCGACAGCAGCCCGGTGGTGACGGAAAGCGAGCCGGTCAGCATGAGCCGCGAAACCACCTTTGAGCGCGACCTGCATGCGGTGCGCGACAAGGCCGAGCTGGGCGCCATTTTTACCCGTCTGTGCGAGCAGGTGGCGGCCGACCTGCAGCGCAAGGGCTATGTGGCCAAGACCATCGGCATCAAGCTGCGCTACGACGACTTCAGGAGCGTGACGCGCGACCAGACCCTGGAGCAGTTCACCGCTGACGCCCCCACCATCCGCAAAATTGCCGGCCTGTGCCTGAAGCGGGTGCCGCTGGACCAGCGGCTGCGCCTGCTGGGGGTGAGAGCCGCCACGCTGGCCAAAGCCGGCGAAACCCCGTTTCATGAGTCAAATACGCATTTAGCCCAATCAGAACGGGATTCAGCAGCTACTGAAACCATAGCAAAAGACCAGCTTTTCTAGCGCTGGCCTGCGGCCAGTTCGTGAACTATTTCCGCCTCACGGGGCTTGACTGCAATTTTTTGAATCCAGCGCCGGGTCGGGACCGTATGGCTAGTACGCATTTCATTACATGCTGTCTAACCCATCCATAAACCCCCCAGGAGCGCTATGAGCACAAAATTTGCAACCCCTTTGATCGCCGCCTGCGCCGCCGTGTTTTGCGCAGGTGCGCAGGCCGATACCGGCAAACTGCTGCTGACCGGCGGTGTCAGCACCATTGAAGGCGCTGCCGGCGGAGGCCTGACGCCGTGGGCCGTGATTGGCAGCAACGCCACCGAGGGCGAAATCGGCGGATCGGCCTACGCCACCCGCGTGAACACCAAAGACTATGGGCTGAACGTCTATGGCGCAGCGGTCGGCATTCAGGACCGCGCTGAGCTGTCGATTGCGCAGCAGGACTTCAACACCCGCGGAACCGGCACGGCGCTGGGCCTGCCGGACCTGCACCTGAAACAAACCATCGTGGGCGCCAAAGTGCGCGTGCTGGGCGATGCCGTGCTCGACAGTGACTCGCTGGTGCCGCAAGTGGCAGTCGGCGTGCAGTACAAAACACTGGGTTCGACCGGCCTGGACGGCACGCTCAATGCACTGGGCGCCAAACGACAGGGCACGGACTTCTACGTCAGCGCCACCAAGCTATTCCTGGGCCAAAGCCTGCTGCTCAACGGCACGCTGCGCGCCACCAAAGCCAACCAGAACGGCTTGCTGGGCTATGGCGCCACGCTGGGCGGCGATGAAAGCAGGTACAGCCTGCAGCCCGAAGTTTCAGTGGCTTACCTGCTCAGCAAAAACGTTGCGGTGGGTGCCGAATACCGCTTCATGCGCAACAAGCTGGAAACCGCGGGGAAGGCAGCCGGCCTGGGCAACGGGCTGCGCGCCGGGGACTGGAAAGACATTTTCATTGCCTGGGCGCCGACCAAAAACGTCTCCCTGACGCTGGCGTATGTGGACCTGGGCGTGATCGTGCCGGCCACCACGGCCAGCCGCAAACAGACCGGCTACTACCTGTCGGCCCAGGTCGCCTTTTAAATCCCGCCAACCACACCCCTCAAGGAACGAACATGAAAAAATCCCTGCTCTCTTTCGCATTTGCCGCAGCAGGCCTGCTGATGGCGGGTTCTGCATTGGCGCAATCCGCTTCAAATAACGACCAGCTGTACAAAGCCTTCGGCGAAAAAACCGGCCTGGTGTCCCTGATGGACGACTTCATGACGCGGCTGCTGGCCGACCCGCGCACCGGCCCCCACTTTCAGCCCGCCAATCAGCAGCATGTCAAGGAACAACTGGTGGACCAGTTCTGTGTGCTGGGCGGTGGCCCCTGCGTTTACAAGGGCGCCGACATGAAGAGTTCACACGCCGAACTGGACATCAAAAAGTCCGATTTCCATGCGCTGGTGGAAGTGCTGCAACTCAGCATGGACGCCAAAGGCATTCCGTTTGCCACACAAAACAAAATGCTGGCCCTGCTGGCGCCCATGCACCGCGACATCATCACGCCTCAGTAAGCGCTTTACTGGCCAACGCCCCCCTCACGCCCGCCCCCCACATCATGAAAAAAATACTGCTTCTGAGCGCGCTCGCAGCCTTGTCCACCTGCGCATCCGCCGGAAACCTCGTGGTCTCCGTGATCGACAGGGAGGGCAAGCCGGTGGCCGACGCGGTAGTGGTGGTCAGCCCGGCCAACAAAACCGTGTTGCCCAAAAAATCGCTGCCCCTCGAGGCCAGCATCACCCAGGAAAAGATGCAGTTCCTGCCTGGCGTCACCTTGGTGCCTGTGGGCGCCAAGGTTCGCTTCATCAACAACGATCCGTGGGACCACCATGTCCGCAGCTCGCCTGCGGGCATGGGCCAGTTCAACGCCAGCAACGCCGGGTTTGAGCTGCGCCTGGAAGGAAAATCGGAAGGCAAGCCCGCCAAACCCACCGATATCACGCTCGACAAGACCGGCGTCATGGGCGCCACGCTGATGGGCTGCTTCATTCACGGCTCCATGCGTGGCTATGTCTATGCCAGCGAGTCACCCTGGGCCAGCAAAACCAGTGCGGAGGGCCTGGCGATTTTTGAAGACCTGCCAGACGGTGCGGCACAGATCAGGGTCTGGCAAGCCGACCAGCTGCTGGATGTGGCGCCGCAGCAAACCACCGTGGGCGCTGCGCTGGCCAAGAGCGTCGTGCAGCTGTCGGTGGTGCCGAGGCGGCGCAAACTTTAAAAAAGGGCCCGTCAAAAATCCCGCCAGTTGGGTCTCAGGGGCGACTGGCGGGCGCTGCCCGCGTGGCTTAAAGTGCAGCCATGAAACACCCTCTACTGACCTGTTTTAGCCTCACCACCACCGATCATGTGGCCCACCTGGTGCTCAATCGCCCCAAAGCGATGAACACCATGCACCCGACGTTCTGGCGCGAGCTCGATCAGGTGCTGGCGCACCTCCACCAGCAAGGACTCGCCAGGGTACTGGTGATCTCCAGCACCGGAAAGCACTTCAGCGCCGGCATGGCGCTGGAAACCTTTGGCGGCGATATCGCCATGGACGACCAGAGCCCCGAAGGCCGCGCGGCCATCTTTGACATGCTTGCCAACATGCAGGCCACCTTCACCAAACTGGAAACGCTGCGCATTCCGGTGATTGCCGCGATTCAGGGCGGCTGCATTGGCGGCGCGGTGGACATGGTGAGCGCCTGCTGCATCCGCTATGCCAGCAGCGAGACGTTTTTCCGCATCCAGGAGATCAACATCGGCATGGTGGCCGACGTGGGCACCTTGCAGCGCCTGCCCAAGCTGATGCCGCTGGCGCTGGTCAAGGAGCTGGCCTACACCGGCCGCAAGCTGGGCGCGGCCCGGGCGCTGGCGTGCGGCCTGGTCAACGAGGTGTTTGACTCGCCCGAGGCGATGCTGGCTGGCGCGCTGCAATGCGCCAAAGAGATTGCCGCCAAACCTCCGGTCGCGATCTGGGGCACCAAACAGGCGATTCACTACGCGCGCGACCATTCGGTGGACGATGCGCTCAAGCAGATGGGCTGGCTGCAGGGCGCGATCTGGAGCAACCAGCATGTGCGCGAGGCGGTGAGCGCCATGAAGCAAAAACGGCCCGCCAGCTTCCCGGCGCTGGCACCACTCCAGAATTTTAGTGATTTAGGCCTCTAGCCCATACAGCACGGTCTGTATAAGCTATTATTTATATAGCAAAAATCTCACCGCCGTCAGCGCCAAAACACCCGCGGCCAGCAACACCCACAGTGTCACGGCCACCAGTTGCCCGGCTTCCACACCCAGGTTTAAACTCCCCCTGTCAACGCTTCGCTCCACACCCCCTTTGTGTCAGACTGCTTGTTGCCTCTAAAAAATACTTTTAGAAGCACAGACAACCATGGGGCAACTTGCCTTCTTTGCCGAATTTTTGGAGACCAGCGGTTTGTTTGAGCGATGGCTGCAAAGCTGCCCGTTGCGCTACACCAGCCCCAACGCACCCAAGCTGGTCGATGTCCCGGGAACATGGCTGCTGGGCAGCCTGGACGGTCACAGCCGCTACGCCCATATCGGCGCACTGCGCGGCGACGGTGTTTATCCTGAAGTGTTGGGCATGAACAAAATCATCGGAGATGCAGCCTGCGCCGACCCACGAAGCGGCCAGCCAGATCAAGACCACGCTGGCCAATGTCCGTGCGGGTATTGAGCACATTCGAGACGCTGCGCCGCAGTTGGCGGGTAAGCAGTTCTGGTATGCGCTGGCAAGGCGAATCCGTCCGGCCTGAGGGACGGGCGTTCGTCCCCGCCCGGCGTGCGCTCGTCAGCGGTTAACGCGACAGAACCCGTTTTTCAGCCTTTTCCGAGCGAGCTCGCCGACTGCCGGATCGACATCACCATCTTGGCCGCGAGCAGGGGCAGTTCGGTGTCGCGCCGCGTGACGATCCCGATAGACCGCTCCGGCGCCCCGCGCAGCGAGGTGATGAACAGGCCGTCGTCCAGCACGAGTTGCGCGCCCGACAGGGGCAGCACAGCGACACCGCAGCCCGCCTTGACGAACTTCGCGATCGACGTCAGGTTGTTGAGCTCCATGCAGGGCCGGAACGGCAGCCCCTTGCTGATGAACGCGGCTTCGACGAATTGGCGCGTACCCGTTCCGTGCGGCATTGTGATGATCGGCAAGGCACCGATTTCCTCCTCCGACCAGGCTCGTATCTTCCGGACGCCGGGATGCTGCCGCGACGACAGCAGAACGAAACGCTCGCACACGATTTCCTCGTAGTCCAGGTCCTTGTGAACCACGTCGACGCCGGTCAACGCCAGGTCGACCTTGCACGCACGCAACAGGTCGAGCGCCTGGTCGGTGAACACATCATGGATCCGGATGAAGGCGTTGGGCATCTCGGCGCGCAGGGCCGCGACGGGCCCGGGCAGAACCATGGCCGCGAGCGTCGGCAAGGCCGCGATCGACAGGCGCTGGATGCGTCGGCGCGCCACCTCCTCGAACTCGGTGAGGCCGACCTCGAATTCCTGCGTCACCCGGCTCGCCACACCGACCAGCGCCTCGCCGTCCGCGGTCAGCTTGACGCTGCGGGTCGTGCGCTCGAACAGGCGGACGCCGACCTCTTGCTCGATCTCGCGCACGATCTTGCTCAAGGTCGGCTGCGCGACACAGAACTGGTCGGCCGTGCGGCTGAAGTTCAGCGATTGCGCGAGCGACACAAAAATCCTCAGTTGACGCGGCGAAAGATTCATTCCTTCAGTCTATCAAACCGGTCAAAGAATCTATTTCCCTCAGGGCGCGCTCGTTCTTATAATTTTTTTGAGAGAGACAAAGAGGAAAAAAACGTGCTCAAACTGAATGGGAAAGTCGCTTTGGTGACGGGCTGCGGAACAGTCGGTGAGGGCTGGGGCAACGGCAAGGCGATCTCCGTCCTGCTCGCGCGCCAGGGCGCCAGCGTCTACGGCTGCGACCTGAACGAGGCGGCCGCGCAGGCCACCCGCAAATTGATTGAAGCAGAAGGCGGCGTAGCGCACGTCCAGGTCTGCAACGTGACGAAGGCCGCCGAGGTCAAGGCCCTGGTGGATGCCTGCATCGCCAGGTTCGGCCGCATCGACATCCTGATCAACAACGTCGGCCGTTCGGAACCGGGCGACCCGGTCACGATGGACGAGGATATCTGGGATGAGCAGATGGACGTGAACCTGAAAAGCGCCTTCCTCGCCTGCAAGCACGTCCTGCCGGTCATGGAGCGCCAGGGCGGCGGCTCGGTCGTCAACATCTCGTCGATCGCCGGACTGCGCTATGTCGGCAAGCCCCAGGTCGCCTATTCCGCGAGCAAGGCCGCCCTGATGCAGATGACGCAGACCACCGCAGTGATCTATGCGGCACGCGGCGTCCGTCTCAATAGCGTGGTCCCCGGCCTGGTCTTCACGCCGTTGGTCAAGCGCCTGGCCGACAAATACGCCAAGGGCGACTTCGACGGCTTCGTCGCCCACCGGCACAACCAGGTACCGATGGGGCGCATGGGCGATGCCTGGGACGTGGCGCACGCCGTGCTGTTCCTGGCGAGCGACGAGAGCAAGTACATCACCGGGCAGCAGCTCGTGGTCGATGGTGGCATCACCGCCGCCACCCGCTAGGAACAAGCATGGAAAAAACAAAAGGAAGACTGCAGGGCAAGGTCGCCATCGTCACCGGCGCGGGCTGCGTCGGCCCCGGCTGGGGCAACGGCCGCGCGATCGCCGCGCGCTTTGCCGAAGAAGGCGCACGGATCTTCGCGGTCGACAAGGACATGAAGGCGATGGACGAGACGCTGGCGCTGGTTCGCGAAGCCGGTGGCGACATCACGCCTTACGCCTGCGACGTCACCGACAGCAAGGCGATCGCTGCGCTGGTTGCCGCCTGCCTCGCAACCTATGGCGGGGTCGACATCCTCGTCAACAACGTCGGCGGCCCCGCTCCCGGCGGGCCGGTGCAGCTGAGCGAAGAAGACTGGGGCAAGCAACTCGACATCAACCTCACCAGCGTCTTCCTCATGTGCAAGCACGTGATGCCGCTGATGGAAACAAAAGGCGCGGGGGCGATCGTCAACATCGCCTCCACCTCTGGCATCCGGTGGACCGGCGCTGCCGCCGTCGGCTACGCAACCGCCAAGGCCGGAGTGATCCAGTTCGGCCGAGTGGTCGGGGTCGAGTATGCGAAGAAAGGCATCCGCGTCAACTCGGTTCTGCCAGGGCAATTGCACACGCCGCTGGTGGACGCGGTGCTGGCCAAGGACCAGAGCGGCGGCGACATCGAGACGCTGCTCGCGCGCCGACAGGCGCGCATCCCGATGCCTTTCATGGGCGACGGCCGCGACACCGCCAATGCGGCGCTGTTCCTGGCATCGGACGAAGCGCGCTGGGTCACCGGCACCGAAATCATCGTCGACGGCGGCATGAGCGCCCGCTGCGACTGACACCCTCCCCCTCACGTTCAAACAAGATCATGGCAAGACTTTCCTACCCGGACCCGAACAATCCCGCGATCGCCCCGGTGGTCGAGCGCATCAAGGCCGAGCGCGGCAAGGTGCTCAATCTCTACGGCATGCTGCTGCACAGCCCGCCGGTGGCCGAGGGCTGGCTGGCCTTCCTCACCGCGATCCGCCAGAAATGCCAGCTGTCCGGCCGCATCCGCGAGCTGGCGATCATGCGCATCGCCGTCATCAACGGCGCCGACTACGAATTCCGCGCCCACACCCCTTTCGCCCTGGCCGAGGGTTTCACCCAGGCGCAGATCGACGCGCTGCGCGAAGGTCGCGCCGAGGGCTTCGACGAGGTCGAGCGCAGCGTGCTGGCCTACACCGATTCGATGACCAAGGAGGTCCATGTGCCGGACGCCGTGTTCAAGGACGTCAGGGCACACTTCGACGAACGCGAGATGGTCGAACTGACGGCGACCATCGGTGCCTACAACCTGGTTTCGCGCTTCCTGGAGGCGCTGCAGGTTGATCACGAATAGACCCCGCAATGGGGCGGCTTTCAACAAGTAAGGAGACAGGTATGCAGATCAAGAAGCGCTCGTTCTTTCTCGCGGCGGCAGCCGCCGGCATGCTGGCCTTGGCATCGATGCCGGCGCGGGCTGCGGACCCCTTCCCCACCAAGCCGATCCAGCTGGTGATTCCGTTCGCCCCCGGCGACACCGACAACATGCTGCGTCCCTTCGTCGAGAAGATGGGCGAGTTCATGGGCCAGCCGGTGGTCCTGAACTACAAGCCGGGCGCCGGCGGCGGCGTGGGCGCCGGCTTCGTCGCCGCCAGCAAGGCCGACGGCTACACGCTGGTGGGCACCTCGCCCGGCTCCATCGTGGTGGTCCCGCTGGCCAACAAGGACGTCAAGTACACGCCGGAATCCTTCACGCCGATCGCGTCGCTGGCCGAGGGCGGACTGATGCTGGTGGTCAATTCCAGCTCGCCCTGGAAGAACATGAAGGAGCTGGTCGAGCATTCGAAAAAGAACCCGGGCGCGATCACCTTCAGCAGCTCGGGTGCGATGGGCATTACCCACCTGCTGGCCGAGATCTTCGCCAAGGAAGCCGACGTCAAGTGGCGGCACATTCCCTACCAGGGCAGCGGGCCCGCCATCACGGCGCTGCTGGGCGGTCACGTGTCGATGGCGGCCACGGCGATCGCGCCGGCGCAGGCACACATGAAGGCCGGCACGCTGCGGCCGATGGCCGTCTTCGGCGACACCCGGCTGAAGGCCTTCCCCGACGTGCCGACGCTCAAGGAGCTGGGCTACAACGTCGGCAGCCCCACGCTGTACGGCATCTCCGCGCCCACGGGCACACCGCGGGAAGTGGTCGACGCGCTCTATAACGCGGCGAAAAAGGTCAATGAGAAGTACGGCGACGCCATCGCCGCCAGCCTCGCAGTGCTGGGCGCCGAGCCCCGGCTGCTGGGCCCGGACGAGTACGCCGCCTACCTGAAGAACCAGAACCAGCTGTTCACGGCGGGCATCAAGGCGATCAACTAAGCTCTGACCTCCCAGCCTTAAGCTGGGAGCAGTGAACCTATTTTCCTCAGTTACCCTCAGGCAAAATCCCGCAAACGTAGGCCCCATGCGGGTTAGCGGGTAATTTGAGGAGACACCAAATGGTGTGAAGCGGATTTTGCACAAAGCCAGACCAGTCAAGCCTGTCAAGAGGCGATCAAACGATCTGCGCAAGCGGCTGATGAGACGTTGCGCGTGCAGACACCCGGAGGGGTCTTCGAGATGCAATGGAACATGCAGGGAAAATCCACCGGGCCAGCTGGCCTTCTTTGCCGAGTTCTTGCAGGCCAGTGGCTTGTTTGAGAACTGGCTGCAAAGCTGCCCGTTGCGCTACACCAGCCCCAACGCACCCAAGCTGATTGGATGGTTTTTTTGAAGTCCAGTCCAGCCGCCTTCGATTTACTGGCGCGCCATGCGGATATTGCCCGGCAAGCCCTGCGGGTGGCTGGTGCGAAACGGATTGATGTCCAACCCGCCACGCCGCGTGTAGCGCGCATACACCGACAGCTTGGCCGGCTTGCAGCGCGTCCACAGGTCCATGAAGATGCGCTCCACGCATTGCTCATGAAACTCGTTGTGGTTGCGAAAGCTCACCAGGTATTGCAGCAGTCCGGCCTGCTCGATCTGCGGGCCGCTGTAGCTGATCCGCACGCTGCCCCAGTCGGGCTGGCCGGTGACCAGGCAATTGCTTTTGAGCAGGTTGCTGGTCAGCACCTCGCTCACGGGTTGCTCGTCGAACGCGGCGCTCAGCAAATCGGGCGCCGGGGTGTAGCGGGTGCATTCCACGTCGAGGCGGTCCAGACTCAAGCCATCCAGCTCATGCACCGGCTCGCGGTCAAACAGTTCGGGCAGCAGCAGTTTGACGCCGACGATGGACGGCTGCGGCGCGCCGCGCCAGGCGGCCTCGCTGATGTCGGCCCGAAGCCGCGCCTGCACCTCGGCCGCGTCCGCAAAACGCGTGTTGTTGAAACTGTTCAGGTAGAGCTTGAAGGACTTGCTCTCGACGATGTTGGGCGTTTCGCAGGGCACGGTGAAGTGCGCCAGCGCCACTTGCGGCTTGCCGCGCAGGTTGAGCCAGCTCAGCTCGAACGCGGTCCACAGGTCAGCCCCCAGAAAAGGCGGCATGCCGGCAATGCCGAGCTCCAGCCGCTTGCCCGCGCGCGGAATCGGAAAGAGCAGCGAGGCGTCGTACTGATCGACATAGGCCGATGTTTTTCCCAGTTGGGAATGTTCAGGAATATTCATTTTTCAGGTCTTCTTCAGGATGTATTCAGCGCGCTCTTGCGGCGTCGAAGTGCGGAATCAGCAATTCGAGCAAGCGCTCGACCACGCCGGGCGGCAAATCATGGCCCATGCCTTCGATGGCGGCCAGCCGGGCGCCTGGAATGCGGCGCGCGGTGTCTTCACCGCAGGCAAACGGCACCAGCGGATCGGCCTTGCCATGCACCACCAGCGTAGGCACGGCCACGCCGGCCAGCGCGCCAGCGCGCGTGCTGTCGGCCACAATGGCGACCATCTGGCGAACAATGCCCTGCGGGTGAAAGCTGCGTTCGGTGGCGGCGGTGACGCGTTCGCGCAGCACCGCGTCGTTCATGGGGAAACCGGGGCTGCCGATGGCCCTGAACAGCCCGAGCGTGTGTTCGACGGCGGCCTGCAGGCTTTTGTCTGCGGGGCGGCTGAGCAGCACGCGCGTGACTTCTGGCCTGGCCGCGGGCAGCCCGCGCGCACCGCTGGAACTCATGATGCTGGCCAGGCTGAGCACACGCGCTGGCGCCAGCAAAGCCAGGCGCTGTGCAATCATGCCGCCCATGCTCACGCCCACAATGTGCGCCTTGTCAATCTGCAGCGCATCGAGCACGCCCAGCGCATCGGCCGCCATCTGCTGCAGGCTGTAAGGCGCTTGGATGCGGCAGCCGAGCCGGTGCTTCAAGCCCACCCACAGCAAGTTGGGCGCGCCCAGCGGGTCAAAGTGCTGGCTCAAGCCCACATCGCGGTTGTCAAAGCGCACGACCCGAAAGCCTGCATCGACCAGCGAGCGCACCATCTCGGGCGGCCAGGCAATCAGCTGCATGCCCAGGCCCATGATGAGCAGCACCACCGGCCTGGCCGTGCCATCGGCATTCATGCCCGGGCCGCTGTCCTCGACCTCGATGTCAATCTTGTTTGCTCTTATTTTCATAGCTTATTATTCCCGCAGCATATGGACTTGAAGGCTGTTTTGCATATAAACTTGGTTACGTTCCAGCGACGCCAGCCTGCCGACAGGGGTTTGCCCCGCGAAGACGTCAGTCACCCTGCCTGCGCCTGAACACGAGGCGGTCCACCCCGGAAACACTGGGCTCGAAGCGGTAACCTTCGGCGTCAAAGCCTTCCAGTTTTTTAACGCTGCCCAGCTGGTGTTCAACGGCGTAGCGCACCATCAGGCCGCGTGCGCGCTTGGCCATGAAGCTGATGATTTTGTACTTGTCGCCCCTGAACTCTTCAAACACGCAGGTCACCACGCGGGCCTTCAGCGCCTTGCGGTCCACCGCCTTGAAATACTCTTCGCTGGCCAGATTCACGATGACGGGGGAGCTATCAGCCGCAGCGCGTTCATTGAGGTAGTCGGCAATTTGCGTGCCCCAGAACTGGTAGAGATTCTTGCCGTGGCCGGTGACCAGCGCGGTGCCCATTTCCAGGCGGTAGGGCTGCATCCAGTCGAGCGGGCGCAGCACGCCGTACAGCCCGCTCAAAATACACACATGCTCTTGCGCCCAGCCGAGCTGCGCCTCGCTCAGGGTTTTGGCGTTCAGCCCCTCGTAGACATCGCCATTGAAGGCCAGCACAGCCTGCTTGGCGTTTTTGGCGGTGAATTTGGGCGACCAGGCCTCGTAGCGCGCCACGTTCAGGCCCGACAGCGCATCGGAGAGTTTCATTAGCGAGCTGATTTCTTGTGGCGACCTGGTTTTGAGCACCTCAATCAGCTCCGCCGACTGGCGCTTGAACAGCGGCTGGGTGTGCGTTGCAAGGTGCGGCGGGGTGTCGTAGTCCAGCGCTTTGGCGGGCGAGAGTAAAAACAGCATGGCTTTGAGTTCTTGAGGTCAGGCAAAAGCCTGACTTTACGACAGCTGCGGCACGAGCGGCGCGCCACCGCCGCCAAACACGGTAAAAAGCCCGCCTCAGCGCAAATCGCCGGCCAATGACGCCAGCGTTTCCGCCGGGATCGTGGTGTGCGCAGGGTAATTCGTGTGGTCACAGCCCAGCTTGACGCTGGCGCCGGCCTTCACGGCGGCGCACATGGCCGGGTCCAGTTCAAAGCGCACAAAATGCACGGCCGAGGTTTTCTCGTCGTTCTCACGGTCCATGTCTTCGTCGGCAATCGCATAGACGCGGGCGTGGCCCTCGACCTCGACGAACAGGTGGTCTTCCACACCGATCAGGCGGGCCAGCTCGCGCTTGCGCTCGTTGACGTCGGGGTACTCCAGCATCATGGTCGCCTTCCAGTTGCTGCCGTCGGGCACCAGCGGCGCATAGGCCTCGATCTCCTGCTCGATACCGTCCTCTTCAAAGATTTTTTCAATGCGCAGCATTTCCTGGATCTGGTAGCGAACGGTGGTTTCGCTTTCGAACTGCAGGTTGATGTATTCGCCCAGCCGGACGCTGCGCAGCTTGCGGTGCGCCATGATCGCGGGCTTGTGGGCCTTGCGGTATTTGCTGTAGGCCTCCAGCGTCATGAGGGAGTCGCGGGTGATTTTTGCGGTGGTGTTCATGAATGCATCCAGCTCTGGTTTATTTCAGGCCATAGGCCATGCGTATCAGCGTCAGCGGGTGTTTTTGCGGCGGCGCGCCCAGCTGGTTGACATCAAAGCCCTGCGCAATGTGGTGGCCGCCGAGCGGGCAGTCGCTGCTGATGACATCGGGCAGGCCGCCGTCCTTGTGGCTGGCCATGGCCTTGAACAGCGGCTTGCCGATTTTCAGGGCCTGCTGGTGGTAAGGCACTTTGACGCCAAACGTGCCGGCGTGGCCCGAGCAGCGCTCGTGCGTCTGCACGCTGGTGCCGGGCACCATCCTGAGCATTTCCTCGGTTTTCTTGCCGATGTTCTGGACCCGGCCGTGGCAGGGAATCTGGTAGCTGACCTTGCCCAGCGGCACGCTGAATTCGGTCTTGAGCAGGCCGTCGCGCTTGCGCGCCATCAGGTATTCAAACGGGTCCCACATGTGCGCCTTGACCAGTTGCACGTCGGCGTCATCGGGGTACATCAGCGGGATTTCCTGCTTGAACATCAGCGTGCAACTCGGCACCGCGCTCAAAATCGCAAAGCCGTCCCTCGCGTATTTGGCCAGCACCGGGATGTTGGCTTCCTTGCTGGTATTCACAGAATCCAGGTCGCCGAGTTCCAGCTTGGGCATGCCGCAGCACTTTTCCTTTTCAACCAGCACGTAAGGCACTGCGTTGTGGTCAAGCACCTTGAGCAGGTCGTGGCCAATGCCGGGTTCGTTGTAGTTGATGTAGCAGGTGGAATAAATAACGACCTTGCCGGGCGTTCTTTCGCCGTCCTTGACCGGGTGCGGGGGCGACTCCGGCGCGCTGGCGCGAAATTTATGGGTTGCCAGCTCGGGCAGCCAGGCGTCTTTGTCCACGCCCAGCACTTTTTCCATCAGGGCGCGCACCGGTTGGGTCTTGTTGACCGCATTGGCCACCTGCACCACGATCGGAATGCCGGCAAACTGGCCATGCACGTCGGTCGAGGCCAGCAAGCGCTCGGCCAGGCCGACATCGCCTTTTTTGAACTTGATGGCCTTGGCGCGCAGCATGGTGTGCGGGAAGTCCAGATTGAACGCGTGCGGCGGCACATAAGGACACTTGGTCATGTAGCAGAGGTCGCACAGGTAGCACTGGTCCACCACTTTGCGGTAGTCCTGCCTGGCCACGCCTTCGACTTCGCCGGATTTGCTTTCATCGACCAAATCAAACAGCGTAGGGAAGGCGCCGCACAAACTCACGCAGCGGCGGCAGCCATGGCAAATGTCAAAGATGCGCGCCATCTCATGAACGCAGGCTTCCTCGTTGTAGTAGTCCGGATTTTTCCAGTCAATCGCATGACGGGTTGGCGCCTGGAGATTGCCTTCTGTGGCCATGGTGTGCCTTTTTATAAAAGTGGGAAGGGTCTGCACTGGGCGCTGCAAAGAGCGCCCAGCACGCACCCTTCCGTTAATCCGCCAGTTCAGCCAGCGCCTTGGTGTAGCGGTTCGCATGCGAACGCTCGGCCTTGGCCAGGGTTTCAAACCAGTCGGCCACTTCGTCGTGACCTTCGTCGCGGGCGGTTTTGGCCATGCCCGGGTACATGTCGGTGTACTCGTGGGTCTCGCCCGCCACGGCAGAGGCGAGGTTGTCGCGGGTGGCCCCGAAAGGCATGCCGGTGGCCGGATCGCCGCACTGCTCGAGCCACTCCAGGTGGCCGTGGGCATGGCCGGTTTCACCTTCCGCGGTGGAGCGGAACAGCGCCGCCACATCCGGCTGCCCTTCCACGTCAGCCTTGTTCGCGAAATACAAATAACGGCGATTGGCCTGTGATTCGCCGGCAAATGCGGCTTTCAGGTTGTCTTCCGTCCTGGAGCCTTTAAGAGCAGCCATGGAAATCTCCTTTGTGGGTTGATGAAATAAGTAGCCAGTGACTTCGGCGCAGAGCAACCAAAGACGCAATTACCTTAGCGCGGTTGACGTGAGGCGTCAAATTAACGGCGTCAATCGGGAAAATCAACAAAAGCTATGGGCTGCACGCGCCCGCAAGCCAGGCCCGCAGCCGCCGCTTGGCAGCCTTCCAGGGTTACGTTATAGTGAATTAATTATGAATAGGTGAATCAAGGCGTTGGGCGGCCGATGCTGTGGAGGTGCCTGGCATCACCGGTACATTGATTTATAAGCTATTTTTTTGATAGCTTCCGGCGCCCGCCCACAAAGCGCCAAAGGCCAATTTCATTCATAAAAAGGCAGGAGACAGCGACCCATGACGGACACCCCTACCCCACCGGCCGCCTATGCCGCAGCCAATTTCACCAACGGCTACGAATTCACGCAAGGCTCGGGCTATGCGCTGCCCGAGTACCCGTTTGCAGCCCCGCCCGAGCTCACCACGGGCCAGGTGCAGCGCCATCCGGTGGTCATTGTGGGTGGCGGCATCACGGGCCTGACGCTGGCCTGCGCGCTGGCACGGCTGGGCGTCAAAGCCGTGCTGCTGGACGAGGACAACACCGTGGGCGTCAAGGGCGCGGCATCGCGGGGCATTTGCTACACGCAAAAATCGCTGGAGATCTTCAACAAGCTCGGCATTTACGAGCGCATTGAAAAAAAGGGGGTCCAGTGGAGCGTGGGCCGCACCTTTGCGGGCAAGGAAGAGGTGTATTCGTTCGACCTGCGCCAGCAAGACAACTTCAACCTCTCGACCCAGCCGCCGTTCATCAACCTCCAGCAGTTCTATATTGAAGGCTACCTGGTCGAGCGGATTTATGAATTGGGCCAAGCGGCGCTGCGCTGGAAGTCGCGCGTCACCGCCTTCGAGCAGAACGCCGACTTCGCCACGCTCACGGTGGAAACGCCCGGAGGCCGCTACCAGCTCCAGGCGGATCACGTCATCGACGCCAGCGGCTCACACACCCCTTTTCACCAGTGGGTCGGCGCCACGATGCAGATAAAAAACGGCGATGACCGCTGGTGCATTGCCGATGTGCGTTTTTCCACGCACCCGCCGGTCGAACGCCACACCTGGATCGAAGCGCCGTTCAACGAGAACCGTGCGGTCTGGCAGCACCTGATGGCCGACGACGTCTGGCGCATCGACTACCAGATGGCGCCGGACGCCGACCCCGACTACATGAGCCGCGAAGACGTGGTGCGCGAGCGCCTGCAGCGCCAGTTTGGCCAGGATGTGGCGATCGAGATCGTCTGGGTCGGGCCCTATGCCTACCGCAGCCGCTGTCTGGACCAGTTGCGCGTCGGCCGCGTCTTCTTCATGGGCGACTCCGCCAAGGTCGTCTGTCCCTTTGGTGCGCGCGGCGGCAACACCGGCGTGGCGGATGCCGACAACCTGGCCTGGAAACTGGCGGCCGTGCTGCGCGGCCGCGCCAGCCCCACGCTGCTGGACAGCTACAACGCGGAACGCCTGGAAGCCGCGCAGCAAAACGTGGCGGTGACCAACCGCACCGCGCGCTTTCTGCGTCCGGCCGACGGCATGGAGCGAACCTTTCGCAACGCCGCCATCAGCCTGGCGCGGCAATACCCGTTTGCCCGGGCGCTGGTCAACACCGGCCGCATGGCCGTGGCCAACAGCTACACCCGTTCGCCCATTTGCGAGGGTACGGGGGGCCAGTCGGTGCAAAACGCGGCTTTCCGCTGGGCCGACGGTTCGCAAGGCGCGGTCAACGACCTGCTGCAGTGGGCCGCAGGCGATCTGCTGGTGCTGGTGTTCGGCGAACTGTCGGCCGCCGCAGTGCAGCGCCTGAAGCAGTTGGCGCTGCATGCGCCGGTCCGCAGCGTGCAGGTGCTGGGCCCGGATGACCGGGCGCAGGCGCGCGAGCATGTGCGCGACATCAATGCCCGTGGCGTCGGCCATCTGCAGGGCGCCTGCCACGTGTTTGGCCACGCCTGGGCCCTGGTGCGGCCCGACTGCTACCTGGCCGCCACCGGCGAGGCCGTGGACAGCGACCTGATCGCCGCCGTGGAAAAGACCCTTGGCCTGCACTGACACCTGGAAAAGTACCCCATGAAAAACACACCCAACTTCCAGGACGCCGATGCGTTTTACGAGCGCCTGCTGGATGCCCACGGCGGCCTGAGCCGCGACGAATCCGAACTGCTCAATGCCCGGCTTATTTTGATTTTGGCCAACCAGCTGGGCGACAGCGCGTTGCTCGACGACTGCATTGCCGCGGCACGCCAGAGCGGCTGAGCCGGCGCGGGCAGCGCAGTCGAATAAAATCGGGGCAGTTCCATCCAACCCAAGGCGGCATCCCTGCGATGCCGTTTTTCATTGCCCCATGACTGACGCTGCCACCCCTACCCCCGCCGCCCCTGCCCCCGAAACCGCCAAAGTGTTCCCCCCGACGCCGGGGCTGGACAGCCTGGCCAAATCGTTTGAGCCTGCGGCGATTGAAAGCCACTGGGGTCCGCTGTGGGAGCAAAGCGGCCAGTACGAGCCGACGCTGGACGCGGCCAAACCGTCGTTTGCCATCCAGCTGCCGCCGCCCAACGTCACCGGCACGCTGCACATGGGCCATGCATTCAACCAGACCATCATGGACTCGCTGGCGCGCTACCACCGCATGCGCGGGGACAACACGCTGTGGGTGCCCGGCACCGACCATGCCGGCATTGCCACGCAAATCGTGGTCGAGCGCAAGCTGCAGGGCGAGGGCAAAACCCGCCACGACCTGGGCCGCAAAAACTTTGTGAGCAAGGTCTGGGAATGGAAAGAAGAGTCCGGTTCCACCATCACGCGCCAGATGCGCCGCATGGGCGACTCGGTGTCGTGGAAGCACGAGTACTTCACCATGGACCCGAAGATGTCCAAGGTCGTCACTTCCACCTTTGTGCAGCTTTATGAACAAGGCCTGATCTACCGGGGCAAGCGCCTGGTCAACTGGGACCCGATCCTGAAGTCCGCCGTGAGCGACCTGGAAGTCGAAAGCGAGGAAGAAGACGGCAACATGTGGCACATCCGCTATCCGCTGGCTGATGGCAGCGGCTCGATCACCGTGGCCACCACCCGCCCCGAAACCATGCTGGGCGACGTGGCGGTAATGGTGCATCCCGAGGACGAGCGCTACCAGCACCTGATTGGCAAGGAAGTCGTGCTGCCACTGTGCGGCCGCAACATCCCGGTGATTGCCGACGACTACGTGGACAAGGAATTCGGCACCGGCGTGGTCAAGGTCACACCCGCGCATGACGTGAACGACTATGCCGTCGGCCAGCGCCACCAGTTGCCCATCATCGGCGTGCTAACCCTGGACGCCGCGATCAACGACAACGCGCCTGAAAAATACCGCGGCCTGGACCGCTTCGTCGCCCGCAAACAGGTGGTGGCTGACCTGGAAGCCCAGGGCTTTCTGGTCGAAGTCAAAAAGCACAAGCTCATGGTGCCGCGCTGCACCCGCACCGGCCAGGTGATCGAGCCGATGCTGACCGACCAGTGGTTTGTTGCTGTGAACAAGGTCAGCGACAAGGACCCCACAGGAAAATCCATCGCGCAGAAAGCGATTGATGCGGTGGACAGCGGCGCGGTCAAGTTCGTGCCCGAGCAGTGGGTCAATACCTACAACCAATGGATGGGCAACATCCAGGACTGGTGCATTTCGCGCCAGCTCTGGTGGGGCCACCAGATTCCGGCCTGGTACGACGAAGACGGCAAGGTCTATGTCGCCACTGACGAAGCCGCCGCGCAGGCGCAAGCCCCCGGCAAAACCCTGCGCCGCGATGAAGACGTGTTAGATACCTGGTATTCGTCGGCGCTGGTGCCCTTCTCTTCGCTGGGCTGGCCCGAAAAGACTAGGGAGCTCGATCTCTTTTTGCCCTCCAGCGTGCTGGTCACGGGCTACGACATCATCTTTTTCTGGGTCGCCCGGATGATCATGATGACGACGCATTTCACCGGCCAGGTGCCGTTCAAGCATGTGTACATCCACGGCCTCGTGAAAGATTCGCAAGGCAAGAAAATGAGCAAGTCCGAGGGCAATGTGCTGGACCCGGTGGACTTGATTGACGGGATTGAACTGGCACCGCTGCTGGACAAGCGCTCGCAAGGGCTGCGCAAGCCCGAGACGGCGCCACAGGTGCGCAAGAACACCGAAAAAGAATTCCCGGCAGGCATTCCCGGCTATGGCGCCGATGCGCTGCGCTTTACCTTTGCGTCCCTCGCCAGCCTGGGCCGCAGCATCAACTTCGACAGCAAGCGCTGCGAGGGCTACCGCAACTTCTGCAACAAGCTGTGGAACGCCACGCGCTTCACCTTGATGAACTGCGAAGGCCAGGATTGCGGCTTGAACGAGCACACCAAGGACCAATGCGCGCCCGGTGGCGAGCTGGAAAACTATCTTGATTTTTCCCAGGCCGACCGCTGGATTTCATCGACCCTGCAGCGCGTGGAGCTTGACGTCGCCAAGGGCTTTGCCGACTACCGCCTGGACAACGTCGCCGGCAGCATTTACCAGTTCATCTGGGACGAGTTCTGCGACTGGTATCTGGAAATTGCCAAGGTGCAGATCCAGACCGGCACCGATGCCCAGAAGCGCGCCACGCGCCGCACGCTGATCCGCACGCTGGAAGCCATCCTGCGGCTGGCGCATCCGGTGATTCCCTTCATCACCGAAGAGCTCTGGCAAAAAGTGGCGCCCGTGGCAGGCCGCGCCGGTCCGTTCATTGGCATGGCTGCCTACCCGCAAAGCCAGCCCGAAAAGATCGACCTGCACGCCGAAGCGCATGTGGCCAAGCTCAAGACCTTGGTCGATGCCTGCCGCAACCTGCGCGGTGAAATGAAGGTGTCCCCGGCCACCCGGCTGCCGCTGTTTGTGCTCGGCGACTCCGCCTTCATGACCGGCGTCGCGCCCGTGCTCAAGTCATTGGCCAAGCTCAGTGAAGTCAAGGTATTTGAAGATGAAGCCGAATGGGCTGCAGCGGCGCAGGCCGCGCCCGTGGCGGTGGTCGGCGAGGCCCGCATCTGTCTGCACATGGAAGTGGATGTCGAGGCTGAAAAAGCGCGCCTCGGAAAAGAAGCCCTGCGGCTTGAAGGCGAGCTGGTCAAGGTCCATGCCAAACTTGCCAACGAGGCCTTTGTGGCCAAAGTCCCGCCGGCCGTGCTGGAACAGGAACGCAAGCGCCTGACCGAGTTCACGGCCACCCTGGAAAAAATCAGGGACCAGCTGGCGCGCCTGAAATAGCAGCGCCGCGCGTGGGCCTTGCCGATCCATGCGCGCCGGACGGCGCGCGCATGGTTTCGTGCCTGCATTCAAGCCAGGCCCCGGCTTCCAGCATCAAAGCATCAAGAAGTAAGATGTCCGTCCGCTCCGTCCTTATCTTGTAGTTTTCGTGCAGACCTTTTGATTGCGCGGTCGTTATGGATTTATTGCGGGTTTATTGCAAGCCAAATCGGGCCATCGCCCGACCCACGCACGGCCTAAACAGTGCAAAACTTGATTCTTATTACCTGATCCAAACCCCATGCAAAAATTCAAACTGAGCACCGCTGTTTTTCCCGTCGCCGGACTCGGTACCCGTTTTTTGCCCGCCACCAAAGCCCAGCCCAAGGAAATGCTGCCCATCGTGGACAAGCCGCTGATCCAGTACGCGGTGGAAGAGGCCTATTCGGCGGGCATACGCCACATGATTTTTGTCACAGGGCGCAACAAGCGGGCCATCGAAGATCACTTCGATACCGCTTACGAAATGGAAAACGAGCTGGAGATGGCTCAAAAGCATGATCTGCTGGCCCTGGTGCGCTCCGTTCAGCCCGACGACATGAACTTCACGTTTGTTCGCCAACCCCGCTCACTGGGCCTGGGCCACGCCGTGCTGTGTGCCGAACACTTGGTGGGCGACGAGCCCTTTGCGGTCCTGCTGGCCGATGACCTGATGGTGGGCCCGGCCGGCGGCGCCTCGGTCCTGACCCAAATGGCCGCGCAGTTTGCGCAGCTGCAGCAGTCCGTGCTGGCCGTGCAGGAAGTGCCGCTGGAGCAGACGCGCCGCTACGGTATCGTGGTCGGCGACACCGTCAGCCCGGGGCTGATCAAGGTAGAGAAAATTGTGGAAAAGCCGGCCCCGGAAGTGGCACCGTCGCGCATGGGCGTGGCCGGGCGCTACATTTTCACACCTGCCATTTTTGAGCATATCCGCCGTCAGGCCTCTGGCGTAGGCGGCGAGATTCAACTCACCGACGGCATTTCAAGCCTGCTCAGCGAGCAATCCGTGTTTGCCCTGCAGTATGAAGGCAAGCGCTACGACTGCGGCAGCAAGGAAGGCTTTCTGGAAGCCACCGTGGAACTGGCGCTGCAGCACCCCGAAGTAGGCGAGCACTTCCGCCACTACCTGCGCGGGCTCAAGCTCGACTGAGGCACGCGCCTGCGGTATCACGGGGCGGTCAGCCCCCAAGACCCAAACGACTTAACGACTTAACGCCGCTTCAGGATGTGAATGAAGTCGCTGCCGGTCACTTGCTGTTCCACCAACTCGTTGCCGGTCTGCTTGGCAAACGCCTGAAAGTCGCGGCTTGAGCCGGAGTCAGTAGACACCACGCGAAGCAACTGACCGCTGAGCATTTCAGCCAGCGCTTTCTTGGCCTTCAAAATGGGCAAGGGGCAGTTCAGGCCGCGGGTGTCGAGTTCTTTGTCGATGTTCATGAAAATCCTTAAGTTGCCGTTATTTTAGGCAATAACCAAGCGCGGCCCAATCAGCCAGACATCAGCTAGACATTTCAGTCAGGCATTGGTTCCATGTCTTTGCCCCACGCTACAAACGTCGGCTCATAGCCGCGCGCGCGCAGCCAGTCAGCCAGCGCGTAGCCCGTGCCCGCAGGCCAGCACTTGAGTTTGTCGAAATCAAACAACCGGTATTCCAGCAGCTCAGGCGACAGCCTCACGTTGCCAGTGCAGACCGCGTGGTAGGCCATGATCACCTGGTTCATGCGCTGAAAATCATAGACACCGATCAACTTCAGCGCCGTAGTGTCCAGATTGGTTTCCTCCTTGATCTCGCGCGCAATCCCGCCCTCGGGTGTTTCACCAGCCTCCATAAAGCCGGTGATGAGCGCAAACACCTTGCCCGAACACGCGGCATTGCGCGCCAGCAAAATCTGTCCCTGGTACTCGACCACAGCCGCCAGCACGGGCGCGGGATTGTTCCAGTGGGTGAAGTTGCAAGCCGGGCAACGCAGGCGCGTCATCTGGCCGCTGTCCTCCATTTGCGACAGCATGGCCAGCGGCGTGGCGCAACGCGGGCAAAACCTGAAATCGTCGCTCATGAGGGGAAGCTGAAGCGCAATGGTTCGCTATATTTTGTATAGCTACCAACGCCCGAACTTCTTTGACAAAACACGTATTTCACTGCCAAACACGCAGACCATCAGGCCGGAAAGACGCCAGTGGACAGGTAGCGGTCGCCCCGGTCGCAGACGATGAACACAATCACCGCATCGGTCACCGTTTTGGCAATTTCCTGCGCCACCCAGCAGGCCCCGGCGGCCGAAATTCCGGCAAAAATACCTTCTTCACGTGCCATACGCCGGCACATGTCTTCAGCATCGCTCTGGCTGACCAGCACCAGTTCGTCCACATGGCGGGGGTCATAAATCTTGGGCAAATATTCCTGCGGCCATTTGCGTATGCCCGGAATACGCGAGCCCTCACTGGGTTGTGCACCGATGATCTTGATGGCCGGATTTTTCTCTTTGAGGTAGCGCGACACGCCGGTGATCGTGCCCGTGGTCCCCATGGCGCTGACAAAATGCGTCACCTTGCCAGCGGTGTCCGTCCATATTTCAGGCCCGGTGGTCTCGTAATGAACGCGCGGATTGTCCAGATTGGCAAACTGGTCAAGTACCCGGCCTTTGCCTTCCTTTTGCATCTGATCCGCCAGGTCGCGCGAATATTCAATGCCGCCACTTTTGGGCGTCAGGATCAGTTCGGCCCCGAAAGCCTTCATGGTCTGGGCGCGCTCAATGCTCAGGTCCTCCGGCATGATCAGCACCATGCGGTAGCCCTTGATGGCGGCCGCCATGGCCAGCGCAATGCCGGTATTGCCCGACGTGGCTTCAATCAGCGTATCACCCGGCTTGATATCGCCGCGCTCCTCGGCACGCTTGATCATGGCCAGTGCGGGTCGGTCTTTCACGGACCCGGCCGGGTTGTTGCCTTCAAGTTTGCCCAGAATGACGTTGCCGCGTGCGGCATTTTCGGTGGCAGCGATGCGTTGCAAGGCGACCAGCGGCGTTTTGCCGATCGCATCTTCAATGGTTGGGTAATTCATAGCCCACACTGTGCCATAATTTGGGGCTTCGCTTCTTTATGCCCGGGTGGTGAAATTGGTAGACGCAGGGGACTCAAAATCCCCCGCCGAAAGGCGTGCCGGTTCGATTCCGGCCCCGGGCACCACATAAATCTTGATTTGCTTCACTTTATTTCCTTTTCATAAGGAAATATGAAGCAAATCAACGACTTCCAAGAGATACTGTTTTCCATGTTTTCCCTATAGAGCGGAAAACTTCGGAAAAACATTCTCCCAAAATCAACGCACGCACTCTCCCACGGCTACCCCATGGCTTCCATACTCCCGCACGCCAAAGGCTGGCGCGTCCAGCTCACGGTAAAAGGCCAGCGCGACTCCCAAGTGTTCGCATTCAAGCGGGATGCGCAGCAATGGGCGGCCCAGCGGGAGATAGAAATGCGCCGTGGGAGCGCCGTGGGAGGGAAAACATTCTCCCAGGCCGCTGATCGCTACCTGGCCGAAGTGTCCAGCAAGAAGGATGGCGCCAAGTGGGAGGGCTTTCGGCTTGCGGCCATGAAGGTGCATTTTGGCGACAAGACACTGGCGCAGATCGGGCAACCCGAGATTGCGGCTTGGCGCGACTTTCGGCTGAAGGGCGACAAAGACCACAGGCCGGTGGCCGGCTCGACCGTACAGCGCGAGAAAAACCTGCTGCGCAACGTATTCACCGTCGCCCGGGATGAGTGGCACTGGATGGATCACAACCCATTCCAAGGCGTATCCATGCCCGACGAGAATGACCCGCGAACGGCGCTATGGGATTGGAAGCGCATCAGGCGCGTGCTGCGCTTTCTGGGATATGTGCCAGGGCAGAAGCCGGAAACGGCTTATCAGCAAGTGGCGCTTGCCTTCCTGATTGGCCTGCACACCAGCTTGCGGGCATCCGAAATCCTGCGCGTCAACGCCAAAACCTTCAACCCGGCCACCCGGGTGATCACGGTCAAGACCAAAACCATGAAGATTGCCAAGGTACCGATCACGCGCCGGGCGGTCAAGCTCTGCAAGCTGGCCGACTTCACGATTGATGCCCCCAATCTGGACGCGCTGTTTCGCAAAGCGCGAGACAGCACGCTGGCTGGAGACTTCACGTTCCACGATGGCCGGGCATTTGCACTGACAATGCTGGCGCGCAAGGTGGACATCCTCACGCTCTCGCGCATCAGTCAGCACAAGGACCTGTCCATGCTCCAGCGCTATTACCGTGAAACGCCGGAACAGGTCGCCGGCCGACTTTAAGTCATGTTTTCGATTCACCCCCCGACTTGAACAGAATCGCAAACTACCCATCACAGCCGCCGGATGATGGCAATGCAGTGCTCGACCGTCGCCGCCTTGACCAGCCGGCCTTGCTCCTTCAGGCGCAGCCGGTAGGCGCTCAAGGCTTCGATGATCTTGAGCTTGTCGATCACTGTGCAGCTTCCGCCTCACCAGTCCGTGACGTGACGGCCGTGCGCAGCTTCTGCGCCAGGGTGACCTTACCAGCCGCATCCTCCTGCGCCTTGAGCGCCTTATTCAGCGCCGCCATGTTCGCCACGCGCGCCTCGTCGATCACGGTAACATCCCATGCATGATTCACGCCCTACTCTGCCTAGCCCTGCCACCCTCTCCTGAATGACAAGAACTCTCTCGCGCAAGCCTGCACGCACCAAAACCACTACCGTGCTTGCCCGCCGCCTAGGCCTTGCATTCGTTGCCGCTGTAATTGTCGGGCTCCAAGCCACAAGCTGCAGCATCCAACCGTTCGAGGCCAGCCCAAGCGCACCTACCCTTCCCACTGGCCAGCAAGCGCAGTCGGAACGATTCAAGGCATGTCCTCAGTTCTTTGCCGGCAGCATTGCCCCGGCCACACCACCGTCACCCAAGCAGCGTGAACTGTGCTACGAGGCGTTCGCCATCTTGCACAGCGGCGAGACACGCACGCCGGTGTTTGTTGCCGAAAGGCTCAACCGCCAGGCTGTGCAGGACGCCGATGAAAAGCGTGCAGACAAGTTTTTCGCTGATGCACGCCTGCCCCGTGCCGAGCGCTCAGAACTGAGCGACTACAAGGGCTCGGGCTACGCACGGGGTCACATGGCGCCAGCAGGCGACATGCCCACGCCGGCGGCCATGGCGCAAAGCTTCAGCTTGGCCAACATGGTCCCGCAGTCGCAAAAGCAAAACAGCGGCCCGTGGGCCAAGATCGAGAAGGACACCCGGCATTACGCATTGCGGGCCAAGGGCGACGTGTTTGTCATCACCGGGCCGGTGTTCGACCAGAGCAGTACCACGATTGGCGCAAACAAGGTGCGCGTGCCCAGCCACCTGTTCAAGCTGGTCTATGACGCCAGCACAAACAGGGCCTGGGCGCACTGGCAGGCGAATGCGGACGGCACGAAGGCAGGGCCGCCCATCAGCTACCGCGAACTGGTGCAGCGGACCGGTCTAAGCTTGCTGCCCGGCATTCTCCAAGATGATTAAAAATAAAACAAAGGGAGGAGACGATGAAGAGATGGATCACCGGCCTGGGCCTAGCGCTGGCCGGCTCAACGGGATATGCGCAGGTTCCACCAATCCTGCTGGAGGCGTGCAACGCCATGGAGCCGGCCAACAAGCGCATGGAATGCCTTCGAGCGGCCAATCAGTCCAGTGGTGTGGCCAATGGCAGTTCCTCTTCTGACTCAGTGCCACAGTCCGCCTACTCCGCGCCGACCAGCACCGCTGCACGCGCCAGACCGTCAACCGGATCTGGAGGCGCTACCTGCCACGTCGGACCTCGCGGCGGCACGTACACCATCACAGCCAGCGGGCGGAAGAACTATGCAGGGTGCTGAGCCGGTGCAGTGGCCATCAATTCAAGAGCACCGGGTGAAGACGCGGGATGATCTGCGGGTTTGCCGGTATTTGCGGAAAATCGCACTGGAGCCGTAAGCTCAACTGGCCCACGCCCTCCTCTGCCTGGCCCTGCTGGCGCCTTTTGTGGCAGAGGGGTTTCCTGCATCGTCAAAGATGCCGAAGAAAGCATGTTGCCGATGCGGCATCGAAAAATTTGAGTGTCGAATCAAGCTTGAACGACAAAGTGTCGATCAAGGTGTATGATAGACACTCTGTCGATCAAGGTGGTTGGCAGTTCTTTAAGGAATTGCAACTATGAGCGCAGTAGAAACAGTTATAGACCGATCGGGAGACGTTCTAAATGGCCAGGAAGTGCCATCTAGAACTCAGAAATTTAACACCTACGCAATGAGTAATTTTCGAGGGGGCATAGGGAAAAGCACGTTATCTTTTAACCTGGCCTACGAAATTTCGGCTACTGAGTCAACTCTGATTTTGGATTTGTGCCCCCAGAGGAATATGACGCAGAGTTTGTTGGGAGAGGATTTAAATGAATACGTTACGACAATATATGACGCGCTTCTTGCGGAAGTAACTGGAACTGGTGAAGTTGATTTTGATGACCTGGTGGTTAGCGTTAGCAATGGCAACGACTCCTTCAAGAGACCAAGAAAGAAATGTTATTCAATTCCTGGATCACAAGAGCTTTTTTTGTTTCCATCCTTGTTATATAGCCAATTAGCACAGTTTTCTCAGCTTGCCGGGACTCGCGGAAGAGCGCCAAGCGCTAAGGTTCTAACGTCAATAAAAACGATTATCCTAAATACTGTTGAAAAGACAAAGGCTACGAAGGTACTCATGGACACCAGTCCATTCTTTGGGGGTGCTACGCACTTGGGTTGGTGTGCAGCCGACGCCTTAATTATTCCAGTTCGCGTAGATCAACACTCTATCGATGCGTTGAAGTTGACGTTGGAGATGCTCTCCGATAAAACCAGTGAATTTCATAAATTCAATGATCGAGCTGGTATTGCTAGTGTCCCAAAAGTTCATGCTGTAGCCATGACCCACTGCGGATGGAGTCGGCAAACAAAAAATAAGCCAGACAACTCCACCCGATATTTTTTGCAACGCGCATTAGAAATTGCGAAGCAGCATGAGCACTTGTTTTCAGAGCCAAAGGCAGAGGATTGTTTTTATTTGATGGATGATTTTTTGTCCAGCGGACGTATCAGCGGGAAGCA
>NZ_JAUXNA010000073.1 GCF_030682935.1 Polaromonas sp.
GCAATGCTTGCGCGATTGTGGTGACCGGCGAATTGCAGCCGTTTGGCAACTTCATCTTGCGCAAGGGCGTTATCGGCGAAACTCTACGCCCATGACAAACGACCAGGCTCCCCCGCTGCTGCGCCCGCGTGGCTCCAACCATGTGGGCATGCGCCAGTTCAATGAACGGGTGGTGTTGCAGGCGATTCGCCAGAATGGCAGCCTGCCCAAGGCGGATCTGGCACGCCTGACCGGGCTGACGGCGCAAACCATTGGCCTGATCACCACACGGCTTGATGAAGATGGCCTGCTGATTCGGCACGAGCCGGTGCGCGGCCGCATTGGCCAGCCGTCGGTGCCTCTGGCGCTGAATCCGGACGGCGCGTTTTCCATCGGCATCAAAATCGGACGCCGCAACACCGACTGGCTGCTGGTGGACTTCACGGGCCGGGTGCGTCAGCGCAAGTCGCTTGCCTATGCTTTCCCGGATGCCAAGGTCTTGCTCCCGGCGCTCAGCGAACACATGAATGCCTTGCGCGAGGAACTCGGCGACTTGAGCCCTCGGCTCGTGGGCGTGGGCATTGCCGCACCGTTTCAGCTTGGCGGCTGGCACAGGATGCTGGGACTGTCCGATGCACAGTCGGATACCTGGAACCAGATGGATCTGAAAGCCGAAGTGCAAGGCATGACCGACCTGCCGGTGAGCTTTGCCAAGGACACTTCAGCCGCCTGCGTGGCCGAGCTGGTGGCCGGGCGGGGCCGCGACCTGAAGTGTTTCCTCTACCTGTTCGTGGACACATTTGTGGGTGGCGGGCTGGTCATCAATTCCCATCTGCATGCAGGCCTGCATGGCAATGCCGGCGCGGTCGCGTCGGTGCCGCTGAATGTAGCCCGGCCCGGAGAAACCAAGCCGGAGCAGCTGATTCACCAGGCCTCGCTCTGGGAACTGGAGCAGCGCTTCAAGGCCCGTGGACTCGACACAACCGCCGCTTACGACGAGCGCGCGATGCAGGCGCCGTTCGCGGAAGAAACCACCGCCTGGATGACACCGGCCGCCAATGCCCTGGCGCACTGCATTGTGAGCGGCACCGCGTTTCTTGATCTCGATGCGATCGTGCTGGATGGCTCGTTTTGCAGGCCGCTGTTGCAGCGGCTCCTGGAGCATACCCGCACGGCCCTGGCCCGCTACAACTGGGAAGGCCTGTGGCCGGCCACCCTGCTGGAAGGCAGCATCGGCCCGGATGCGCGGGCGCTTGGCGGCGCCTTGCTGCCACTGCACGCCAACTTTGCCCCCGACCGGGACCTTTTCCTCAAAGTCAGCCGCTAACGGTTGGCATCCACCAGGCCGGAAGAGTCCCTGGCTGACTTAGCTGCGCACCGTATCCGCAACGCGTTCGGCGCAGGCCCTGGCCTGTTCAGCATCGCGTGCCTCAACCATCACCCGCAGCAGCGGCTCGGTGCCGCTGGCGCGGATCAAAATGCGGCCGCTATCGCCCAGTTCGATTTCCACCGCTTTGGTTTGCATCGCCAATTCCGCGCTGCCCTCCCAGTCCTGGCCAGGCTTGAGCCGGACATTGATCAGCGTCTGGGGAAACAGCACCACGTCAGCCAGCAGTTGGCTCAAGGTCTTCTTGCCGCGCACGCAGGCTTGCAGCACCTGCAAGGCGCTGATCAGGCCATCGCCGGTCGTGTGCTTGTCCAGCGCCAGCAGGTGGCCGGAACCTTCGCCGCCCAGCAGCCAGCCGCGCTTGTCGAGCTCTTCAAGCACGTAACGGTCGCCGACTTTGGCGCGCACAAACTCGACACCCTTGGCCTTCAAGGCGACTTCCACGGCCATGTTGGTCATCAGGGTGCCGACGGTGCCCGGTACTTTTTCACCGCGTGCCAGCCGCTCGTTGACCATCAGGAACAGCACTTCGTCACCATTGAAAAGCCGTCCTTCAGCATCCACGATTTGCAGCCGGTCGGCATCGCCGTCGAGTGCGATTCCGTAATCCGCGTTGTTGGCGCGAACCGCGCGGATCAGCGCTTCAGGGTGGGTGGCGCCGACCTCATGGTTGATGTTGAGTCCGTCGGGCTTGCAGCCGATGGCAATCACTTCGGCACCCAGTTCATGAAACACCATGGGCGCAATGTGATAAGCCGCGCCGTGCGCACCATCGACCACGATTTTCAGGCCTTTGAGCGTCAGGTCATGGGCAAACGTGCTCTTGCAAAATTCGGTGTAGCGCCCCGCTGCGTCATCCAGGCGACGCGTCTTGCCCAGCGAGGCCGAGTCAGCCCAGACGGGCGGCTCGTCAAGCGAAGCTTCCACAGCCAGTTCCCATTCATCATTCAACTTGGTGCCCTGCGCACTGAAAAATTTGATGCCGTTGTCCGCAAAAGGATTGTGGCTGGCGCTGATCACCACACCCAGACTGGCGCGCTGGGCCCGTGTGAGATAAGCCACACCCGGCGTGGGCAGGGGTCCTAGCAGCACGACATCCACACCGGCTGAATTGAAACCGGACTCCAGCGCACTTTCCAGCATATAGCCCGAAATGCGGGTGTCCTTGCCGATCAATACGGTGGGGCGTGATTCGGACCGGCGAAGGACGCGACCCACGGCATGGGCGAGCTTCAGCACAAAGTCGGGCGTGATGGGCGGCTGACCGACCGTTCCGCGAATGCCATCGGTGCCAAAGTATTTTCTTGTCATGTTGATTGACCTTGAGGGCCGGTTGTTCTGCTGGAAAAAAGTTGGCCCCATTTTAGGAGCTTGCACCGGTTTGCCCCAAGCGGCGGGAAGCACAGGTCTTGCGATCATCGATCAGTGCAGCGCTGCAAGAGCGCCTCGAGCTATCGCGCAGCAGCCCAGACCTTAAGGGCCTGGACGGTCTCGCGCACATCGTGCACGCGCACCACGCGGGCACCACGCTCAACCGCCAGCAAGGCCGCCGCCACGCTGGGCACCATGCGGTCCGCCATATCCAGCGAGGCCACAGCCGCCAGCGAGGATTTACGAGACCAGGCCGCCAGCAGCGGATAACCGGCTGCCAAAAACGCTTGCTGACGTGCCAGAAGCGAAAAGTTCTGCGCTACAGTTTTTCCGAAACCTACGCCCACATCAAGCACGATTCGGTTCTTTTCGACGCCCGCAGCCTGCAGGCCGTGCGCAGCACGCTCCAAAAAAGATAGCACCTGCGGCACCACGTCCCCCTCCATGGGAGTCATCTGCATCGTTTTCGGCTCGCGGTGCATGTGCATCAGGCAGACCCCGCAGTTCGGATGCGCGGCTACCAACTCCGTGGCACCAGGCTGGCGTAGCGCCCAGACGTCGTTGATGATGTCTGCGCCCAGATCCAGTACCGCCCGCATCACCTCGGGCTTGTAGGTATCTACCGAGATGGGTACACCGAGCGTGACCGCATGGCGGACGACAGGCAGCACGCGCGCAAGCTCTTCATCCAGCGGCACGGGCGGCGCCCCGGGGCGAGTCGATTCGCCACCAATATCCAGCAGGTCTGCGCCTTCCCGGATCAACTGCTCGCAGTGCGCAAACACAGCCGAAAAATGGCCGCCCGGCACGAAATACTTGCCGCCGTCGGAAAACGAGTCGGGTGTGACGTTCACAATGCCCATCACGCGCGGCGTGGACAAATCAATCTGAAAGCGCGATGTTTGCCAGATCACTTGTAGCCTTTTCTGATAACCAGTCACTTTAAACGGGGGCAGCAGGCTGCACCAAAAAGAAAACCGGGGACTTGCCCCGGTTTTCATGATTTGAAAGCAGCTCTTGGCTGATCGTCAGGCTACTGTCGGCGCTGGTTCAGTGTTCACCGCGGGAGTGCCGTCGCTGGGGCCGCCACCGCCACCACCCACGGAAGGATTACGCGGCGTCCAGTCCTTGGGCGGACGCGGCTCCTTGCCGGCGATGATGTCGTCAAGCTGGTCGACGTCGATGGTTTCCCACTCCAGCAAGGCCTTGGCCATGGCGTGAATCTTGTCCTTGTTGTCTTCAATCAGCTTGCGCGCCTGGGCGTATTGCTGGTCAATGATACGGCGGACTTCCATATCGACCTTCTGCATGGTCGACTCGCTCACGTTGTTGGTCTTGGTGACCGAACGGCCCAAAAACACTTCGCCTTCGTTTTCGGCATACACCATGGG
>NZ_JAUXNA010000094.1 GCF_030682935.1 Polaromonas sp.
CTTTTCGGCCATGACCCCAGCGGTGGCCAGCAGACCTGCAACAAGGAGCCCGAGGGCACGGCCTGTTTTGACTGAAGTGGGTTTCATGCTTGACCTCTTGATGGCTTAGGGGAACGTGATGGGCGTCGTGATCGTGGCGCCGGACGTCAACGTGGCGAGCACCATCGTCTTGACAGCCCCGTTCAAGCTGGCGCTGAGTGTGTATTTGCCTGCCACAGCCGCATCGGGAGCAAACACCAGCGCGCCCGGCAAGGTTACATAGGGCGCCACCAGCGGGGCGTTGACGACCAGCGGGTAGGTGTAGCTACCCGTGATGCCATCGACGAACCGGCCCGCGACTTCCACCGTAGTGCCATTCGTCAGCGGCTGCAGCACGCGCACCAGGGTATCCACCGGAGCGGTGCCGGTCACGGTTCCGCTGCCAGAAACCGGAGGATTAAGCGGCGTGCCAGATGCGTTGACAGTGGTCACCGTATCCGCCACAACCGCCACATTGGTCACAACGGCCGTGGTGCGGCCGGGTGCCGTCATCACCAGCGTGTAGCTGCCGGGTGCGACGGGTCGCAGCAAAAACTTGCCGGTGCTGTCTGGCGTGGTGGCCTTGATGACCAACCCAGCCTGTTGCAAAGACACGTTGGTGTAGCCATTGGCCACAATCGCAGCGTCCACGAAACCGGCGACACCGGAGACGTAGTTCGGAATCACGGTGACGACCGGCTTGAGCAGGTATTGGCCCGATCCGCCTGCGAGAACGACCGATTTGCAGGCGTCGAAGTCGAGCACGAAATCAGCCAGCTGGTTGGCGGCGATGTCGATGTTGATATTGGTCTTGAGGCCGGATTGCTGGCCACTTGGTGTCTTGAGCGCCAACTCGGACTTGTCGCTGGTGAGTACCACGGAATTGGCCAGCGGATTGGCGCCGGTGTTACCTGCCAGAACCAGCCTGAGCTGGGTGTACTTGCCCGCAGGCAACGGCGTTTCCCCGAGTTCTTCCAGTACCCCGTTTTGCAGGTCCAGCAGATTCACGCGCCTGGCGGGATTCAAAACGACTTCGGACCAGCCGCCGTCGGCATCGCTGGCGCTGCTGCTCTGGTGTACGCGGACCTTCTCGATCGTCACGTTGACGGCGTCATAGCCGCAGGCAGGTGCGTCGGTCAGCGCCAAGCGCAGGGTACCGCTGTCAGCACTCCCTCCACCGCCCCCGCCGCAGGCCGCGAGGCCTGCCACTAGAAGACCACCCAGGGCCAGCTTCATATTTTGGAGTAACTTCATGGAGCACCTTATTTAAACAATATTGCCCGCCACGAACACCGTAACGGGATGAAATGTGAAGTTAGCAGATACGCTCATCGCACCATGTAGGACGATTCCTCGGTAGCTTGTCTGGATACACCGGTTCCGCCGAATTTTGCGTAAAAATAAGTGCTCAAGAGGCTCAGGCGCCATGAGACCGGTTTGCGCCACTACAGCCGCCACAGAATAAGCAATGCCCAGGCGTGACGTGGGGCACTTGTACGCCCAGCCGTTCACAAAGCTTTGTGCGGTGGACAGTTCGCTGGCGGTGACGCCTTGCCAGCGTTCAATGAAGGTGTGGGCGCTGGCGTCGGTGGGTGTGCCGGGGGCGTCTTGCATCGCTGGATGACGGCGGTCGGCCATAGCGCGCAGCGGCCCCGCCATGGACTTGCACGGCTGGATCAGTGCCCGGCGGCCTCCAGCCTCTGCAACCTTGCGCGCAGCGTGTCCAGCTCATCAAGCAGTTCCAGCGCCAGCGCGGCGCCTGCCAGGTTGACGCCCAGATCGTTTTGCAGCCGTAGCGCAACCCGGGCCCGCTGCAGGTGCGCGCCGGTAAAGTGCCATTCGTGGGGCGCGCTGCCTGCGGGGGTCAGCACGCCTTCGTGTACCAGTTCAACAATCAGGTCGCTTTGCGCTGAACAGGCGCGGCAGATCTCGGCCAGGCTCAGTTCAGTCTGCTCTTCCAGAATCAGGCCGGTAATTTCTGCAATCGTGAGCGTGGGTGTCATGACTTGCCTCCCAGTTTGGCGCGTGGCTTGAAGGCGCTGAACTGCTTGGCCATGCCCTCGTAAAACGTTTTGGCGGATTCAATGTCTGCGGCTGGCAGCACAATTTGCAGCACCAGGTAAAAATCGCCCGGTGTGGTGCCGGGCAGGCCGCGGCCCTTGAGCCGCAGCTTGCGCCCGTTGGGCGAGCCGGCCGGTATCTTGACTTCAACCTGCCCCGTGGGCGTGGGCGCTTCCACTTCGGCGCCCAGCGCGGCTTCCCACGGCGCAACCGGCAGGTCCATGTAAACGTCGTGCTTGTCAACCCGGTAAAGCGGGTGAGGGCGGAATTCGACCTCGAGGTACAAGTCGCCCGCGCCGCCTTCGCCCATGCCAGGCGCGCCCTGTCCGGCCAGTCGGATGTGCTGGCCTGCACGTATGCCTTTGGGGATGGTGAAGGTGATCTGGTGCTCGCGGGCAAGCACATGCCCCTGGTCGTCCATCTCGGGCACGCGCAGGCTGAGGGTACGTGTGGTGCCCGCGTAGGCGTCTTCCAGGTCGATCTGTATTTTGGCGTGGTGGTCTTCGCCCTTGGCGCTGAAAGTGCGGCGGCCGCCGCCCGGACTGCCCGCTCTTTTGCCTGCCCTGGCAAAGCCCTGGCGAAACAGCGATTCAAAGAAGTCGCTGTGGTCGCCGGTGTCGCCGCCACCGAATCCGCGCTCAAAGCCGCTACCAGCGTACTCGGCGCCTGCATTCCAGTCGGGCGGTGGGCGGAAGTCCTGTCCGGCTTTCCAGTTGGCGCCGAGCTGGTCATAGGCGGCGCGCTTTTCGGGGTCTTTCAGCACCTCATAGGCTTCGCCCAACTCCTTGAAGCGCACCTCGGCGTTTTTTTCCTTGCTGACGTCGGGGTGGTATTTGCGCGCCAGCTTGCGGTGTGCGCGCTTGATATCGTCCTGCGTCGCGTCACGCGCCACGCCCATGATCTGGTAGTAATCCTTGAATTCCATGGAAGGCCTTTAAAGGGAAGTGCACATCATCAGTCACCATGGCGAAAAATCCGCAACGCGGGCGTCAGGTTTGGGCCGTTGTCCGGATTTTGCCGCGATTCAGCGCCTGATTACTTGACAGGAATCATGGTTGCAGCAGGTACGGGCACAGCGGTGACGCTGTTTTGTGGCGAGCCTTCAATCAGGCGGTCGGAATAGGTCAGGTACACCAGGGTGTTGCGCTTGCTGTCCACCAGGCGCACCACGCGCAGCTTTTTGAAGACCAGGGAGATGCGCTCGCTGAACATCTCTTCTTGCTGGGCGAGCGGCTTGACACCAAAACTGATGGGGCCGGTCTGCCGGCAGGCAATGGAGGCTTCAGCCCTGTCTTCTGCCAGGCCCAGCGCGCCCTTGATGCCGCCGGTTTTGGCGCGCGACACGTAGCAGGTGACGCCGCTGACCTTGGGGTCGTCGTAGGCATCGATCACAATTTTGTGGTCGGGCCCGAGAAACTTGAACACGGTGTCGACTTCGCCAATCGACTCGCTGCTGGCGCCGCTGCAGGCGCTCAGGAGCAGGGCGAGCGCAACGGCGTGGTATTTGAGGCTGTTTCGCGGGGTGTGGCTGATCGTCATGGGGCGTCCTTGGAATATGTTGCAGGCTTGGAGCTTGCGCTGAAGTCATGCTTCTAATGTACAAAGCTGCAGGCCTCTATCATGGACCAACGAACCTCAGCACTTCAAGCCCCTTGCCGATCAGCCCGGTTGGTCTTCGCGACCTTTTTGACGCCCAACACCGGGCCAGCCGCGCCTAGGTAGATGTGCGCGCGCGGTGCGCCGCGACCGGCTGCTGCGCATGCAGGCCTTGCTGGCCCAGTTGCTGGCGGCGTCTTTTTCGTCTGACGAGTTGTGTGTGGTGCAGTCCAGGTGGGCGCGTGGCGATTTGCTGTATCCGCCGCATGGCCCGCGTTTCAAGCGGGTCATGGGGTGGCTCAGGCGGCTGGCTTGAGGGGTATTTGCGTGGCCGCCGGGACTACAGGCCCAGTTTGTTTAATAAGTAATGACTCGGACGCGTGTTTGAAGCGCCCAATCTGACCCCCGCCCGGTCACTGCCAAGCCGCAGGCCATGGCGATCGCTCGTCGAAAAAGCGGGCTCATGGATTCGCGCTGCGCTCGCAATGACCGGGGTCTGCGTGCCTGCATGGCGCGGGCACTCGTCGCGTTGTACCTCGTTGCTTTGACCTGGATCAAACGGTTTTTTTGACTCAATACCTAGACTGAATTGAGTTGGCGTCGCATGGATGCAGAGGCGGTAGAGGGTTTTTGCGGGACAGCGAAAACCGGAAAGTAGCAGCCCCTGGTTCCAGGCCGGTGCTAGTATTTAAACAGGGCCGCGACAAGTCAAATCGTTCAGCCTGCCCGCAAATGAGGGCGTGGACCCCGCTGATGCGCGCTGGCCGGCTGCTGGCGGCTATCAGCCAGGCGAGCTCAATGCAGCGACAGTTAAAAAAGTAATAGTGTATTTTTATATGTTATATTTAAAAATATAGTGTTTGCCTAAGCACCGAATTCTAGAATTTATGACTTCCCCTGTTCTGAGTGTTCAACTGATGCACGAGGCTGCTGGCCGGGCCACAGCATTGCTGCGTGTGCTGGCAAACGAAGATCGCCTTTTGCTGCTGTGTCAGTTGACACAAGGCGAGGCGTGCGTCAGTGAACTCGAAGAATTACTCGGGATTCGTCAACCCACGCTGTCGCAGCAATTGGGGGTTCTGCGCACCGAAGAAATTGTTTCAACAAGGCGAGAGGGGAAGAAAATCTTCTACCAGGTCTGCGATGCACGAGCCATTGCCATGCTGACAACGCTGTATGGCTTGTACTGCCCCGTGCCTTCGTCAGCGTCGACTTCAACGCCGTCGGCATCGTGATGAAATTTTGAATCTTCCATGATCACACTTAATAAAACTCACTCGTTCACAAAACAAGCCCGGCGTGCTGGTGTTTTGGCCGTCATGCCTTGCTTGGCCGCAGCCATGCTGTGGGCACTGGCGCCGCAGGCGCGTGCAGTTGAAGCCGTGGCTGCAGAGGCGGCAGCGTCTGCCACTACCTACACCGTTGTGTACCGCGAGGTGCCCGACGTGATCAGCGCAGAAGGCGTGGTTGAGGCCGTCCGCCAATCAACGCTGGCCGCGCAAATCGCAGGTCAGATCGTTGAGCTCAGGGTCCAGGTGGGCGATAGCGTGAAGGCCGGGCAGGTGCTGGCGCGTATCGATCCGCGCGCAGCCGAGCAGGTGGTGTCTGGCAGCCAGAGTCAGCTGGCCGAAGCGCAGGCGGGGCTGACCAACGCCTTGCGCGCCTATGAGCGCAGCAAGCAATTGTTTGCGCAAAATTTCATCAGCAAAGCCGGGCTCGATCAGGCCGAGCTGGACTACAAGGCGGCTCAGGCGCGGGTGGGCGCATTGCAGGCCAATGCGGGCCAGGCGTCTACCGCCAAAACATTCACCACCATCACCGCGCCCTATGCAGGTGTCGTCGCGGCCACACTGGTAGAGGTCGGTGACATGGCAACGCCTGGGCGCCCGCTCGTGACCGTGTTCGACCCGGCCAGCATGCGCGTGGTTGCCACGCTGTCGCAGTCCAGTCTGCGCGCCGTGAAGCTGCAGATGCCGGTCCAGATTGACCTGCCAACTTTAAACCGCAGCCTTACAGCCAGACAGGTCACGCTCGTGCCACTGGCTGACAGCCGAACGCACACCGCCAAGTTGCGACTTGAACTGGGTGACGCCACCGGCTTGCTGCCAGGGCAATTCGCGCGCGCTTACTTTGCCACCGGCGTAGCGCGCAAGCTGGTCATTCCCGATCGCGCCGTGCTGCGCCGCAGTGAAGTCACTGCGGTGTATGTGCAAAGCGAGGGCGGGCAGGCGCAATTGCGGCAAATCCGCCTGGGGGATGCTTCGGTGGGCGGATTTGCCGAAGTGCTGTCGGGGCTGCGCGAGGGCGAGCGCATTGCGCTGGACCCCGTCAAGGCAGGTCTTTTTTCAAGCAGCAGCGCAAGCCCCACCAAAAAATAGTCCCAGCGGTTCTTCTTCTTCAACATCCGGAGGTTATATGGCTCATATCGTCATTTTGGGTGCGGGCATAGGCGGCATGCCGATGGCCTACGAACTGAAGGCTCTGCTGGGCGCGGACGACCGCATCACGGTGGTGTCGAACACCAGCACTTTTCACTTTGTGCCTTCCAATCCGTGGGTGGCCGTGAACTGGCGTACGCGTGACGCGATTGAATTCGAGGTCGCGCCTTACCTGGCGCGCAAGGGAATCGCCTTTGATGGCGCCGGTGCCAAGCGGCTGCATCCCGAGCGCAACCAGGTCGAGCTGGGTGATGGCCGGATGCTTGACTATGATTTTCTGGTGATCGCGACGGGCCCCAAACTCGCGTTTGACGAGATCGAAGGGCTGGGCCCCGACGGCTACACGCAATCGGTCTGCCATGTCGATCATGCGATCACAGCCGGTGCAGCCTGGGACAAATTCATTGCCGCACCCGGGCCGGTCGTGGTCGGCGCGGCGCAGGGCGCATCATGCTTTGGCCCCGCTTACGAGTTTGCCTTCATCATGGACACCGACCTGCGCAAGCGCAAAATCCGCGACCGCGTGCCGATGACTTACGTTACGCCCGAACCCTACATTGGCCACCTCGGGTTAAGCGGTGTTGGCGACTCCAAGACCATGCTGGAGTCGGCGATGCGCGAACGCCACATCAAATGGATCTGCAACGCCAAAATACTGAAGGTTGAAGACGGCAAGATGCTGGTGGCCGAGCACGACGAGAACGGCGCGGTAAAAAAACAGCACGAGCTGCCGTTTGCCTATTCGATGGTGTTGCCGGCCTTCAAGGGCATTGATGCCGTGTTCGGTATCGAAGGCTTGACCAATCCGCGCGGTTTCATTCTGATCGACGAGCATCAGCGCAATCCCAGATTTAAAAACATCTACGCGGTCGGCGTTTGCGTGGCGATACCGCCGGTTGAAGTCACACCGGTGCCCACCGGCGCGCCCAAAACGGGCTACATGATCGAATCGATGGTGACCGCCACCGCCCACAATATTCAAGAAGAATTGCTAGGACGCGAGCCGAGCGCGAAGGCAACCTGGAATGCGATTTGCCTGGCCGACTTTGGCGACAGCGGGATTGCGTTCGTCGCATTGCCGCAAATTCCGCCGCGCAATGTCAGCTGGTTTGCGGAAGGCAAATGGGTGCATCTGGCAAAGATAGCGTTTGAAAAATATTTCATGCGCAAGATGAAAAAAGGCACGTCCGAGCCGATTTACGAAAAATACGTCTTGAAGGCGTTCGGCATTTTGAAGCTCAAGGATAAATAAGATTATGGGTATTGCCGGTCGCCTCGCGAAATTTTTCCTGCACTCGCAGCTCACGCCGCTCATTGCGCTGGTGGCGATGCTGCTCGGCCTGTTTGCGGTCCTTGTAACGCCGCGCGAGGAAGAGCCGCAGATCAACGTCACCATGGCCAATGTGCTGATTCCGTTTCCCGGTGCGTCGGCAAAAGATGTCGAAACATTGGTAGCGACACCGGCGGAACAGGTGATTTCGCAGATACAGGGCCTTGAGCACGTTTATTCCGTGTCCAAACCGGGCATGGCGATCATCACGGCTCAGTTCAAGGTGGGTGTTCCGCGTGTCGATGCGCTGGTCCGGCTCTACGACACGATCAATTCCAACCGCGACTGGCTGCCGCGCGAGTTGAACGTGGGTGAGCCGCTGATCAAGCCCCGTGGCATTGACGATGTGCCCGTGGTGTCGCTGACGCTGTGGACCAAAGACAGCGAACGTGGCGCCTACGAACTGGAGCGCGTCGCGCACGCGATGGAGGCCGAGTTGAAGCGGGTGCCCGGTACGCGTGAAGTCACCACGCTGGGTGGTCCCGGGCGGGTGGTGCGGGTACTGCTGGACATTGACAGGCTGAACGCCCATCACTTGGCCATCAACGACATTCGCCGTGCACTGCTGGGTGTCAACGCGGCCTTGCCAGCAGGTCAGCTGACGGCCGATAACGCCACGGTAGAAGTGCAGACCGGCAACTTTTTGGCCAATGCAAAGGAAGTCGGCGAACTGGTGGTCGGTGTCAGCGAAGGCAATACCGTCAGTTTGTCGGATGTGGCGCGCATCGTCGATGGTCCGCCGCCACCTTCAAGTTACGTCTGGTTTGGCGTGGGCAAGGCCGCCGCCACGCAGGCGAACGCCATGGGCAGCGAATACCCGGCGGTGACGATCACCGTCACCAAAAAGCCCGGTGAAAACGCGGTGCAGGTGGCGGAGAAAATTACGCAGCGGGTTGCCGAACTGCGCAATACCGTGGTGCCCGAGGGCGTGGAAGTCAGCGTGACCCGCAACTACGGCGAAACCGCCAATGACAAGGCGATGAAGCTGATCCAAAAGCTGATTTTTGCGACCTCCGCCGTGGTGGTGCTGGTGTTTTTTGCGTTGGGCATGCGCGAAGCCGCCATCGTCGGCATCGCCGTCGTCTTGACGCTGGCTGCAACGCTGTTTGCATCCTGGGCCTGGGGCTTCACGCTGAACCGGGTCAGTTTGTTTGCGCTGATTTTTTCGATTGGCATTCTGGTCGACGATGCGATCGTGGTCGTCGAGAATATTCACCGGCATCGCGAACTGTATCCTGACAAAAAGCTGGCCGAGATCATTCCGGCGGCGGTGGATGAAGTCGGCGGTCCCACCATTCTGGCCACGTTCACCGTGATTGCCGCCTTGCTGCCCATGGCGTTCGTTACCGGCTTGATGGGTCCGTACATGAGCCCGATTCCGATCAATGCCAGCCTGGGCATGGTGATCTCGCTGGTGATTGCGTTTACCGTGACGCCCTGGCTGGCAGACCGGCTTTCCAAGGCGCATACCGGCGGTGCGGCGCACACCGCGCATGCTGACAGCAAACTGCACCGTGGGTTCAACAAACTGTTGTTGCCATTTCTTGCCGATGAAAAAGCGGTCCGGAATCGCCGCTTCCTGTGGGCCGGCATCTTGCTGGCGATTCTGGTGTCGGTCGGCTTGCCGGTCGCGCAGCTGGTGGTACTGAAGATGCTGCCTTTTGACAATAAGGCGGAGTTCCAGGTGGTGGTCGACATGCCGGTCGGCACCCCGGTGGAAAACACCGCCGTGGCCCTGCATGAGATGGGGGCCTATCTGGCAACGATTGATGAAGTCACCGACTTTCAGGGGTATGCGGGCACGGCGGCACCCATCAATTTCAATGGCTTGGTGCGGCAATACTATCTGCGCCAGGCGCCGGAACTCGGTGATTTGCAAGTAAACCTGTTGGACAAGCACCTGCGCAAGCGCAAGAGCCACGAAATTGCGGGCGCGGTGCGTGCGCCCCTCGAAGAAATCGCCGCGCGGCATGGCGCCAAAGTCAAGGTGGTCGAAGTGCCGCCCGGGCCGCCAGTGCTGTCGCCGCTGGTGGCGGAAATCTACGGTCCCGATGAAGCGGGGCGCCACGCACTGGCCAAGCAGGTGCGGCAGGCGTTCAGCCAGACCACTGACATCATCGGCATTGACGATTCGATTGAAGACAATGCCAAAAAACTGGTGGTGCGCGTTGATCAGCGCAAGGCGGCCTTGCTGGGCATTCCCGCGACCGATGTGGTGCAGGCGATGCGCGTCGCGCTCGACGGCGAGGACATCACGGCACTGCACGATGGCCAATCGAAGTACAGCGTTCCGGTGCGTCTGAATCTTCCCCCTGAAAAGCAGGCGCGGCTCGACACGCTGCTGAGCCTGACCGTGAAGTCGGGCAGTGGTGACAATGTGCCGCTTTCCGAGTTGGTCAAGGTGGAGCCCACCACAAGGGAAAAGACGATTTATCACAAGAACTTGCTGCCCGTGACTTACGTGATTGGCGACATGGCCGGCAAACTGGACAGCCCCTTGTACGGCATGTTTGCGGTGCGCAGCAAGCTGGATGACCTGACGGCCGCGCAGGGCGCGCCGCTCGGTGAATACTTCATCAATCAGCCGTCTGATCCGTACCGCCAGTTTTCGCTGAAATGGGACGGCGAGTGGCAAATTACCTACGAAACCTTCCGCGACATGGGGCTGGCCTATGCGGTCGGGCTGGTCCTGGTGTACATCCTGGTGGTCGCTCAATTTGGCTCTTACCTGACACCGCTGATCATCATGGCCCCCATTCCGCTCACCATCATTGGCGTCATGCCGGGCCATGCGCTGCTGAACGCGCAGTACACGGCAACGTCGATGATAGGGATGATCGCGCTGGCGGGCATCATTGTGCGCAACTCGATCTTGCTGGTCGACTTTATCAACCTGCAGGTGGCGCAGGGCATGCCGTTTGTCGAGGCGGTGGTGAGCTCTGCATCGGCGCGCGCCAAGCCGATTGTGCTGACCGGCCTGGCGGCCATGATTGGCGCGGGTTTCATTCTGGATGACCCGATTTTCAATGGCCTGGCGATTTCGCTGATCTTCGGTATTTTTGTTTCCACACTGCTGACGCTGGTGGTGATACCGGTGCTGTATTACGCGGTGAACCGCAAGAAGTTTGCGTGATTTTTTAAATTTTATTGACTACCAGGAGCACTGACGATGACTACCAACCTTATGGTCCGCATGTTTGCAGGAATTTTCATTCTTGTTTCTCTGGCGCTTGGCGTGCCCGAGAGCCCGCTCTTCGTGAGCAAATACTTTTTGTGGGTGACCGTATTTGTCGGGGCCAACCTGTTGCAAAGCAGCTTCACGAGGTTTTGTCCGCTTGAAATGATCCTGAAAAAAGCCGGTGTGCGCCAGGGCTGATCCGCACTACGGCGCGCCGGTCAACCGGGTGCGCAAACAATTACTTTGAACGGAAACTCCCGATGGCCGAAACGCTGAGCGTCACGATTACGCAGAAACAAAATTACCAGTTTCTGGTGGACTTTGGCGAGGGCTTGCCGGGGTTGATTGCGGACGAGCCCGCACCGTTGGGCCAGGGCGAAGGTCCGGCGCCCACGCACATGCTGCTGGCGGCCGTGGCCAACTGTCTGTCGGCCAGTTTACTGTTTTCACTGCAAAAATTCAAACAGGACGCGGGCGGCATCACGGCGCGGGCGACCTGCACCGTGGACCGCAATGAAAGCAATCGGCTGCGCATTCAGCACATCGATGTTGCGATTCAGCTTGGAAAAGATGGGGCAGAGCTGGCGCACCTTGACCGCGTGCTGGGACAGTTTGAAGAATTTTGCACCGTCACGCAAAGCGTGCAGGCAGGCATTCCGGTCAGCATCAGCGTGACGGATGGCAAAGGGCGGCGCCTGGAGTAAGCGGTTTTTCAAGTGTCAAACGGCGCGTTCAGCCCTTAACCCGGGTGCTGCGGTTGATGAAGGCCAAAGCGGCCCAGAACGGATCAGTTCGTGTGGCGATTTCCGGGACGCGGCGCAGCGCAGCGGGTGGCCCTCATAATGCTGAAGGGCCTGGCCGTTCGCGCCAGGGCCGTACCAAGCGAAGGAAATGATCATGAGCAACTCAGACACCCCCAAAGACGGTGACTTCGCCCACTGGGTTGAAGAGAAGTCGGAAGCGCTGAAGTTCGAGCTGGGCGAGAAATTTCCGGTGCCGCCGACGGCACTGGTTTCTCCCTCGGTGCACCTCGAAACTGGCGCGCAAAAGCTCGAAGAAGTGCTGCTGGAGCACGAAACACCCAGCGATGCGTTTCTTGAAGAACTGGCCGCGCTCAGGGATGCACAGCCCTTGAGCGATGAAGAGTTGGCCCGGCAAGCACTGGCCGATGGGGGCGCCGACGGCGATACCGGCACGCCCGAGTAAACGCGGCATTTTCAGGCGCATAGCAGCGGCGGGTGTGCTGCGGACTTGCGCGGCACAATAAGGCGCATGACTAAACAACTTGCCGGCCACCTTCTCGTTGACTGCCTTCTGGCCCAGGGCGTTACCCATGCGTTTGGCGTACCGGGCGAAAGCTACCTGGCCGTGCTCGACGGCTTGTACGCACGGCGCGACCAGATCCAGTTCATCACCTGCCGCCAGGAAGGCGGCGCGGCCTTCATGGCCGAGGCGCACGGCAAGCTCACCGGCCGCCCCGGCGTTTGCATGGTGACGCGCGGGCCGGGCGCCACCAACGCGTCCATCGGTGTGCACACCGCGTTCCAGGACTCTACCCCCATGGTGCTGCTGGTTGGCGACGTGGCCAGCGACTGCCGCGACCGGGAAGCCTTTCAGGAAGTGGACTATTCCAGCTTTTTCGGGCCCAGTACCAAGGGCTTTGCCAAGCGCGTGGAGCGCATTGACGATGCCGACCGCATTCCCGAGTACGTGGCGCGCGCGTTTGCCACGGCCATGAATGGCCGGCCGGGGCCCGTGGTACTGGTGTTGCCTGAAGACATGCTGACGCAAATGACAGAGGCGCAGCCCTTGGCCCGGGTGGAAGCGGTGCAGGCCTGGAGCGACCCCGGTTCTTTGCGCACGCTGCGTGAAATGCTGTTGGCGTCAAGGCAGCCCTTCGTTATTGCGGGCGGCGGGGGCTGGACGCCCCAGTCGGCGCAGGCGCTGCAGCGCTTTGCCGAAAACTGGAAGCTGCCGGTGGGCAATGCGTTTCGTTTTCAGGATACGTTTGACAACCACCACCCGCTGTATGCCGGCGATGTAGGCATTGGCCTGAACCCAAAATTGGCTGCACGCATCAAGGCCAGCGACCTGATCATCGCCATTGGCCCCCGCCTGGGCGAAATGACAACCGGCAGCTATACCCTGCTGCAAGCGCCCAAGCCCCAGCAGAAGCTGGTGCATATTCATGCAAGCGCCGAAGAACTCAACCGCGTCTACCAGGCGGACTTGGCCATCCAGGCCACCATGAATGCCGCAGCCCGCTCGCTGGAGGTGTTGAGCGCGCCCGTCTCTGTGCCGTGGGAAGCCTGGACGGCCGCAGCCAACGCCGACTACCTGGCCAACTTGCTGCCGACACCATCGGCCGGTTTGCATGGCGATATCGACATGCCCGCCATCGTTGGCCTGCTGCAAAAGCACCTGCCCCCAGACGCCGTGCTGACCAATGGCGCCGGCAACTTTGCCAGCTGGATGCACCGATTTTTCAAGCACCACGGGCTCGTGAAGGGGCACAAGACGCAGCTGGCGCCCACCGTGGGCGCCATGGGCTACGGAGTGCCCGCGGGTATTGCCGCAGCCATCACCACCGGGCGTGTCGCCTTCACCATCGCGGGCGACGGCGATTTTCTGATGAACGGCCAGGAGCTGGCCACGGCCGTGCAGCACGGCGCCAAAAGCATCATCGTGCTGCTCAACAATGGCATGTACGGCACCATCCGCATGCACCAGGAAAGGGCGTACCCGCAGCACCCAAGCGGTTCCCGCTTGCACAACCCGGACTTTGCGGCGCTGGCGCGCGCTTATGGGTATGCGGGGGTGCGCATCACGCACACCGTCGAATTTGAAGCCGAGCTGCTGGCCGCGCTGGCGCGCCCCGAGGGCACGCTGATCGAGGTGACGCTGGACCCGGAAGTCATTAGCACACGCGGCACGCTTTCGGCCATCACCCGCAACGCAATAGCTGATCAGGCCAATCGGGTGCTATAAATACAATAGCTGATCGCCCCCGATTTTATTGCCCTCGATGCCTATTTTTCTCATGAAGCGTAGTGCCCAGGCAGACGACCGGGCAGCTCATGAGGGCCAGC
>NZ_JAUXNA010000095.1 GCF_030682935.1 Polaromonas sp.
CGTCGCCCCACTGGGTGCCCACGACCACAACATTGCGGCCAGCGGCTGCGCTTGATTTGTTTGTCATCTTCAATTTTCTCGTTAGGATTCGATGGGATAAAGCCGACTTGGCGCCGGGCTCTTCTTGGTGCTTTTTGTCAGGATTTTCATGCCGCTTGCGTCAAGGGCTGAAGTACCCAGTGCCCCGCAGCCGCTATCAACTCGCGGTCGCAGTCAAACTCACTGAGCTCATGCTCGTGTCCGGGCAGCACACAAACGACAGTCTCGCCGTTGGCGCGCAGGCGGGCGATGGCGGCGCGCAGTCCGGCATCCTCGCCCCAAGGCGCGCAAATGGCGGCCCGCAAGGGCCGGGGTGGCAGCACGCGGACGAGCTCCTTCAAATCCAGGCTGAAACCTGCGGCCGGCCGGTTGCGGCCAAACACGGCACCCACCTCGTCGTAACGGCCGCCACGCGCCAGCTCGGCACCCTGGCCGTAGATGGCAAAGCCGATACCGCTGTAATAGGCGTAGCCGCGCAGGTCGGCCAGATCAAAGCTGACCTTGACATCCCCCCGATGCGAGATGTGGGAGGCCAGCCACTTCAGATTTTGTAGCGAATCCTGCACACCCGGCAGGGGCGGCAGGACTTTTTCGGCCTCAACCAGGACTTGCTCGTCACCGTAAAGCTGCAGCAAGGCTTTCAGGCCTTCTCGCGCGGCCAAAGAAATGCCGCCATCCAGACTGGCGGTGAGGCTGTGGAGTTCACTGGCATCCTTGGCCGCGAGCGCGGCGTGAATAAGCGCCATGGTCGAGGCACTGATGCGCGCGCCGGCAAGCAGGCTGTTGACGATGCGAACATCCGCCATGTCGACCGACAATTCAGTCACACCGGCCGCTCTCAGGCCCTCTAACGCGAGCGACTGCGCTTCAAGATCGGCTTCAAGCCCGGCATGGCCGTAAATTTCTGCGCCAAACTGCAAAGGCTCCCGAGTGGCATGCGGACGTTCGGCGCGGGTATGCAGAACGGGCCCGCAGTAGCACAGACGGGCCACACCGCTGCGGTTGAGCAGGTGTGCATCAATGCGGGCGACCTGGGGCGTCGTGTCGGCACGCAAGCCCAGGGTACGCCCTGACAACTGGTCCACCAGTTTGAAGGTCTGCAAATCCAGCGCTTCGCCCGTCCCTGTGAGCAAGGACTCCAAATGCTCCAGCAAAGGCGGCATGACCAGCTCATAGCCGTAGCTGCGCGCCGTATCCAGAAAAAGACGGCGCAGCTCTTCGATGTGACGCGCCTCTGAAGGCAGGACATCGGCAATTTGATCGGGCAATTGCCATGATGATGACCAGGCGGGCATTGTGATTTTCTCGGAGGCTGTTAAAAGACGGATTTTACCGGGCTTGGAGCCGCTTTTTGACCCGGTCGCATCAGCAGAGGGAAGTCAGACGCAAATTCAGGCGCCAGACTTGGCCTGTGTGCGCCAGTGTCAGAAAAAACGAAACGCCCCGTCGCTCAGGCGAAGCATCTGTTCAAACATCCGTCTCCATCCCGCAGGTGAGAAGAACGACAACACCCCAACAAACCGGAGTATCCGAGCCAGTGCTGGCCAGAAGGTGGTGCCGTTCAGGGACGTTTATTTTTTTGCAGGCGCCGTGGCGCTGCCGCCGGAGCCGCGCATGGCCTTGAAAAAGTCGGATGACTGATCAATCACCATCACGTCGCTTTTCTTGCCAAAACTCGCCTTGTAGGCATCGAGGCTGCGATAGAACTGCGCAAATTGCGGATCCCGGCCAAACGATTCGGCATAGGTACGGGCCGCCTCGGCATCGCCCTCACCCTTGATCTTCTGGGCGTCCCGGTAGGCATTGGCAATGGTCACTTCGCGCTGCCTGTCGGCATCTGCACGGATTTTTTCACCTTCGGCGGCACCCGTCGATCGCAACTCGTTGGCCACCCGTTTGCGCTCGGCCTCCATGCGGCGGTAAACCGATTCGGTGATGGCCTCCACATAGTCGACACGGGTGATGCGCACATCAATCACATCGACGCCCCAAGGCTTGGCGCCACGGACTACCTGCAGTACTTCGGCTTTCACGTCGGCCATGAGCGCCTCGCGCTTGAGCGACAGCAGGTCTTTCACGGTGCGCTTGTTGATCTCTTCCTGAAAGGCGTTGCGGACCACCCGATTGAGCTGGTTGGCGCCGGCACGCTCGTCCAGGCCCACGTTACGAATGTATTCAGACGGATTGGAAATGCGCCAGCGCACATACCAGTCGATGACAACGCGCTGCTTTTCGGCCGTCAGCATGGGTTCTGCGTCAGTGCTGTCCAGCGTCAGCAGGCGCTTGTCAATATAAGAAACGTTCTGGAATGGCGGAGGCAACTTGAAATTGAGGCCCGGTTCGGTGATTACTTCCTTGATCTGGCCCAATGCGTACACCACGCCAAACTGCCGCTGATCAACCACAAACAGCGTAGAACTCAGCAGCGCCAGGGCCACCAGGAACGAAGAAACGATAAGTCCAACTCTATTCACTTTTTTCTTCCTTAGCGGGTTTCACGGTCGCGTGTGCGGGATGCATCACGCACACGGGCATCAAGAGGTAAGCTACTGGCAGGCTGGGACGGCACAGTTCCGGAAGACACTGCACCGCTGCCCGGGATCACCGATGAATCGGCACCCGCCGCCCCGCCACCCTGCGCGGACATCTGCATGATTTTATCAATCGGCAGGTACAGCAAGTTGGAGCCCTGGCGTGATTCCACCAGCACCTTGGTCACGTTGGTGTAGACCTGCTGCATGGCGTCGGTGTACATGCGGTCACGCGTGACCTGCGGCGCTTTCTGGTACTCGACCAATACCGAGCGGAAACGTTGCGCATCACCTTCCGCCTGCGCCACGATACGCGCCTTGTAGGCATCAGATTCCTCTTTCAGGCGCGAAGCCGAACCCACCGCACGCGGAATTACATCATTGGCGTAAGCCTGGGCATCGTTCTTGGCGCGCTCACGCTCCTGACCCGCCTTGAGCACATCATCAAATGCCGCCTGCACCTGCTCGGGCGGGCGCACACCGCTTTGTTGAAGATTGATGGCCACGACTTCCACGCCAACCTTGTAGCGGTCCAGGATGGTCTGCATGAGCACGCGAACACGTGGCCCGATCTGGTCGCGCTCCTCGGCCAGCGCCATGTCCATCTTCATTTTCCCGACCACCTCACGCACGGCAGTTTCTGCCGCCTGGACCACCGCGCTCGCGGGATCCTTGCTCTCAAACAGGTAGGCACGCGCATCGCTCAGACGGTATTGAACGGCAAACTTGATCTCGACGATGTTCTCGTCTTCGGTGAGCATGGCCGAATCGCGCAGGCCGGTCGCCTTGATCACGACATCACGGCCCACGTCGACCGAGCGAATCTGGGTCACCACCACAATTTCGTGGCGCTGTACCGGATAGGGCAGACGCCAGTTAAAACCGGCACCGACCGTCGATTGGTACTTGCCGAACTGGGTAATCACAGCCTGCTGGCCCTCTTGGACAATGAAGAAGCCCGTACCCAGCCAGATCAGCCCAACCACACCGGCGATCAGCCCAACACCGATGCCCGCGCTTTTCATGTCAGGCTGGAATCCGCCACCGCTGCCGCCGCCTCCGACGCCGCCCCAGTTAGGACCTTGACCCCCGCCTTTTTTGCCCCCCCCAAACAGGCCGCCCAGCTTGCGGTTGAAATCACGCCAGAGTTCGTCCAGATCAGGTGGCCCCTGATTAGGGCCCTGGCCCTGGGGACGATTGACCTGCCTTGGCGGCTGCTTTTCCTCGCGAGGCTCTTCTGGCTTGGATTCCCCGGACGACGATTTGTCATCGTCCCGGCCCCAGCGCGGATCATTGAGGTTAAACATGCCTTGGGCGCGTTGTTTCAGCTGGCTTGGCAAGGCCGTCAACGTCTGCAGCACGGGATTCAGATTCATGGGATCAAACTCACTTTTTTTGATACAGTATTTTTTCAGTACCGCGCCATTGTGCCTAATGAAATTGTTACACCAGGCACCGCAGGCAACGCCCTCTGTTATTTGGGGATTTACCCTGCCAGCAAACTCGTCGCATGGGTGGATAGAAGCGCACGCAATTGCGGCAGTCCCTCCCCCGTCTGAGCGCTCACAAATACCCGCTCCACGCTTCGGCTTGAGCCATCCAATGCCCCCCTCAATTCGAACCTGTCACACAGCTGCAAAGGCAGGCTGCCTTTGTCGATGGCATCGAGTTTGTTGAACACCAGAATCTGCGGCACCTCAGCAGCGCCAATCTCGGCGAGGACGCGCTGAACTTGCTCAATTTGCTCCAGATAGTCAGGGTTCGAGCCATCGACAACATGCAGCAGCAGATCCGCATCAACCGCTTCCTGCAGCGTGGCTGCGAATGCATCGATCAGCCCGTGCGGCAAATCCCGGATAAAACCCACCGTGTCAGAGAGCGAAACGGAGCGGGCAGCCTCACCAAGGTAAAGTTGTCTTGTCGTGGTGTCAAGCGTGGCAAACAGCTGATCGGCCGCATAAGCACGGGCCTTTACCAATGCATTGAATAACGTTGATTTCCCCGCATTGGTGTAGCCAACCAGTGAAATCGTGAACGAATTGCGCCGCTCCCGCTGTTTGCGCTGCGTTTGTCGCTGCTTCTTGACTTTACCCAGGCGCTCTTTGGTCCGCTTGATGGCTTCGCCAATCATGCGTTTATCGAGTTCAATCTGCTTCTCGCCAGGACCGCCACGCACACCTGCGCCCCCGGTTTGACGTTCAAGGTGCGACCAGCGGCGCACCAGACGGGTTGACATGTACTGGAGCCGAGCCAACTCGACCTGCAGCTTGCCTTCGTGGCTGCGCGCCCGCTGACCAAAAATCTCCAGTATCAGCAAGGTCCGGTCATTGACGGGAAGCTCCAGGTGGCGCTCCAGGTTGCGTTGCTGCGCCGGGCTGAGCGACTGATCGAAAAGCACCTCGGTGGCCCCCGTGTCAAGAGCCAGCATTTTGATCTCGTCGGCTTTTCCAGTACCGATGAACAACGCTGCATCGGGTGCCTTGCGTTTGCATGTCACGCGGGCAACCGGTTCCAGACCCGCGGTCTGCGCCAGTAAGCCCAGCTCCTGCAGATCGCCATCGAAATTCGGAAAACCCAAGTCCACCCCCACCAGCAGGGCAAGCGGGCGTGATTTCACAGGTACATCGTACGAGCTCAGTTTAAAGGACTTTCTTCAGTCTCGCCGGTTGAAAAACTCACCGCGCGACCAGGAACAATGGTGGAAATCGCATGCTTGTAGACCATTTGGGTCACCGTGTTGCGAAGCAAAACCACATACTGGTCAAAAGACTCGATCTGGCCCTGCAATTTAATCCCATTGACGAGATAAATGGAAACAGGAACATGCTCGCGACGTAATGTGTTGAGAAATGGATCCTGCAATAGTTGACTTTTGTTAGTACTCACGATATTTTCCGTGTTCAAAAGTTAAGAGACCTTGACCTTACCACAGCCCATCTATACAGCCTGTGGTCCTCGGTCTATTCCTTGCCAGAAAAGGGATTCTGCGAGGTTTTCATCTGGATGCGCAGCGGCGTGCCAACCAAGTCGAACTCCTTGCGAAACCGCCCTTCGAGGAAGCGCTTGTACGCCTCGGTGACATGTTCCAGCGAGTTGCCGTGAATGATGATGATGGGTGGATTCATGCCGCCCTGATGCGCATAACGCATCTTGGGCCGGAAGATTCCCGAACGCTGGGGTTGCTGAAACTGCACGGCTTCCAGCAGCAGGCGTGTCAGCACTGGCGTGGACATCTTGCGGTTGGCCGATGCGTGCGCCTGAACAATGGATTTCCACACGGGGGCCAGGCCTTGGCGCTTGGTGGCCGATATCCGATGAATCGCCGCGAATTTCAGGAAACCCAAACGGGTTTCAATCGAGCGCTCCAGGAGTTCACGCTGGTAAGCATCTACCGCATCTGACTTGTTGATGGCCAACACCACCGCCCGGCCACTTTCAAGAATGTAGCCCGCGATATGCGCGTCCTGATCCGTCACGCCTTGCGTCGCGTCCAACAGCAGCAGGACCACGTTCGCGCTTTCAATCGCCTGCAAGGTCTTGACCACGGAAAACTTCTCGATCGCCTCGAAAACCTTGCCCTTGCGACGCAACCCGGCCGTATCAATCAACTCGAACTTTTGCCCGGCATGCTCGAAAGGGACTGAAATCGCATCGCGGGTGGTGCCGGGCAAATCAAAGGCTACCAGCCGCTCTTCTCCCAGCCAGGTATTGATCAGCGTGGACTTGCCCACGTTGGGGCGACCCGCAACCGCCAGTTTGATGACAGAAGGGTCTTGGGGCTCAACTTCGTCGCCGGGGTCTGGCAACTGAAGGGGAGCCAGCGCCAGATCCACCAGCATGCGCATGCCTTGCCCATGGGATGCGGACACTGGCAACACCTCACCCAAGCCAAGTTCAAAAAATTCGGAAAACCGACCGCCCTCCGTCATGCCCTCCGCCTTGTTCGCCGTCAGCACCGTCGGTTTGCCAAGCTTGCGCAGGTACTTGGCGATGTCATGGTCCTGGGCGCTGATACCGGCTCGGGCATCCACCACAAAGACAACGACGTCAGCTTCCGCGACCGCTTGCCGGGTCTGCTTGGCCATTTCCTTGTAAATGCCGCTGATGGCATCAGGCTCGAAACCACCGGTGTCGATGACGATGTACTCGTGGAGTCCCAGATTGCCAATGCCGTAATGACGGTCCCGTGTCAACCCGGCAAAATCGGCCACGATCGCATCCCGCGTCTTGGTCAGCCGGTTAAAAATTGTCGATTTGCCCACGTTCGGGCGGCCGACTAACGCAATTACAGGTTTCATCAATTAGGTTTCTGGTGAGGCGCGCTTATTCAGGCTTGAAGCCGTAAACGCCGCCGTTGTGGGTAACCGCAATAAGCGTATTTCCCGCGAGTACAGGGGATGCAGAGATGGCAGATCCGTCGGTTGGCAAGCGGTTGAGCAGCGAGCCGTCTTCACGCGACAACAGGTGAATAAAACCGGTGAAATCACCGATAGCGATCGAGCGCCCGGCCACCAGCGGTGCCGTCAGACTCCGGTAGCGCAAGCGATCTGTCGACCAGACCCGCTCGCCGTCGCTGCGTCGCCAGGCCATGACCGTCCCGTCGGCTTCGGTACCGAACAGCAAGCGGTCATCACCGTCTATGCCTTGAATGCCGCTGGCGGGCTTGGCCCAGAGCAAGCTGCCGCGAACGGCGTCAACGCAGCCTATGCTGGACTGAAAAGCCCGCGCGCACACTGTATCGCCGACCCGGCTGACCCGGCCGACCAGGTCAACCAGCCGCTCCACATCGTTGACTCCGCGTGGTGAGGCAATCGGGGCCTCCCATCGAATACTGCCGCTGGACGGGTTGAAACCCGCCAGTCGGCCGGACAGGCCCACCACCAGGGTATCACCGACAGCCAGCATCACGCCAGACTGACGCAGCACCAACGGTTCATTGGGACGCTGCTGAGCCCACAGCTTGCGGCCCGTCTGCCCGTCAAAAGCATTGACGGAGCGATCGGCTGCCAGCACGAACACCCGGGCCCCGGCAACCAAAGGCGCGGTAAAGGCCTGGGCGCCAAGTTTCTGACGCCAAAGTTCACGGCCGTCCTGCAGCGCGACGACTTCGTTGCCTTTCGTCACCACCGCCACAACTTTTCCGTCACTCCCGGCGCCTGCAGCGATCGGCGTGTTGAGGGCCGTGCGCCAGATGTCTCGACCCGTAGCGGCTTCCAGCAAGGCTACGGTTCCGTCGCCACTCGCAACTGCCACGCTATTACCGGAAACCGTCACTTCCAGCGGAAAATTCACGGGCCCAATGCGGGTATTCCAGCTTTGACGGGCCGATACCAAGGCCGCCGCAGGCTGCAGTTCTGCAGGTTGGGGCTTGCTCACGCCACCGAAGCAGCCGCTCAAAACCGCTGCAATAAAAATAGCAACTGGTGCACGAACAGCAAGGGTTAGAGGCCTGAAAGACTGATTATTCATTTATTTGCCCCAGCCGTGGATGCTGCAGCTGTCAACTGGGCCTGGCCTGCAGTGGGGTCAACGCCCAGCGCATTGAGTTTGACCTCCACCAGGCGTCGGTACTCGACGCGCTCGTCAAGGCCTTTGTAGGCTTTTTCATATTCCGCCGTGGCTTCACTCTTTTTTCCTTGGGCCGCCAGGATGTCACCGCGCCGGTCAGCTGCAAGCGCAGCAAAATCCTTCGGAAAGTTACCGGAGACTTGCTGCAAGGCCTCGTCATAAGCCTTCTTGTCCAGCAAGAGTCCGGCAAGGCGCAATTTGGCAATGGCCTGATAGCCTTCGTCCGAAGATTTCTCTGCGACCCAATTCAACGCAGCGCGGGAAGCCTCTACATTACCTTTGTCGTAATGGGCCCTGGCTGCCAGCAGACCCGCTTGCTGGGCGTACGTGGTGCGACCGAAACGGTCTTTCATGTCAGCCAGTGAGCGGTCAACCCTTGCCGAGTCGCCCGACTGCAAGGCACGCTCAACCTCCTCATACATCACGGCCGCCTGCGCGGCCTGATTCCGCTGCCAATACTGGTAGCCGTTCCAGGCAGCAAAGGCGCTTAATACCGCAATCAGGGACCATGTAATGAGGTTGCCGTACTGCTTCCAGAAGTGCTTGAGCTCGTCAAGCTGTTCCTGTTCTTCCAAATCGAGGTGTTTTGCCATAAAAATTCTGCTGGTTCTGCCCGATAACGGCGCGAATTGAGTTGGGTTGATTGTAGAGGGCGCTAACGAGCGCTTGGGCGGGTGCTCGAGTGCCGACTTAAGCGCGCAGGCTCTGAGCCCACGCGTCCACATCGTTCAGCGGCTGGAGCATTTGGACCTGCGCCCCCTCAAGCGCTCCACCCCGCAAAGGTTTGACGGCAACGCTGCCCTGGGCCAGTTCAGTGGCGCCAAAAATCAGCGCATACTTTGCACCGCTGCCATCGGCCCGCTTGAATTGCGATTTCATGCTGCCCATGCCATCGGCGCTGGCGCCGGCATGCATTTGCACACTCACCCCCGCTGCACGCAAAGCCTGCAGCGTTTGCAAAACGACCGGCAAGGCTGACGCATCGGGAATCACCGCATAGGCATCTGGTACCGGGACTGGAATCGACTTGCCCTGCTCCTTGATGAGCTCCAGCACACGCTCGACCCCCAAGGCCCATCCCACAGCGGGTGCCGCTTTGCCCCCCATCTGCTCAATCAGGTAGTCATAGCGGCCACCGGCGCAAATGGTGCCTTGTGCGCCCAGCCGATCGGTCACAAATTCGAATACCGTGAGGTTGTAGTAGTCGAGCCCGCGTACCAGGCGGTGGTTGAGCGTCCAGGAAATGTGGTTGGCGTCGAGAATGGCTTTGAGACCCTCAAAATGCGCCAGCGACTGGGGGCCCAGAAAGTCGATCAGTCGGGGCGCGCTTTCAACCACAGCCTTCATGGCTGGATTTTTGGTATCCAGAATACGCAGCGGGTTGCTGTGCAGCCGCCTGCGCGCTTCCTCGTCCAGTGCATCTGCATGCTGTTCGAAATGGGCGATAAGTTGAGCACGGTGCTGGGCACGCTCGTCGGGCTGGCCCAGGCTGTTGATTTCGAGACGCCAATCGGTGAGGCCCAACTCCTTCCACAGCGCGGCTGCGAGCAAAATAAGCTCCGCATCCACCTCGGGACCGGCAAAGCCCAGCGCTTCGGCACCAATTTGGTGAAACTGGCGGTAACGGCCACGCTGCGGGCGTTCACGGCGAAACATGGGCCCCATGTAATAGAGACGCTTGCCACCGTCATAAAGCAAATTATGTTCAGTCACCGCACGCACCACACTGGCGGTATTTTCGGGCCGCATGGTCAGGTGATCGTGATCGCCATGCTTGTCCGAACGGTCTTCGAAGGAATACATTTCCTTTTCGACGATGTCGGTGACCTCGCCAATGCCCCGCACAAACAGCTGGGTGTGCTCCAAAATGGGCGTACGGATGTTGCGGTAGGCATAGCGCTCCATCAGGAAGCGTACCTTGCCCTCAAGCCATTCCCATCGTGCCGAGTCCGGCGGCAAAATGTCGTTCATGCCTTTGACAGCAGTCAGTTTTTCCGCTTTGGACGAAGGCAGTTTCTCTGCCTGGCTGGCAGTCATTTTTTCAAACATGGATTCGTCAGTATTAGGCGACTTCAGCAGCAGTCTGCGTGCCAAAGCGTTTTTCAATGTAGTTTTCAACGATGACCTGAAACTCCTGGGCAATGTTCTCGCCGCGCAAGGTCAGTCTTTTTTCGCCATCAATAAACACCGGTGCAACCGGTGCTTCACCGGAGCCAGGCAGGCTGATGCCAATGTCGGCATGCTTGCTTTCACCCGGACCATTGACGATGCAACCCATCACAGCGACCTTGAGGCCTTCAACGCCCGGATATTGCTCACGCCAGACCGGCATCTGGGCACGCAGAAAGTCGTCGATCTGCTTGGCCAGTTCCTGAAAGGTGGTGCTTGTCGTGCGTCCACACCCGGGGCACGCCGTGACGCTGGGTACAAAGTTGCGCAAGCCCAGTGCCTGGAGAATTTCGGAAGCGACCACCACCTCCTGGGTACGGGCCTCACCGGGCTGGGGTGTCAGTGACACGCGAATGGTATCGCCAATGCCTTCCTGCAACAAGATGGACAGCGCCGTTGCAGAGGCCACCGTCCCCTTGGTTCCCATGCCGGCCTCGGTCAGGCCAAGGTGAAGCGCGTAATCGCTGCGTTTGGCCAACTCGCGGTAAACCGACAGCAAGTCCTGAACGCCGCTGACCTTGCAAGACAGGATGATCTGGTTGCGCTGCATGCCCATTTCCTCGGCACGCTGGGCGGAATCGATCGCCGAGGTGATCAGCGCTTCGTACATGACCTGTTTTGCGTCCCAGGGCGTGGCGCGCTTGCTGTTGTCGTCCATCAAGCTGGCCAGCAACTCCTGGTCAAGACTGCCCCAGTTCACCCCAATGCGCACGGGTTTGTTCCATCGCATGGCGACGTCAATCATCTGGCCGAACTGCCTGTCGTGTTTGTTGCCCTTGCCCACATTGCCGGGGTTGATCCGGTATTTGGACAACGCTTCGGCACAGGCGGGGTAATCGGTCAACAAGCGGTGGCCGTTGTAATGAAAGTCGCCAATCAACGGCACATCAATGCCCATGCGGTCCAGTTGCTCACGCACGTAGGGCACGGCCTCAGCCGCCTCGGGTGTATTGACCGTGATGCGTACCATTTCGGAGCCCGCCACCGCCAGCTCCTTGACCTGAATGGCGGTGCCTATCGCATCCACCGTGTCGGTGTTGGTCATGGACTGAACACGGACCGGCGCATCGCCACCCACAGTCACAATGCGGGAAGCCCAGGCGACCTGAACCTGAGTGGAGCGTCGCGCTTTTGGAAAAGCCGACTCTATGGGAAGACAGACCTGCACTATTTCACCTTGAATCGGGCTACGTTATCTCTGGAGACTGCGGCCAGATCAAAAGCCTTGCCGTGTACCTGAACCTGTGTTGCATCAGCCTTGCCGACCACGGCGGCCAGCGGCAACACACCGGAAGCCTCGGCGACATCACCGCGGGCCAGG
>NZ_JAUXNA010000103.1 GCF_030682935.1 Polaromonas sp.
TACTGTGGCTCGGCGCTGCGAACGCGCGCGTTGTCCGTGAATGTCTGGGCTTGGGCGCCGAGCAATCCGGTGGCCAATAAACTGGCGATGGCAAGACGTTTCATGAAAAGCTCCTTGGGTTGGTATGGAACGCAGTTTGCGCGTGCCTGTGTGAACCCAAGCTGAACAGATGCGAGAAAGTTTGTGAAGGGCATCCGGGACTATGCAGGTGGCGACAGAGAAGCTCGAATTCAACGTCGCCGATCCAGCGGCCGCGCGGGCTGTCGTACCACGCGTCGTATTCTTCCGGTGTCACGGACTGGCCACCGTCCGCCAGGCCTCAATCAAGCCGCTGGCGGCGCGGCTCACTTCGTCGGGCGTTGTCATGCGGCCAACCGATAGCCGCACGGCCCCGGTAGCCCGCACGGAATCGGCACCGATCGCGGCCAATACGCCACTGACAGCGTCGTGTTCCGAATGACAAGCCGAACCGAGTGACGCAGCGACGATGTGACTGGCTTGGTCCAGCAGCCGGCGTCCGCTTGCCCCCGGAAACGATACATGGAGCGTATTGGGCAGACGCTGCTCGGGGTGGCCATTGAGGATGAGGCCGGGTATCGCCTCGATCAGCAGGGCATGGAGTTGATCCCGCAGTTCGCGCAGACGGCTGCTTGCCTGAGGCAGTCGTTCCCGCGCAAGCTGCGCCGCGACCCCCAAACCCACAATGGCGGGTACGTTCTCGGTGCCCGGCCGCAAGCCGCGCTCATGGTCCGCGCCGAAACTGATGTGACGCACGGGCGTATTCTGACGGATATACAGGGCCCCGACGCCCTTGGTCGCGTAAAACTTGTGCCCGGCCAGCGTGAGCAGGTCGACACCCAATGTGTCGACGTCGACCGGAATCTTGCCTGCCGATTGGGCCGCGTCGGTGTGCAGCAGGACGCCGCGTTCGCGCGTGATGTGCGCGATCTCCCGGATCGGCTGGATGGTGCCGATCTCATTGTTGGCGTGCATCACCGACACCAGCGCCGTATCGGGCCGCAGGGCTTGCGCAATGTCTTGCGGCGAGACGCGGCCGAAATCGTCGACCGGCACCACGGTGAGGCGCCAGCCCTCTTCCTGAAGATGCTGCGCCGGGGCCATCACCGCCGGGTGCTCGATGGCGCTGACGACGAGGTGGCGCTTCGTGCCGCCGTGGGCTCGCGCGACGCCGAGCAGGGCCAGGTTGTTGGCCTCGGTGGCGCAGCCGGTGAACACCATTTCATGGGCCCGCGCCCCGATCAGCGCGGCAACCTGGCTCCGTGCTTCGGCGACAGCCTGCGCGGCAAGGCGTCCAAAGGGGTGCGTGGACGAAGGGTTGCCGAAATGCTCGCACAAAAACGGCAGCATGGCCTCTAGCACCTCCGGCGCGACCGGCGTTGTGGCGTTGTAGTCGAGGTAGATCGGCGCATTCATGCGGGGCGCTCCCGCAGGCTGCCCGTGATTCCGAGCGTAGCCCCGGTCAGAAAACCTGTGCGCCGGCCAAGGCGGCGCATCAAGAGGGCTGCTGGCAATGATGCGATGGCGGTGCCGATCACCATCATGGCAATCGGCAGCGTGGCAAGGCGCTTGACTTGCGTGTCCCCCGCCTTCAGCAGGGAGCGCGCCAGGCGCAAGGCGTTGTAGCTGCGCTCGGTGCCGTAGGGCGGATCGTTGAGGATGAAAAGATGCCTGGCGATGTCATTTACCTCCTGATTTGATGGTCGCCTTCAGCCCGTCGAAATCGCGGCGCACGGCTTCATTGAACAGCAGGCCCGTGTTTTCCTGCTTGTCCACGCCTTCAATTTCCAGCACGTCGCTGACGATCTGAAAGCTCGCTGCGCCGTTGTAGTCCTTGCCGTCGGCCACGAGCAACTGAGTGCCGTAGAACACGGCAGGGGCAGGCAGGCCCGGAACCAGACTGGAAGGAAGGAGCTGGATCGGCACGCGGTAGGTGTTGGCCACCTCGGCCGCCACCTGCAGATTGCCGTTGCAGCGCGCACCGGGCGGGTCCTTGGCAATGAAGGTCAGCACCTTGCGTCCGGCGGTGTCGACCGCGCCGGGGACGGGCATGGAGAGTTTTCCGGCCGCGAATGCGGTCGATACCCCTGTGGTGGAAAGCGTGGCCATTGCGAGGCCGATGATCAATTTACGCATAGATGTCTCCTTTGTGGATGGGTGGTTGATTCATTCCTCGACGGAGGTCTGGAGCGCAAGGCCGGCCGCCTGCCACTCGCTGACGCCGTCAAGAATCTTGCGTACCCGATAGCCCCTGGCGCCGAGCAAAGCCACGGCTTCGTCGGACAGCAGGCAGAAGGGGCCGCGGCAGTACGCGACGATGTCCTTGCCGGCCGGCAGCTCCGAGAGCCGCTTTTCGATCTCGGCCACGGGCATCGAGCGGGCAAACGGCAGGTGCGCCACTTCGTATTCGGCCTGTGGACGCACGTCGATGACGATGATGTCGCCTCGCCTGGCCTGCTCCAGCAGTTCTTCACGGCCTACAGAGGCAAGCTGGGACGGATGGGCTGCCATTTGATCCAGCGCCAGCCTCAACTCCAGCAAATGCTCTTCGGCCACCTGTCGCAACGTCACCCACAGCCCGGCCACATCACTGCCCGTGAGCCGGTAGATCACATATTTGCCGTCGCGGCGGGAGGTGACCAGGCGAGCGCCCCTCAAAGCTTTCAGGTGGGCGCTGATGAGCTTGATGTCGACCGACAACTCTGCAGCCAACAACTCGACGGTTTTTTCACCCTGGGCCAGCAACTCCAGCAACTCCAGCCGCTTTGGGCTGGAGACGGCCTTGCCGATGCGGGCGACCTGTTCGTACAGCAGGTCTTTCAAGGATTGTTTATTCATTCCGTCATTCTAACGATTAAACGATTGTTTGGCAAATTGTTCACCCTTGCATCCTGAGGTTTGTATCGTCGGTGCCGCAGCCGTTGCGCAGCAACAGACGGGCCAGCAAGAGGGGGGTCGAGCAAAATCATTCGGCGCGGCGGGCGACACCGGCGGCAAGCGAGAATAAGGACCACCACTTGCGCATCCACCAGCGTGCAAGCCAGCATGTCGGCCGAGTCCGTATTGATGCGGCGCGACAGCTGCCAGGCGACCTATTGGGATCGGTAAGGCGTAAGGGGGCGGACAAGGCGGCTGCTTTCTGAGTCTGTCTGGATTATGCGGGTTGCTGCGCGGAGCGCGTCTGACGCCGCCCGCCAAATTGCTATAAATTAAATAGCTACAAACACCCGTCCTATATTGGCCATAGGCACTTTTTACTATTAAAAACTACCCACCTGCGCCGCAAGGTGACTTTTTTCTATGGACAATAGGCTTTTGAAACCACGTTCAAAAGCGGGAAGCCCTTCAGGCTGATTGCTGAAGATTCCCCCGGCACAACGCCCGCAGCCGACAAGGCCGGCGTTGCCGCCCGACACCCGCTTTTTTGAGCCCCTCCCCTTTCATGTTCGGCCCCCTGGCCGACGCCATCAGGAGCCATTGATGACCGACGCGACCCCTTCCTTTTTCAAACGCATTCCCATCGCCTTTGGCGCTTTTTTCAGCACCTTGTCGGACCCCGGCTATGCCGCCCGCGTGCTGGGTTTGCGCCATGCGCCGGCCCCTGCGCCCACGCCTGCAGCCGTGGCGCCCGCCCCGCTGAAGCAAGCCACGCCCGACGCCGCCCTGCAGCTGCTGGCCTTGCTGCAGCGCGACGCGCGCCTGATCGACTTCACGCAGGAAGACCTGAGCGGCTACTCCGACGCCGACATCGGGGGCGCGGCGCGCGTGGTGCATGAGGGCTGCGCCAAGGTGCTGCGCGAGCATTTCACGCTGGCGCCGGTGCGGCCGGAAGCCGAGGGCAGCCGCATCACACTGAACGAGGGCTTTGATGCCCGCGCCATCCGCCTGACAGGCAACGTGGTCGGCCAGGCGCCGTTTCAGGGCGCCTTAAGCCACCGGGGCTGGCGCGCCACCGAGGTGAAACTGCCCAAGCTGGCTGACGGTCATGACGCCACCGTGCTGGCGCAGGCCGAGGTGGAACTGTGAGCGATCCGCGTTATTCCATCGGCATCGATCTGGGCACCACGCACTGCGCGCTGGCCTATGTGGACATCGCGGCCAGCGAGGGCGAAACCACCCGTTATGGCGTGCTTGACATCCCGCAACTCACAGCGCCGGGCAGTGTCGAGAGCCTGCCGCTGCTGCCGTCTTTTTTATACCTGCCGCACGCCAGCGAACTGGTGCCTGGCGATTTGACGCTGCCCTGGGTGGCCGACCAGGACTTTGCGGTGGGCGAGCTGGCGCGCACGCGCGGCGCGCTGACGCCGATACGCCTGGTGGCCAGCGCCAAAAGCTGGCTGTGCCACCCCGGCGTGGACCGGCGCGCGGCGATTTTGCCCCACGACGCGCCGCCCGAAGTGGCGCGCATCTCGCCGCTCGAAGCCTCGACCCGTTACCTGGCCCATCTGCGCCAGGCCTGGGACGCGGCCCACCCGGAAGCACCGTTTGACCAGCAGGACGTGACCGTGACCATTCCGGCCTCGTTCGATCCGGCTGCACGGGAGCTGACCGCCGAAGCCGCCCGCGCCGCCGGTTACACGGCATTGACCTTGCTGGAAGAGCCGCAGGCCGCGCTGTACAACTGGATTCAGACCAGCGCGGGCCGCTGGCGCAAGGACGTCAAGCCCGGCGACATCATTCTGGTGATCGATGTGGGCGGCGGCACCAGTGACTTTTCATTGATTGCGGTGCTGGAGCGGGGCGGCCAGCTGGAACTGCACCGGGTGGCCGTGGGCGACCATATTTTGCTGGGCGGCGACAACATGGACCTGACGCTGGCGCATGGGGTGGCCCGCAAGCTGGCCGCCGAGGGCAAACAACTCGACCCGTGGCAAATGCGCGCACTGAACCACGCCTGCCGCACGGCCAAGGAAAGCCTGCTGAGCGACGCCGCGCTGGAAACACAAGCCATCGTGGTGCCGAGCCGAGGCGCCAAACTGATAGGCGGCGCGATCCGCACCGAACTGACGCAGGCCGAAGTGCGCGCCACCCTTCTGGAAGGCTTCTTCCCGCAAGTGGACGCCGCCACCCGCCCGGCCAGCCGCACCCGCAGCGGCCTGACGCAGTTGGGCCTGCCCTACGCGCAGGACGCAGGCGTGACGCGCCATCTGGCGGCGCTGCTGGGGCGCCAGGCCGGCGCGACGGCCGAACTCGAAGGCTTTGCCGGCAAGCTCGATGCCGAAGCCAGCTTTCTGCACCCGACCGCCGTGCTGTTCAACGGCGGCGTTTTCAAATCCGGCGTGCTGACCGAGCGCACGCTGGCCACGCTGAACGGCTGGCTGGCCGCAGAAAACGCCGAGCCGGCACGCATGCTGGCCGGTGCCGACATGGACCTGGCGGTGGCGCGCGGCGCGGCCTACTACGGCTATGTGCGGCGCGGCCAGGGCGTGCGGATTCGCGGCGGCACGGCGCGCGCCTACTACGTCGCCATCGAGTCGGCCATGCCCGCCATTCCGGGCTTTGAGCCGCCGGTGCAGGCGCTGTGCATTGCGCCGTTTGGCATGGAAGAAGGCACCGATGCCGACTTGCTGACGCAGGAATTCGGCCTGGTGGTGGGCGAACCAGTGCACCTGCGCCTGCTGGGCTCGTCGGTGCGGCGCCAGGACCAGCTGGGCACCCTGCTCGACTTCTGGCAGCCCGAAGAGTTGCAGGCGCTGGGCGAAATCCAGGCCACGCTACCCGCCGAAGGCCGGCAAGCAGGCGAGGTGGTGCAGGTCAAGCTGCGCGCCGTGGCCACCGACACCGGCACGCTGGAACTAACCGCCGTGGCGACCCAGGGTAACGAGCGCTGGAAGGTGGAATTCGACGTGCGCGGCAACAGCGATTGATCTTGGTGTTTTGGCGTCGGCGGCTGTTGGCTGTTGGCTGTTGGTATTGATCCCCCACCCGTCCTGGCTGGGCCTGTGCTGCGCCATAAAAGCGGGATCAGGGCCGCGCGCTGTTTGAGCGCAACGCAGTGGAGCGAGTTTGCGCGGACCCCCGCTTTTCTGGCGCAGCGCAGGTTGCCCCGTAGCGAAGCGCAGGGGACCCAGACTGCGGGTCGCCTTTTCTTTGGGTACTTTCTTTTGGCGAAGCAAAAGTAAAGTGCCTCGCCTGCCGGGCGAGACCGGCCAGCCCAACTAAAAAGAGTTAACCAGGCGATGAATTCAAAAGCCAAGCCTTCCCAGTACATCGTCGGCATAGACCTCGGCACCACCCACACCGTGGTCGCCTATGCCCGCCCGGGCAAGACCGGGCAAGCCATAGAACTGCTGCAGATCGAGCAACTGGTGGCAGCAGGCCAGGTAGCCGCACTGCCCCTGCTGCCTTCGGTGCGCTACCACGCGGCAGAAGGCGAACTGCCCCCCAGCGCGCTGCAACTGCCCTGGCCTGCGCAAGCTGACGCCGCCACGGCGCCCGTGGTGATGGGGCAATGGGCGCGCCAGCTGGGCGCGCAGGTGCCGGGCCGGCTGGTGACCAGTGCCAAAAGCTGGCTGTCCCACACGGCGGCAGACCGTCTGGCCCCGATATTGCCCTGGGGCGCGCCGGCCGAGGTGGCCAAGGTGTCGCCGGTCGAAGCCAGCGCCAGCTATCTGCGCTACGTGCGGGACGCGTGGAACGCGCAGCATCCCGACCATCCGCTGGCGCAGCAAGACATTGTGCTGACCGTGCCCGCGTCCTTTGACGAAGCCGCGCGCGCCCTGACCCTGAGCGCCGCGCGCCAGGCCGGGCTGCCCCAGCTGCGCCTGCTGGAAGAACCGCAGGCGGTGTTTTATGACTGGCTGCTGCGCCATCGCAGCACATTGGCCAAAGAGCTGGCGCAAACCCGGCTGGTGCTGGTCTGCGATGTGGGCGGCGGCACCACCGACCTGAGCCTGATTCAGGTGGAACAAAAGGATGGCACGCCGCAGCTGAGCCGCATCGGCGTGGGCAACCACCTGATGCTGGGCGGCGACAACATGGACCTGGCGCTGGCGCATTTGGTGGAGACCCGCATGGCCAGCACGGCGGCAGATCCGTCCACCCGCCTGTCGGCCAGCCAGCTGGCCCAGCTGGTGGAACGCTGCCGCAGCGCCAAAGAGCAGCTGCTGGCCGCCGACGCGCCTGAACAGACGCAAGTGACCCTGCTGGGCGGTGGCGCCCGGCTGATTGGCGGCAGCCGCTCGGTCACGCTGACGCGCCAGGACGTCGAGCAGCTGATCGTGGATGGCTTTTTCCCGCAGGTTGAGGCCAGCGCGCAAGCCCGGCAAGCACGCGGCGGTCTCGTCGAGTTTGGCCTGCCCTACGCCCGCGACCCGGCCATTACCAGCCATATCGCGGACTTTTTTCGGCAGCACGCGCAGGCCATGCCCGACACCCTGCTGCTCAACGGCGGCGTGTTTCGCGCGGGCGCGCTGGTCCAGCGGCTGCAGCAAACCCTGGGCGCCTGGCGCGGCGCACCACTGCGCCTGCTGCACAACGACAATCCCGACGTGGCGGTGGCGCGCGGCGCGGTGGCCTATGCGCTGGCGCAGCAGGGGCTGGCGCCCAGGATTGGTGGCGGCGCGGCGCGCAGCTACTTTTTGCGGCTCGATGGCGCGAAAGATGCCGCCAAGGCGCGCGGCATTTGCCTGCTGCCGCGCGGCACTGAAACCGGCCAGGAGGTGCTGCTAACGGGCCGAACCTTTGCGCTGCGCCTGGGCCAGCCGGTGCGCTTTCACCTGGTCACCTCGGTCGCCCATACGCCCGAGCGGGCGGGTGATCTGATCGACCTGAACGAGGACTTCGTGCCGCTGCCGCCCATCGTGATGGTGCTGCAAGCGGCCACCGGTCAGCCGTCGCCGGGTAACCAACAAGACATCCCGGTGCAACTGGCCGCCGTGCTGACCGAAGTCGGCACGCTGGAGATGCACTGCGTCAGCCTGGCCGACGCCAGCCAGCGCTGGCAGCTGGAGTTTGACTTGCGGCACGCAGGCACCGGCGCAGACCTGGCCGGTGGCACTGGCGACAACGACCAAATTTCTGCATCGCGCCTGGCCGATGCGATCGACAAAATCGACCGCATTTTTGGCAGCACCAGGCAATCGGTCAGCCCCAAGGACGTGACGCAACTGCGCGCGCAGCTGGAAAAAGTTCTGGGCGCGCGCGCGCAGTGGACCACGCCCGTGCTGCGCCAGCTGTTTGATGCGCTGTGGCAACGCGCGCGCGGGCGCCGCCGCTCCGCCGGACATGAACGGGTCTGGCTCAATCTGGCGGGCTATGGCCTGCGCCCGGGCTTTGGCAACGCGCTGGACGCCTGGCGCGTGCAGCAGCTCTGGATGCTGTTTCCGCTCGGGGTTCAGCACGCCCGCGACAAGCAGGTGTGCGCCGAATGGTGGACGCTGTGGCGGCGCGTGGCGGGCGGTCTGGCCGCGCCCGAGCAGCTGCGCCTGCTGGAAGACTTTGCCTTTAATCTGCAGATCAACGCAGAGGGCATGGACGATCCCGGCGCGATCAAGCCGGTCAGGGGCAGCGACGAGGACATGCTGCGGCTGGGCGCCTCGCTGGAGCGCATTCCGGCCGCCTACAAAGCCGAAATTGGTGAGTGGCTGCTGGCCCGCCTGCAAAAATCGCTGGCGGCCCCGCTCCCGCGCGCCGGCCCTGACCCCGCCAGCGACAGCCTGCACCTGTGGGCGCTGGGCCGCATCGGCGCGCGCCAGCCGTTTTACGGCAGCCCGCACGACGTGGTGCCGGCCGACACCGCCGCCGACTGGGCAGGCACGCTGCTCGTGCTGGACTGGAGAAAACTGGAGCCCGCCGCCTTTGCCGCCACCCATCTGGCCCGCGTGACCGATGACCGCGCGCGCGACCTGCCGCTGGTACTGCGCGAGCAGATCGTGGCGCGGCTGCTGGCCATCAACGCGCCGCCGGCCTGGGTCGCAATGGTCAGTGAACGCGTGGAACTGGACGAAGCCGTGGAGCGCCGCATGCTGGGCGAATCACTGCCGCCGGGCTTGAAATTGATGCCCTGAAGAGCATCAATCTGAAACAAATTTCTTACCAGATCATTGCCGACTGATGTAACTTTGACAGTGGTCGTTCCTGTCTGTTGAAGCGGTGGCCATGCGACTCCACTTTGGCACAAAGATGCCGACGGCGGTGGCAGGCCCATTCGATTGCCAAGACCGGAAGGAGGCATTCATCGTTGACCTTACAGAGTTGCGGCCGTCCCGCAGCGCCACTGCTGACGCCCGGCGCTTCTGGTCAAGGATGTTGTGCCAGCGTGATGGGGCCGTCGCTGGCCGATCGGATGCTTGAGGCCTCAGAACCTTGAAGGAGAACGATCATGTCAAACGGATTGAACGTCTCGGGAACGTATTTTGAAAGCTGCAATTGCTTCGCACCGTGCAGTTGCTCCTGTCTCAGCCCACCCACAGAGGGAAATTGCGCCGCGCTCATCGCCTGGCATATCGACCAGGGGGCTTTCGGCGACGTGAAGCTGGACGGTCTAAATGCCGTGCTCTTTGTCCATTCGCCAGGCCCCATGATGGAATCCAGGTGGCGCGTGGCGCTGTACCTGGATCAGCGCGCCAGCCCGGCGCAGCAGAAAGTGCTGGGGCAGGTGTTTTCCGGTCAGGCGGGCGGACCTTTGGCCGACCTGGCGCCGCTGATCGGCGAGGTCATGGGCGTGCGCACCGCCCCGATCGAATATGTCGCCGAGGGCAAACGTCGCAGCCTCCGCATTGAGGACATAGCGGAGGCGGAGATAGAAGCCATTCCCGGCCAGGACGGTGGCGATGTGACGATGGACAACCCCCCGTTTACAGCGGCGCCCGGGTTCCCTGCCGTGGTGGCCAAGTCCACGCGGTTCCGCTACGCAGACCACGGCTATCAGCGTGAGGTGTCGGATCGAAACGGCTTCTACTCGCCGTTCAGGTACAGCAGCTGATGCGAACGTCGAGCGACATCGCGCGCCTGCCGGTCCTGCTCGGGCTGGTGGGCATGATTTTCCTGGCCTGGGTGTACCTGCTCTACATGGGTTGGGGCATGGCGCACATGGAGGTCGGCGCCGACATGGTGCTCATGCCCCGCATGACGGATTGGGGCGCTGTGGACCTTGCCCTGGTCTTTCTGATGTGGACCGTGATGATGGTTGCCATGATGCTGCCGACCGCACTGCCCATGGTGTTGGCATTCTGGTCGTTGCCGCAACAACCCCCGGCGCATTCATCCGTGTTGCGCGTCGTCGCCTTCGTGGCGGGCTACATGCTGGTCTGGACCAGCTTCAGCCTTGTGATGACGCTCGTCCAATGGGCCCTTCTGCAGGCCCGGCTGATCTCCCCGATGATGGAAATTCGCAGTCCCGCGTTCGGTGGCGTGTTGCTGCTTGTGGCCGGCATCTTCCAGTTCACGCCGCTGAAACGTGCCTGCCTCTCGCGTTGCCGCTCGCCTTTCTCGTTCCTCATGACCGAGTGGCGTCCGGGTAAGGGCGGCGCATGGATCATGGGGCTGCGGCACGGGCTTTTTTGCACGGGTTGCTGCTGGTCATTGATGACCATGCTGTTTCTTCTCGGCGTTATGAATGTTGCGTGGATCGCGGCGCTGACCGTTTTTGTTCTGATAGAAAAGACTTGGCCGGGAGGACAGTGGTTGAGCCCCGCAAGCGGCGCGTTGCTGATTGCGTGGGGAGCCGTTCTCCTTGGCAGCGCATCTTGAGCGGCGTGGACGGCCTCCCAAGGCGCGCTGCCCGACAAGCTGTTCCGTCACGCGGGAATACCGCGGCATGGCCGCTTGCGCGCACCGATAATGAACGCTGCCAGGCTTGTTGCCTCGCGAGATTTCATGATTTTCAAGCTGCCACACCCCCTTCCCCCCCAAACCGCACGCGCTACCGCGGCGCAGCCGCGATGAGCCTCTCCTGGCCCACCCTGCCAGCGGTTCCGCCCCTTGCGTCGCCGGCTGATGCCACTGCGGCCGGAAAAATCCCGCCACGGCATTACGTCAAGCCCTTTGTGTATGACAACGGCGAAAGCAAATCGCTGCACTTCACGATCGGCGAATTGCAAAGCCGCATGGTCATGCGCCGCCCCTGGCGCCTGGAGGTGGACTACACCCGGACCATGATGGGTTTTTTGCTGTTCAAGCCTGCGCCGCTGCACATCGGCATGATCGGGCTGGGCGGGGGCTCGCTGGCCAAATTCTGTTACCGGCAGTTGCCTGGGAGCCAGATGACGGTGCTGGAAATCAACCCGCATGTGATCGCGCTGCGGCACGAGTTTCAGATTCCGGACGATGACGAACGGTTTCGGGTGATCGCTGCCGACGGCGCCCTTTTTGTGCAGACCGAAACGCCGGGCTTTGACGTGCTGCTGGTCGATGGCTTTGACCATGAAGGGCAGCCCGCCGCCTTGTGCTCGCAGCGCTTTTACGACGACTGCTTTGCGGCGCTGCCCGACGGCGGCGTGCTGGTGGTCAACCTGCACTACGACCACCCTGACTACCCGGTGCTGGCCGACCGCATCAGCCGCAGCTTCAGCGGCCATGCGGTCGAGGTCCTGTCCGGGGAGCAAAGCAACAGCATTGTGTTTGCCGCCAAAGGCCAGGCCATTTCGCCGCGCAACATGAGCCTGTCCAAAAGCCTGTCGGGCCTGGATGAAGAGGCGCGCCAACAGCTCAAGTCGGAGCTGGTGCGGATTGCCTGGCAGATGAAAACCCTGGATGATGGGGACCACGCCTGAAATTTCAGGCGGGCAGCCTCCGGGACACCCCACAACGTACAAGGGCCACCATGACCATGAAAACCAACTTCTCTTTCGAAGTCCAGTACCTTGCGCAGTCGGACCACACGCAGGCAGAGCGCGATGCGGTGATGGACGAGCTCGGGCCGCTGCTTCAAAAACTGCTGGCCGTTGGCGACAGCGCCGCCACCGTGGCGGTCAGCGACAGCCACAAGGGCAGCGACCACAAGATCGTGGAGCTGACCACGACGCTGCAAGACCCGCAGATTGAAGACATCCTGAAGGCCTTTTCTGCGCAATACGGCGTGCGCGTTGACGCGCTGGAGTAGTTGGCGAGGCGGCATTTTTCTGGCGTGATGCCGGCAGGCCGGCTCGCCTGCTTTTATCATCTACTCTTCCCAACCACCCCAAGGAAACCATGCCCACGTACCATGTAGAAATGATGGAAGGCCGCACCATCGAACAAAAGAAGAAGCTGGCTGAAGCCATTACCCGCGTCAGCGTTGAAATTCTCGGCGGCCAGCCCGACTCGGTCGACATCATCATCACCGACATCAAGCGCGAGAACTGGGCGACCGGCGGCAAACTCTGGTCGGAACCCCAGGACTGACGCCCAGGCCCCCTTGCGCACGCCCCCCGCTCTCACGCTCGCCGACCTGCAGGCGCGCCACGGCCCGCGCTACCGCTGGTTGCTGCTGCTGTCGGTGATGATTGGCACCATGGCCTCCATCATGTCGGCGACCATCGTCAACGTGGCGATTCCCGACATGAGCCAGCACTTTGCGCTGGGGCAGGAACGTGCGCAGTGGGTCAGTTCGGGCTTCATGGCGGCCATGACGGTGTCCATGCTGACCACGCCCTGGCTGCTGGCGCGCTACGGCTACCGCCGCACCTACGTCGGCTGCATGCTGCTGCTGATGGCGGGCGGCGTGGCCGGCGGCCTGGCCAACCATTTCGGACTGGTGCTGGGCGCGCGCGTGGCCGAAGGACTGGCCGCCGGCGTGGTGCAGCCGATTCCGGCCATCATCATCATGCGGGCCTTCGGGCCCCATGAGCAGGGCCGCGCCAGCGGGCTGTTTGGCATGGGCGTGGTGCTGGCGCCGGCGCTCGGCCCCAGCCTGGGCGGCGTGCTGGTGGACCTGTTCGGCTGGCGCTCGATTTTCTTCATGGTGATCCCGCTGTGCCTGCTGTCACTGTGGATGGCCTACCGCTATGTGCCGGTGACGGCGCCAGGCGGCGTGGCGGCCAACCCCAGGGGCGCCATGATTGACTGGCGCGGCCTGCTGCTGGGCGCCGTGGGTACGCTGTGCCTGCTCAATGGCCTGGTCGAGCTGCACGGCGGCAGCGCCGTACAGGCCTCGGCACTGCTGGGCGCGGCCGCGCTGGCGCTGCTGGCGTTTGTCGGGTGGCAGCGCCGCCTGGCCGCTGGCGGGCGCACACCGCTGATGAACCTGGCGCTGTTTGGCTACCGCCCCTTCGCCATGGGCAGCATCGTGGCCTTTATTTACGGCACCGCCCTGTTTGGCTCCACCTACCTGCTGCCGCTGTACCTGCAGTTGGGCCTGAACCTGGCGGCCTCGCATGTCGGCACCATCTTGCTGCCCGCCGGCCTGGTGCTGGCCGCCACCATCGCGGGCGTGGGGCGGCTGGCCGACCAGCAGCCGACCTGGCGGCTGGTCAGCATCGGTCTGGCCCTGCTGGCGGCCTCGTTTGCGCTGATGTGGACCGTCACACTGACGTCGGCCCTGTGGCTGCTGGCGCTGTGGGCCACGCTGGGGCGCATCGGACTGGGCTTTATTTTGCCGTCGCTCAACCTCGGCGCGCTGCGGCCGCTGCACGAACAGCTGCTGTCCCAGGGCGCCAGCGCCATCAACTTTTTACGCATGCTGGGCGGCGCCATCGGCGTCAGCCTGTGCGGCATTGTGCTGGAGTGGCGCCTGGCGGCGCATGGCGATTCGTTTGCCAACGCCAGCAGCAGCCCGGCGCGGCTGGCCGCTTTTAACGAAACCTTTTTGATGCTGGCCGCCCTGTGCGCGCTGGCGATGGTGGCGGCCTGGCAACTTCGTGCCCCTGCGCCACCGGCCCAACTACCGGACACCGACTGACCATGTGCCAACTGCTCGGGATGAACTGCAACGCGCCCACCGACGTGACCTTCAGCTTTCGCGGCTTTGCACAGCGCGGTGGCGCCACCGACCACCACGCCGATGGCTGGGGCATTGCGTTTTTTGAAGGCGACAGCAGCACGGGCAGTAACGGCGGCGACAAGGGGCTGCGCCATTTTGTCGACCACCTGCCGGCCTGCGCATCGCCCGTGGCCGAACTGATCCGACGCTACCCGATCAAGAGCCGCAACGTCATTGCGCACATCCGCAAGGCCACGCAAGGCCGCGTCGCGCTGGAGAACTGCCATCCCTTTGTACGAGAGCTGTGGGGCCGCTACTGGGTGTTTGCGCACAACGGCGACCTCAAGAACTTCGCACCCCGGCTGCACGGCAGCTTCAGGCCCGTGGGCAACACCGACAGCGAGCGGGCTTTTTGCTGGATCATGCAGGAGCTGGCCAAATCCCATGCGGACGTGCCCAGCGTGCAGGAGCTGAGCCTCACGCTGCGCGAGCTGGCGGGACAGATTGCGCGCCACGGCACCTTCAATTTTTTGCTGAGCAACGGGCAGGCGCTGTGGGCCCATGCCTCGACCAGCCTGGTCTACGTAGAACGCCGCCACCCGTTTGCCCATGCCACGCTGAGCGACGAAGACGTGAGCGTCAACTTTGCCGAGCACACCACGTCCAGCGACCGTGTGGCCGTGGTGGTAACGGCACCGCTGACCACGAACGAGCACTGGACGGCGTTTGCGCCCGGCGAACTCAAGGTGTTTGTGGACGGCGCGCTGCAGCAGTATTGACCAGTGCCGCACCGCGCCCAGGCGTTACAGCACCTGAAACAGCTTCTGGCGCAGTTCCGGCAGGCGCTTGGCGCCAATGCCGATGGTGGCCATGGTATCGGCCCAGGCGGGGTAAACCCGGCGCAAGTCCTCGGCCGTTTTGGCGGCAAAGATGGACTGGATCAGGGTCAGGCGCATGTTCTGTCCGAACATGGTGTTGATGGTGTTGGTCATGAAATTGCGCGCCATCTCGGTATCCTTGGCGCTGCGCGTGGCAGCCTGGGGCAGGCCGGACAGCGCCGCTTCGCCTTCTGGCGCAGTTGCTTTTGTGCCCACCGGAACGGGTTTGGCGGCCGCCAGCGCCTCAATGCAGCCTTGCGCCAGCAACTGGCCCAGGATTTCGGCTGCATCATGGCCGGCCACAAAGGCCGCCAGCTCCTTGCCGCTGCGTTTTCCATCCACCAGCACCAGCACCCGGCGTGTCAGCGGCGGCAAGCCCAGCGCGCGGTCCTGGATTTCCTGAACGCCGGCTGCCGTCTTGGCAAAAGTGGCGGACGCAAGGTCGAGTGATACATCGGTCATGGAGGGCATCGGTTCAAGGGTGGTGGCATTGCAAGGGATCAATGAGGAGGCATTTTGCTCATTTTCATCTGCACCCGCAAGTCGGGTAAACACCCGCGACACCCCTCACGGCAGACCCGGCCTCTTCACGCCACAAAGGCCCGCACCGACGCTTTTCCCAGATCGGCGCGTCAGGCCGGCAGCGCCTGCTCCAGCGCGTCGATGAACATGGCCGCCACGTCAAACCCGGTCTGCTCAAAAATCTCCTGGAAGCAGGTCGGGCTGGTCACGTTGATCTCGGTGACACAGTCGCCAATCACGTCCACGCCCGCCAGCAGCAGGCCGCGCGCGGCCAGCACCGGGCCCAGGGCTTCGGCAATTTCAAAATCGCGCGTCGACAGGGGCTTGGCCACGCCCTTGCCGCCCGCCGCCAGATTGCCGCGCACTTCGCTGCCCTGCGGGATGCGCGCCAGGCAAAAAGGCACCGGCCGGCCGCCAATCACCAGCACGCGCTTGTCGCCGTCCGCAATCTCGGGCAGGAACTTCTGCACCATCAGGCTTTGCGCGCCGTGGCGGTTCAGCGTCTCGGTGATCGAGCCCAGGTTCAGGCCATCGGGGCCGACACGAAAAATGCCCATGCCGCCCATGCCATCAAGCGGCTTGAGGATGATGTCCTGGTGCTCGGCATGAAAACGCTGGATGTCCTCGGCGTTGCGTGTCACCAGCGTGGGGCCAATGAACTGCGGAAACTCCATGATGGCGAGTTTTTCAGGGTGGTCGCGCAACGCGCGCGGCTTGTTGAACACCCGGGCGCCATCGCGCTCGGCCTGCTCCAGCAAGTGCGTGGCGTAGAAATACTCGCTGTCAAACGGCGGGTCCTTGCGCATCAAAACCGCGTCAAAGCCCTTCAAGGCCACCGCGCGCGACCCCTTGTCCTCGAACCAGTTCACCGCATCGCCGGTCAGCGTGATGTCGCGCACATGGGCCATCACGGCCGCGCCGCGCTGCCACATCAGATCCTGCGGCTCGCAGGCGCTGACGCGGTGGCCGCGCTTTTGCGCCTCACGCATCATGGCGAAGGTGGTGTCCTTGTATATCTTGAACGACTCAAGCGGATCGGCAATAAAAAGAATGTTCATGAATTTTTGAGGACTGATAAGTTTTGGTTGTTGGCGCCGGAACCGACAAGGGTGCGGGACGTGCATGCCCGTATTGTTGTACAAACAGCGCCGCCCCACCGGCGACCGCACCCCAAAAGGCCGATCCGGCCTCGGCTATTGCAACACTCGAGCGCTGGAAGCTATTGAATTCATAGCTTGTTTGGCTTTTCCAGGTTGGGCTGGCCGGGGGTAGCCCGGCAGCCCACCCAAGCCGCGTCAACGCACTATGAATTCAATAGCTACCTGCGACCATACTCATTGCGCCAGAGCCAAAAAAACACCTCAAATTTCGATCTTGCTGCCCAGCTCCACCACCGAGTTGTTGGGCAGGTTCATGAAGTCCGCCGCACCGCTCGCGTTATGGTGCATCTGCGCAAACAGCTTTTCGCGCCAGGGCGCCATGCCGCTGCCAATCGTCGGGATCACGGTGTCGCGCGACAGGAAATAGCTGGTGGTCATGGGCTCCAGCTCGCAGCCCCGGCCCTTGATCTGCTGCAGGGCTTTGGGCAGGTCCAGATCGTTCTTGAACCCGTAGTTGATCGTGACCTGCCAGCAATCGTGGCCGAGCGCTTCGCTTTCGACGCGCTTGTCCATGCCAATCCACGGCACCGCGTGGTTGCGCACCGTCACAAACAGGTTCTGCTGGTGCAGCACCTTGTTGTGCTTGAGGTTGTGCAGCATCGCATTGGGCACGATGCCGGGTTCGGCGGTCAGGAAGACGGCCGTGCCTTCGACCCGCACGGGCGGACTGACGAACACGGCGTCCAGAAAACTGGGCAGGTCGATGGCGTCGGCGCGCAGTTTTTCGTTGAGCAGGGCGCGGCCCTGCTTCCAGGTCATCATCAGCGTGAAGATGGCGCCGCCAATGACAAGCGGAAACCAACCACCCGCGAAGAGCTTCATCAGGTTGGAGGCAAAAAAGGCGAAATCGACGACGAAAAAGACGCTTGTGGCAGCCAGGCACAACCACAGCGGGTACTTCCAGTCGTAGCGAACCACATAGAAAGTCAAAATCGTGGTGATCAGCATGTCGGTGGTCACGGCGATGCCATAGGCCGCCGCCAGGTTGCTCGACGAGCGAAACATCAGCACGGCCAGGACGATGGTGACAAACAGGCCCCAGTTCACCAGCGGAATGTAGATCTGGCCGGTGTCGCGCACGCTGGTGTGCTGGATGTTCAGGCGCGGCAGGTAACCGAGCTGGATCACCTGCTTGGTCACGCTGAAAGCGCCCGAAATCAGCGCCTGCGAGGCGATCACCGTCGCCATGGTGGCAAGTAGCACCAGCGGCACCAGCGCCCATTCCGGGGCCATCAGGTAAAAAGGGTTGACGACGGCGGCCGGGTTGTTCAGCAGCAGCGCACCCTGGCCAAAATAGTTGAGGACCAGCGAGGGCATGACCACCGCGAACCAGGCCAGCCGGATCGGCTTTTTACCGAAGTGGCCCAAGTCGGCATACAGCGCCTCGGCGCCGGTCACGCACAGCACCACGGCGCCCAGGATGATGAAGGTCGTGCCCGGGTTGAACCACATGAACATCAGCGCGTAGTGCGGGCTCAGCGCCTTCAGGATGGCGGGGTGGGTGATGATTTGCGCCACGCCCAGCAGCGCCAGCACGGCAAACCAGACCAGCGTGATGGGGCCGAAAAATTTACCGATGCCAGAAGTGCCGCGCTTTTGCACGGCAAACAGGGCGAACAGGATCAGCAGCGTGGCGGGAATCACATACTGCTTGAAGGCCGGCGAAATAACCTCCAGGCCCTCCACCGCCGACAGCACCGAAATCGCCGGGGTGATGACGCCGTCGCCATAAAACAGCGAGGTGCCAAAAATGCCAATGACCAGCAGCACGCGCCGCAGCTGCGGTTTGTCCTTGACCGCCTGCGAAGCCAGCGCCAGCATGGCGACCAACCCGCCTTCGCCATTGTTGTCGGCCCGCAGCACCAGCACCACGTACTTGATCGACACGATGACGGTCAGCGTCCAGAAAAAGATGGACAGGATGCCGTAAACGTTGTCAGGGGTGAACGCCACGTGTCCTGAGCCAAAGACTTCCTTGACGGCATACAGCACGCTGGTGCCGATGTCGCCGTAAACAATGCCGATGGCGCCCAGGGTGAGCGCCGCAAGTGATGATTTTTGAGTAGACACAAAAAATTCCCGCTGTGACCAGGGTCAGGGACTGGCCCTGGCGGCGGGAAAGGTTACCTTAAGGAGCGCTATTTTGCACCTCGCCCCGCCTGAAGCAAATCGCAAGTAATATCTGAACGCAAGAATTCGGTATTTTGTTGCAATGCAACAACTTGGCACAGTCTGTGGCGCGGGCCTGCGCGTGCGCTGCACCGCACCGCCCACAAACCGCAATTTGCTATTGTTTATATAGCTGCCAGCGCCCGCCGGATAAGCGTTTGACGCCAAAAATGGCCTAAAAAAAAGACCCTTTTAGTCGCGTGGATTTAGTCGTAGACCTCGGCATCCGGATCGGTCGCTTCGAGCTCGTAGCTGGCGGCCAGCATGGCCAGCCGGGCAATCACGCCATACATGTAGAAGCGGTTGGGGCTGCTGGAACCGGGTTTTTGACCCGGCTGCGGCAGCCGGCCGCTGTCGGCAAAGGCCAGCGGCACAAAGCTGGCGCCCGGGGCGTTGAGGTTTTCATCCACGCCGCGCTCGGCATGCACCCGGTAAAAACCGCCCACCACGTAGCGGTCCATCATGTAGACCACCGGCTCGGCCACCGCGTCGTTGACGCGCTCATTGGTCAGCACGCCTTCCTGGATGATGACTTCGGACAACGCCTGGCCACCCTTGGTGGTGCTCATCCTGTCTTTGGTCTGGCGGGTCAGCGCGTCCAGGTCTTTCACGTCGCGCACCGTCATGATGCCCATGCCGTGACTGCCGTTGTCGGCCTTGACCACCACAAAGGGTTTTTCGTTGATGCCGTATTCCTTGTATTTGCGCTTGATTTTGGACAGCAGCGCATCGACGTTGCTGGTCAGGCAATCCATGCCTGTGCCTTCGGCAAAGTTGACTTCGCCGCATTGCGCAAACATCGGGTTGATCAGCCAGGGGTCAATGCCCAGCAGCTTGCCAAAGCGTTTGGAGACTTCTTCGTAGGCCTTGAAATGGGTGGACTTGCGCCGCACCGTCCAACCGGCGTGCAGCGGCGGCAGCAGGTGCTGCTCGTGCAGGTCCTCCAGGATGCCCGGAATGCCGACCGACAGGTCGTTGTTGAGCAGGATGGTGCACGGGTCGAAGTCTTTGAGCCCCAGCCGCCGGTCGGTGCGGATCAACGGCTCTATCGTGATACTTTCGCCGGTCGGCAGGTTCAGCGTGGTGGGCGCCTTGATCTCGGCGCTGAGCGAGCCAAAGCGCACGTTCAGGCCGGCCTGGTGAAAAATGCGCTTGAGCTGGAGCACATTCGACCAGTAAAAGCTGTTGCGCGTCTCGTTTTCGGGCACCACGAGCAGGTTGCGCGCTTCGGGACAAATTTTCTCGATCGCAGCCATGGCGGCCTGCACCGCCAGCGGCAGCATCTCGGGCGTCAGGTTGTTCCAGCCGCCTGGAAACAGGTTGGTGTCCACCGGCGCCAGCTTGAAGCCGGCGTTGCGGATGTCGACCGAGCAGTAAAAGGGCGGCGTGTGCTCCATCCACTCCAGCCTGAACCAGCGCTCAATGGCGGGCGTGGTGTCGAGGATGCGTTGTTCGAGTTCGTTGATGGGGCCGGTCAGGGCGGTAATGAGATGCGGAACCATTGCGGCCACTTTCGGTAGGAAACAGTTGCTAACTGTTATTAACTGTTGTTATTGAACCCGGTCAATGCGGACCGAATTGAAGTGAAATGGGGGCTAGCGCGCCGGTTGCAAGGCATGCCTGGACCACCATTCGCTCAGGTGCGCACTTCACCCTGGCCCAGCACCACGTATTTGAGCGAGGTCAGGCCTTCAATGCCGACCGGCCCGCGCGCATGAAACTTGTCGGTGCTGATGCCGATCTCAGCGCCCAATCCGAACTCGAAACCGTCCGCGAAGCGAGTGCTCGCATTCACCATCACGCTGGCCGAATCAACCTCGCGCAAAAACTGCTGGGCATGCATGTGGTCGCGCGTGAGGATGACGTCGGTGTGGTGGCTGGAGTAGTGGTTGATGTGCGCGATCGCCTCGTCAACGCCGCCCACCAGCTTGATGCTGATGACGGGCCCCAGGTATTCTTCGTACCAGTCCTGCTCGGTGGCGGGCTGGACATTTGCACCGGGAACCGCCTGCAGCATTGCCTGGGCCCCGGCATCGCAGCGCATTTCCACGCCCTTGGCCGCGTAAATCGCGCCGATTTTTGGCAAAAATTCCGCTGCGGCGGAACGCGCCACCAGCAGGCTCTCTAGCGCGTTACAGGGGCTGTATTTCTGGGTTTTGGCGTTGTCGGCAATTTTGACCGCCATGGCGATATCGCACGGGTCATCGACATAGACATGGCAGTTGCCGTCCAGGTGCTTGATGACCGGCACTTTGGCATCGCGGCTGATGCGCTCAATCAGGCCCTTGCCGCCGCGCGGAATGATCACGTCCACATACTGCGGCATGGCGATGAGATGACCGACAGCGTCGCGGTCGGTGGTGGGCACCAGTTGTACCGCGTCCGCGGGCAGGCCTGCCTCTGCCAGCGCCTGCTGCACCAGCGCGGCCAGCGCCTTGTTGGACTCGATGGCTTCCGAGCCGCCGCGCAAGATGCAGGCGTTGCCGCTCTTGATGGCCAGACTCGCCGCTTCAATCGTGACATTGGGCCGGCTCTCGTAAATCATGCCGAACACGCCAATGGGCACGCGCATCTGCCCCACGCGAATGCCGCTGGGCTGCTCTTTCATGCCGATGATTTCGCCAATCACGTCGGGCATGGCGGCCAGTTGCTCGCAGCCCAGGGCCACGGTTTCAATGTCTTTGGGGCTGAGCTTGAGCCGGTCCAGCAGCGGGCCGGCCAGTCCGGCAGCAGCGGCCCGTTCGAGGTCGCGCTGGTTGGCGGCTTCAAGCGCCACCAGGTTTTTCCGCAGCAGCGCCGCCAGCCCCCGGAGAGCTCTGTTTTTAATAGCTGCCGGTGCCCGCGCTGCTTGCGCAGAAGCCACTTTTGCATTGAAACCCATGGTCTCCATCAGGCTAGCAGTTGCAGAGACTTTGCTATCGTTAGCGGGCAGGTGTTGAAGGTCAGTCGCGTTCATACCCCTATTTTGCCCGCAATCGGGGGCTTCACGGCCGCAGCAGGCACACCCCGACGCTGCATCATGTCTTCGCTCATCGCCTCGACTGCATCCGGCGACAGGGTGGCTTGGGCTGCGGGATAAGCCGTGTTATTTTCGTCATCGAGGTGTTGACGGTACAGGACGGCGAACTCCGTCAAGGCGCCGGTCTGGGCTGCGGTGAGCGGCGTCCAGCCGGACGCGGGACTTTCCGCCACGGCCAGCAGCGTGCGACGCGCCTCGGTCCAGGCTATTTCCATCTGACGGTGATCCTGCACCAGCCGCTGCACCAGCGCACGCAGTGCAACATCCGGCCCGGCCAGCAGCGGCGGAAACACATGCAGTTCCTCATCCTGGTGGTGCAACGGCGCGGCCAGGTCAAAGTAGCGCATCACGTCGCGTGCGGCCTGGCGGGCGGATTCATCGCAAGCCTTGTCCAGCAGGTGCTGCTGCAGGCGCGCCATCAGGGCCAGCATGCGCTCGACCCGCTCGTGGCAGGTGGCAAGCATCTCGAACGGTGCCTCAAAACCGGCGGCAGGCGCGCTGTGGCCGGGCAGCATCACCGGTCGTGTCGTTCGGGCAGGGCTGCTCATGTCAACCCATCTGGACGGCTTGGCCCTGCGGGTTGAAAGGAATGTAGGCGCCATGTTCGCCGCGCTTGATGGCTTCAACCATGCGCTGCAGCGGCTCCTCGGCGTCTTCGGAGGTCGGCGCCCGGTTCACTGTGCCCGACATGGCGGCGGCAAACACCATGCCCCAGTCGTGGCCGAACTGGCTGGACTCCGCGACCAGCGCGCCAAACGACGCCAGTTCGTCAGGCCGCTTGTCGACGCACATCAGCGGCACCAGTGCGCCGCCCTGGCCGGCCTCAAAGCGCTCGCGCTGCGCCGGGGTGCTGTCCTCGGGCAACTCGACGCCGGCAAACACAAACAGCAAACGCTGCGGCTCGGGCTGGGCCCGGGCTGCCTGCAACAGGTCGTCAAAACTTGAAATATCCATGGAAATACCCCTTAAAAAGCGTACGAAAAACCGGCGAGATCGCGCTCGGTCGCGGCCTCGCCGGGACCCGAAAGGCAAGTCACAAAATCACGTGGCACCGGGCGCGGGCGGGCCGGCCGGCGCGACTGCACCGTGCCGATACTGACAAAACACAGCGCGTGTTCACCGTCCGCCAGGCCAAACAACAGGCGCAGGCCGGCAGACTTCAGGGCCTTGCCGCTGGTCAGCGCCGAACCAAATCCCAGCGCGGTGGCCATGAGCAGCATGTTCTGCACTGCGCAGCCTGTGGAGACGATGCGCTCAAACAGGTCGATCTCCGCATCGCCGCGCTGGCCATCCACCACCACCAGCATGAGCAGCGGGGAACGCTGCGCTTTTTCACGCGCCTGCGCCAGCTGCTCGGAGGTGGCGCAGGCGTCACGCTCAATCAGCGCGGCGCCAAAGACATCGGCCAGCCGGGGGCGTGCCGCCTGCGGCACCAGCACGAAGCGCCAGGGCAGCAGCTGGCCGTGATCGGGCGCCGTGGCCGCAGCCTCCAGAATCATGGCCAGCTGTTTTGCGTCAGGTCCGGGCGCGACCAGCCGCTTGGGCAAAATGGTTTGGCGCGACTGCATGAGCACCGCCGCCATGGCCGCCAGGTCGTTGTCGGTCATCACACCGTCCACCTTAGCCGGCGCGTCCGTCGGCGCGCAGGCGGCCATACCAGCGGGCCATGCGCACGCCCCACACAGCCATGACGCCGGCCCAGAGCAGCGCGGCCGCCAGCAGCAGCCAGGCGCCCAACGCGCTCGGCGCGGCAGCCACAATGCGCAGCACGGTGGCCGCCTGCAACAGCCAGAACAGCGACCACACGAGCTTGTCGGCCACCAGCGCACGCCCGCTGTGGCCACAGGACACGCGGGTGACCATGGCGAACATCAGCGACGCCAGACACCCCATGGTGAGGGCATGCAGCGAGCCCAAGGGCAGCACGGGAGCCCCTTGCACCCAGCCCAGCAACTGCGAGGTGCCGCCCAGCACCAGCGCCAGACCGAACCAGAGAAAACCGATGTGCAACATGGCCAGCAGGCGGTTCTTGAGGCTTTGCACCAGCCCCCAGACCACGGCGAGCCAGAGCAGCACGCCCCCCGCCGCCAGTTCAAGGATGCCGCGCGCCAGCATCCACACCGAACCCACGGTGCCCTGCAGCGGGCCGCCCAGTTCCACCCACACGGCGGCCACCTCCACGGCCGCTGCGCCCAGCATCAGCCACAACACCCAAAACGGGCGCCACGCGGCAATGAAGGGCATGGCGCTGGAGGTAAAAAACGGGATCATGCGGTGTGCCACCGACACGTACACCACCAGCACAAACCCCCACAGGCCGGTGAGCACGCTGGCGCGGGCCACGGCGGGCGCCTCCAGCGCCACACTGGCCAGCAGGCCGGCCAGGCTCAGGCAACCCACGAGGCAGGCCACACCCACCGTGCGGGCGTGCAACTGGTCTGGCGCCTGGCTAAGACGGATCAGGCGCCAGAATCCCGCAGTCATCCACGCCAGGCCGGTCCAGGCCAGCACGAGCGCAACCTGCGCCAGCAGCGCATGCAGATGGGCCCCAGCCAGCCACAGCAGCCATCCCGTCGCCTGCAGCAGCAGCGGCGCCAGCAGTTGCCGGACCCCCAGCGGCGGCACGCCCAGCCACTTGGGACCGGCCGTGAACAGAAAACCCGAGAAAAACAGCGGGATAAACCCAAACGTCATCACCGCCGCATGCACCAGCGACGGCGACAGCGCGTACGGCAGCGCCAGCACGGCGCTGACCCGGTCTAGCTGCACCAGCGCCCACCAGGCGCCCGATGCCACCAACAGCCCCATGGCCAGAAAAAAACCCAGCCGATGCGGCGCCAGCAGCAGGTAGCGGGCGCGCCAGCGGCGGTCCAGCTTCGCCCGCTCCCCGGCGGAAGGCTTGCCCGGGCTCACCCGCGAAGGAAGGACGGGAAGCACGCTCATCCGCAGGTTCCCAGATGGCCGCACTGGGTGCAGTAGTCGCAGCCGTCCTTGCGGATCACGGCATGGGCGCCGCATTCGCTGCATTTCTTGCCGGCCATCACGGGCGGCACCAGTGCGGCCGTGGCCTGGGGTTCGGCCACCGGGTGCGCGCCCGCCGCAGGCTGACTGGCCCGCCGCGTGATGATGTTTTGCACCGCGTAGGCAATCGCCGCCACCTCCGAGTCATGCCACAGCGGCACGCGCGTGCCGTCGGCCTTTTCATAGGTGCCCAGACGCACGGGGCCACGGTCCCAGGCCACCTTGCGCATGTCGCTGAGCGCACGCTCCAGGAAGCCGCCGCGCGCCGCCAGCGACAGCATGCGCATGCTGGAGGTGATCCACTGCTGCGACTCGCCGCTTTGGCCCACGGGCATGAAAAACTCGATGGCGCGCTCCAGCGTACCCACGCCGCTGGCCGCGGGCACCGGCAAGAACGACACCACGATGTACAGCGTCTTGTGGCCCTCCTGGGTCCAGTAATCGACCTTGTCCGCCACCGCCGACAGCGCGCCCTTGGGGCGGCTTTCAATCACCGTGCGCATCGGGTCCAGCGGTGCGGGGGCTGCGGCAGGCACGGCCTCGGGGCTGGCAGGCACGTCCAGCACCGAGCCCAAAATGGCGTTGGGCCGGTAGGTGGCCAAGCCCTTCAGTTGGGCGCGCCAGGCCTGCTGGTACAGGCCCTTGAAGTCGTCATACGGGTAGTCGGCCGGCACGTTCACGGTCTTGGAAATCGCCGTGTCGACGAAGGGCTGCACCGCCTCCATCATGGCGATGTGGCTGGCCGCCGACATCTCCAGCGCCGACACAAAGTAGTCGGGCAGTTTGTCCACATCGCCGCCCAGTTCGCGGTACAGGCGCCAGGCGTGGTCTTCCACCGCGTAGTCGGTGGTACTGCCGTCGGATTCGCGTTTTTTGCGCCGGTACATCCACGAAAACGCCGGCTCAATGCCGTTGGAGGCGTTGTCGGCAAAGGCCAGGCTCACGGTGCCCGTGGGCGCAATCGACAGCAAATGGCTGTTGCGAATGCCGTGCGCGCGTATCGCCTGCTGCAACTCGGCCGGCAAGCGGCTGGCAAAGGTGCCTGGGGCCAGGTAGCCCTCGGCTTCAAACTTGGGAAAAGCCCCCTTTTCCCGGGCCAGCGCGACCGAAGCGGCATAGGCCGCATCGCGCATGCGCACGGCGATGCGCGCAGCCATGTCGCGGCCTTCGGGCGCGTCATAGCGCAGGCAGAGCATCGTCAGCGCATTGCCCATGCCGGTGAACCCAACGCCGATGCGGCGCTTGGCGGCGGATTCCGCGCGCTGCTGCGGCAGCGGCCAGAAGGTCACCTCCAGCACGTTGTCGAGCGCGCGCACCTGGGTCGCCACCGACTTTTCAAATGCATCGAAGTCAAAGTGCGCGTCGCCGTCAAAGCCGAACGGATGCCGCACAAAGTGCGTGAGGATGATGGGCCCGAGGTCGCAGCAGCCATAGGGGGGCAGCGGCTGTTCGCCGCAGTTGTGGGCCACCAGGCCATTGGCGTCAAAGGCGTGGACATCGGCCACGGTGACGTCAAACACGTCTTCACTGCCGTCCTCGGTCAGCGATTCCACGGTAGCGATGAAGCGCTCCTGGTTCAGGCTGCGGCGGTAGCTGCCCAGCGCCTGCTCCAGTCGCTTTGATTTTTCAGTGTCGGCAAAGCCGATACGGTCGGCATAGACGCGCAGGTTGTCGCCGCTGATGACCAGTTCATGCTGCGCTTGCGTGTCATAGAGCTTGAGGCCACCGCGCCCGTCGGGCAGGTTTCGCGCTTGCGCCAATCGGCGGTTCTGGTAGAGCGTTGAAGCGATGCCCAGGCGCAGCAGCATGCGCTGCGCCGTCTGCAGCAGGGACAGCTCGCTTTGCGACAGCCGCACGCTGACGCCTTTGTCCTGTGCGCCCTGAACCGAACCGTCGGCATCAAACAACCCGCGCAGCAGCCCCACCGCGAACGCGGAAGACGTCTTTTCCATCGCTGGCGTGATGGTTTTGTGGCCCGGCCGCATGCCGAACCCGTGGGCCAGGTGGCGCACCGCCGCGGATGCCATGCGGACCTCCCCCCGACCCGCGACGGGCCGCTGAAAGCCCCGGAAATCCGCCCGGTGCGTGAGCGTGCAGGCGGCAGCCTCTGCCGCCGCCACGATACCGGCCGCCCCGGTGCAGGCATGGACCGGCGCGCCATTGGCAACTTGTTTCAGCTCGCTCGCCCAGACTGAAATCACCGCCTTGTCGCTCTTGAGCGTGCCATCGCCGACCAGCAGCCCAAGCAGGTAGCCTTGTGCCTGGGTGCCGACGCCGTCCCAGCCGCCCAGCGCGCGGTGGTCATGCAGCAGCAGTTCGTCGCCCGGCTGCAGTTGCCCGGCTTCCACCCATTCGGCTTGCAGCGTGTAGCGGGTCTTGTGCGCCACACGGCGCACCCGGTGCTCTGCCGTCAGGCGCAAGGACGGTCCTTCGCGCATTTTCAGGGCCAGCACGGGTTTGTGGCCGGTGCTGAAAAATCCCTGACTCTCCACGCTGTAGGCCTTGCCATCCACCACGGCGCTGAAGGGCCGCCCCACCAGATCCGCCACCTGGGCCGGGCCCTCGGTGGTCATGACCCAGGTATCGGCGGTGACGCAAGGGTTGGTCGCCTCAATCGACTCGCAGTAACGCAGGTTGTTGTCCTGGTTCATGTGGTCCAGAAACAAAATGCCGGGCTCGGCGAAATCGTAGGTCGAGCGCATCACGGTGTCCCACAATTCGCGCGCGGCCACGGTCTGGTACACCCACAGGCCGTCCGCACGCTGGAACGCGCCCTGCGCGAGCAGCGCTGCGCCGGGTTTGGCCTTATGCACCAGTTCCCAGGGCTGGTCGTCGGCGAGCGCCTGCATGAAGGCGTCCAGCATGCCCACCGACACGTTGAAATTGTTCCAGCGACCCGGGGTGCGCTTGGCGGTGATGAACTCCTGCACATCGGGGTGGTCGATGCGCAGCACGCCCATTTGCGCGCCGCGCCGCGCACCCGCGCTCTCCACCGTGGCGCACGACTGGTCAAACACGTTGATGTAGCTGCACGGGCCGGACGCCATGGACGCCGTGGCCTTGACCTCGGCGCCGCGTGGCCGGATGCGTGAAAAGTCGTAGCCGACGCCGCCGCCGCGCCGCATGGTTTCAGCGGCTTCGCGCAGGGCCTCGTAAATGCCGGGGTAGCCCTCGTCGTCCACGCCCTGGATACAGTCGCCCACCGGCTGCACAAAGCAGTTGATCAGCGTGGCCTGTATGGACGTGCCCGCCGCGCTCATGATGCGGCCCGCGCCAATCGCGCCGGCGTGCAGGTTTTCCAGGAACAGCGCTTCGTGCTTCGCCCGTTCGGCTTCGGGCTCGACCGAGGCCAGGGCCCGCGCCACGCGCCGGTAAATGTCCTCGATCCCGCTTTCGCCGGGTTTGAGGTATTTTTCCTTCAGCACGTCGTGGCTGATGGGCTGGGTGGCTGTCACGTCCTGTGGCCTGCCAAAATGTTCGCGCTTCATGTCCATTTTCCTCAGGAAGGCACCGCCGGACGAATACCGCCCAGCAGCCATTGCATCAGTTCTTGCACCGAACGGATCTGGTCGCCAAACGGCAGGCGGCCTGCGCCCCGAAAGTAAAGGCCTTTGCTGGTTTCGCCCGAAAAGGCATGCCCCAGCTGCTGGTCGATGCAAAACTGGCCCATTGTGGCATCGCCATCGCGCAGGCCGCAGCGCGCCAGGCAGTCGAAGGACATGTTGCACTTGGCCTTGACGTGCGCCACCGCCTTGAGTTTGGGTTCCAGGCGGAGGTATTTTTCAAGCCAGGGGGTGCGCACCGCGCGCGCGGGCAGGCCTGCCACGCTCACGAACTCCACCAGATCTTCGGGTTTCGCTTCGGCCAGCACCCGCTTGAAGGCGGGGTCGGCATCGCACTCCTGGGTGACAGCAAAGGCCGTGCCCAGCTGCACCGCCGAGGCGCCCAGGGCCTGCAGGCGCAGGATGTCGTCCCGGCAGTTGATGCCGCCCGCGGCAATCAGCGGAATCTCGCGCTCTATGCCCGCCGTCTTGAAGAATTCCAGCACCTGCGGGATCACGACCTCGAAGTCAAAACGCGGGTCCTGCAGATCGGCCACCTTGGCGGCGCCCAGGTGGCCACCGGCCAGCCGCGGGTGCTCGATCACGATGGCGTCGGGCAAGCGGCCTTTTCTCTCCCACTTTTTAACCAGCAGCTGCACGCCGCGTGCGTCGGACAAAATGGGAATCAGCGCCGTGCGGGGGTAGTCGCGCGCCAGATCAGGCAGATCGAGCGGCAAACCGGCACCCACCACCAGCGCATCGGCACCGCTGGCCAGCGCCTGGCGCACATAAGCTTCGTAGGCGCTGAGCGCCTTCATCACGTTCACGGCAATCAGGCCGCGTCCCTGGGAGATTTCGCGGGCCCGGCGGATTTCGCGGTCCAGCGCTTCGAGGTTGGCCGCGTCGATCAGCTGGCGCGCGTCAGGCTCTTTGTCCAGGTGGCCGGTGATGGCCATCAGGTCCGGATACAGCCGCCGCAAATCGATGCAGGAAATGGTGCCCACGCCGCCCAGCCGTGCCACGGCACCGGCCAGCCCGCCGGCAGACACGCCCACGCCCATGCCGCCCTGCACCACCGGCAGCAACTCTTTGCCGGCCAGGCGCAAGGGCCTGAGGCCGGCGTCACGCGCCATCTCCTGCAGGGCGGCGGCGGTTGCCGCCTCGTCAACATGGGCCGTTACGGCCGGGTCAGTCGGAAATAATTTATCCATCGTGCTCCACATAAGGTTGGTAGGGTCCAGTGCCACTGTTGGAGGCTAACAAAGCTGGCACAAAATTGCCTTGCCGTACATCAAAGATATGGATTTCACCCGCCTCAATGACATAATGTCAGCCGTGCAAAGTGAGCGGTCCTTCCTCACTCTTGCGCCTGACCATCGGATAGCCCGTCGGTGTTTGATCCGCAGAACCTTCGCGCGCCGCAGGTCCGTCGGAACTTGTCGCTTCGGTTGACATCGGCATCGACCATGTACACGACCAGCCCCTGGTTGTCAGCGTATTTCGTTTCAACCATGTCGAGGATGCTCCGAGCCACGGATTCGTTGCACAGCATCTTGATGCGCACGTTGGAGGACAGCAGCCAGCGCGCATCGCGGCGGTATGGCCCTTGGCACCTGCCGCCAGCAACTCCGGCAGGACGATGTTCAGGGCTGAGACATGCGAAGGTCATTGGCCTGAACAAGCTTGATACGGGCAACAAACGCCAGAAAGTACTCTCCACGGACCCTTGGTAGTCTACCATTTCACCCGTTTTTGAAAAAACCCCGACTATGCGTACTTGTACAGTTTTGATGATTTGTTGCAGGAGGCACGACAACAAGCCGAACCGCAACGTCTGCTATTTGTATTGCCAGTGCTGAGTTGGCATGCTGACAAGTTACCCGCGGAGCTGAACTCGTTTTTCGCGCCCGAAGGAGAATCGCAGGCATTTGGCAATGACTGGGCCATCGTCTTCCCCGTTGCACTGCCTGATAGTGGCGGCAAGGCCGCCCACCAGTGATACCGCCGAGAAATCCATGCAACAGTTGGTGGACGCCATCAAGGCGGGCTGTCTCAGTTCATTCATCCCCTTCAACCGGCAGGACAAGGCGGTTCTCCTGGTATGAGTGAATCAGGCAGGAGCATCAACCGGAACCCTTGATCATTCAGGTTTGTTGCTGGCTACCGCAGGCGTCGTTGGAGCAGCAGCTTCCAGTTGACACCACGGCCGATGCGGCGGCTTTGCCAATCTCGACACGCCACAGCGCCGACCCGGACTCCGGATGATTTCAGGTGAACGGACCGTTGGCCGGCGACTGAAACTGGAAGTAGCGTGGGCGCGGCGATTGCCCCACTTCCGGCGCGTTGAAGCGGCTGAAAATCAGGGGGGCGTTCACGCATCAAGGCGTTGACTTCAATGGCAGGACCGGCCGGCCCTTGGCACGCGCGTCGGCAATTTCAGCCGCCACCAGCGTGGCATCACGCGAGCCGGGCTCCAGCGCCGTGAGCGCTTTTTCCCAATGGGTCACGGCTTGGACATAGTCGGCGCGCCGGTAGGCGGCAGAACCGGCCATCATCAGGGCCATGGGATGTTTGGGGTTCAAGGTCAGGGCCTTGTTCACCAGTTCCAGCGGGCGACCTTCGAGCTTGTCGCCCGCACGCATGGCCAGCAGGTCGGCGTACTGGGTCAGCAAGTCAGGGTCACCCTCCAGCAGTTTGCCAGCCTTGACATAGGCTTGTTCCGCCTCGGCCAAGCGGCCCTGTACCTTGTAGGCCCGCGCCAGCCGGGCCCAGCCCGCCAAGTCACCCGGATTCGCCTTGAGACGCGCCGCCAGGCCCTCGACCATCTGGCTGATTTTTTCCGGGGTCATGGCGCCCGCTGCGGCTGCGTTGACTGGCGGCAGCTTGCCCGCCCTCGCCCGGGCATCCGCAATGTCAGCCTGAACCTGCTGGGCATCCGGTGAACCGGGCTCCAGCACCGCGAGCAGTTTCTCCCACTGCGCCACCGCGCCCGCAAAGTCTTCCCGGCGATAGGCCGCTACGCCGGACATCATCAGCCCCATCGGGTGCTGCGGGTCCAGCGCCAGCGCCTTGTTGATCAGCACCATCGGCTTGCCTTCCATGTTGTTGTCGGCACGCGCCGCCAGCAAGTCGGCGTATTCCATGAGCAAGTCCGGGTCGGTGTTGACCAGGTCACCCGCTTTCAAAAAGGCCTGCTCGGCTTCGTCGAAGCGCTCCATCACTTTGTAGGAGCGCGCCAGCATGGCCCAGCCCCTGGGGTTGTCGGGGTTGGCCTGCAAACGCGCGGCCAGGGTGTCGACCATCTGCGTGATCTGCTCGTTGCTGGATTTTTGCGCGGCGACCGGGTCCATGGCCGCAGGGTTGCCCAGCCATCCGTACATGCCGGCGGATGCCAGCGGAAACAGCACAGCCATCACACCGGCCGTGCGCCGACCGTTCCAGAAGGTCGCGCGGCTGGCCTGCGGGGCCAGCTTGGGCGCTTCGGTGTCGTCCAGCAGGCGCAACTGCAATTCATCCCGTGTGGCTTCATGGTCCGCAGGACTGATGACGCCGCGTGCCAGGTCACGCTCAAGGGCCTGCAGCTGGTCGCGGTAGATGGCGGCATTCAGGCGCTGGCTGGACACACCAGCCTGTGGCGCGGGCCGCAGCAGCGGGCGCACTACCCAGGCCAGCACCAGCAGCGTCAACAACGCTGCGATTGCAATAAAAACGATCATGAGGGGAGTTCCGGATCTTTGAGCAGCGACTGCGCTCTTGCGCGCTGGGCCGCATCGAGCGCTCTCGGCGCGCCGCCACGCTGGCTGCCGCGCACCATGCGCACCAGCACCACGATGGCACCGATCAGCAACAGAAAGGGGCCAAACCAGAGCAGCCAGGTCGTGGGGTTGACGGGCGGGCGGTAGCGCACGAAGTCGCCATAGCGGCTGACCATGAAGTCCATGATTTCCTGATCCGTCTTGCCGGCTTTGATGAGCGTGCGAATTTCACGCCGCAAATCCAGCGCCAGATCGGCGCGCGAGCCGGCCAGCGACTCATTCTGGCAGACTAGGCAGCGCAGCTCTTCTGAAATGGTGATCAGCCGTTGCTCGACCACCGGGTCTTCGGCCAGCGGCGGGGCTTCGCCCGCATGGGCCGTGCCAGCCATTTGCAGCACCAGAAAAAGGGCCAGCCAGTACTTCATTTTTGCAACTCCCGTATCAGGGGCAGGATTTTTTCTTTCAGGGCTTCCTCGGTCACCTGGCCGATCTGCTTATAGCGAATCACGCCGGCCTTGTCGATCACAAAGGTCTCCGGCACGCCATAGACACCGTAGTCGATGCCGATGCGTCCGTCCCCGTCGGTCACCGAGACGTCGTAAGGGTCGCCAAAGCGGGCCAGCCATTTCAAGCCTTCGGCATCCTTGTCCTTGTAGTTGAGCCCGATCATGGGCAGGGCCCTGGTTTTGGCAAGCTCCATCAGCAGCGGATGCTCCAGCCGGCAGGCCGCGCACCAGGACGCCCAGACATTGAGCAGCCAGACCTTGCCCAGCATGTCTTTGGCTGAGAAATGCTGGTCGGGCGCATGCAGGCGCGGCGCGGTAAACGCCGGCGCGGCCTTGCCAACCAGGGGTGACGGCACCGCTCGTGGATCGCGTGTCAGGCCGATGGCCAGAAACACCACCAGCACGATAAAAATGCCCAGCGGAATCAGCGCCCTCTTCATGCTGCAACCACTTTGACATGGTCCGCACCCACACTGGCGGGCCGCCTCTTGCGATAGCGCCGGTCCAGTGCGGCCATGGCACCACCCAGGGCCATCAACAGGCTGCCGCCCCAGATCCAGGCGACAAAGGGTTTGTGGTACACCCGCATCGCCCAGGCCGGGTTGGGGCCGTCTTCGAGCCGCTCTCCCAAAGCGACGTAAATGTCGCGCATCCAGTTGGTGTCAATTGCAGCTTCCGTCATGGGCATGGCGGATGAAAAGTAGGTTCTCTTCTCGGGGCGCAGAATCTTCAGTACCCGGCCATCGCGGCTGACCTCCACGGCGCCGACGTCAGCCACGTAATTCGGACCCGGCACCTCACGAATATCGGTCAGGCGAAAGATGTAGCCACCCACTGACACGGTGTCACCCAACGCCATGCGCACGTCTTTTTCGGTCTCGTAACCCTTGACCATGGTGATGCCCACCACACAGACGGCAATGCCGATGTGGGCCACGTGCATGCCCCAGAACGACACCGGCGTGGATTTCCAGTTGACCGTGTCCTTGAACTGCCGGTAGATCTGCAGCGCCGATGACAGCGCGATCCACAGCGCCAGGCTCAGCCCCAGTGCCGCCAGCGCCGACCAGGGGCCGGCCAGTAGCGGCAAGCTGCACCCCAGCAGCACCGACACAATAGCCACGACACGCAGCTTTTTCACCAGTTCGGCCATGCTGTCGTTCTTCCAGCGGGCGAAGGAGCCGATCACCATGAACAGCAGCACCGGCACCATGAGGGGAACAAACACGGCATTGAAGTAGGGCGGCCCCACCGACAGCTTGCCCAGGTTGAGCGCATCCACGATCAGCGGATACAGGGTGCCCAGCAGTACCGTGGCAGCGGCGGTGGCGAGCAGCACGTTGTTGACCAGTAGAAAAGTCTCGCGCGACACCAGCGCAAACGCACCGCCTGAGCGCACCTTGCTGGCGCGCAGGGCAAACAGCGTCAGCGAGCCGCCCACCACGACGACCAGGAACAGCAGGATGAACACGCCGCGCTTGGGGTCTACCGCAAAAGCATGCACCGAGGTCAACACCCCGGAGCGCACCAGGAAGGTCCCCAGCAGGCTCAGAGAAAACGCGGTGATCGCCAGCACGATGGTCCAGTTTCTGAACAGCCCGCGCTTTTCCGTGACGGCGAGTGAGTGGATCAGCGCGGTGCCCACCAGCCACGGCAGGAAGGAAGCATTTTCCACCGGGTCCCAGAACCACCAGCCACCCCAGCCCAGCTCGTAGTAGGCCCACCACGATCCCAAAGCGATGCCCAGCGTCAGAAAAATCCACGCGGCAGTGGCCCAGGGCCGCGACCAGCGCGCCCAAGCCGCGTCGAGCCGGCCATTGAGCAAGGCTGCGATGGCGAAAGCGAAAGGGACAGCCAAACCGACATAGCCCATGTACAGCAGGGGCGGGTGAAACACCAGGCCCGGGTCCTGCAGCAGCGGGTTCAGGTCCTGGCCATCGGCGGGAATGTCGCTCAGGCGCAGAAACGGGTTGGACGTGAGCAACATGAAAAGCAGGAAACCCACCGCGACCAGGCCCAGAACGCCCAGTACACGGGACACCATGGCGTCGGGCAACTGACGGGAAAAAATGGATACCGCCAGCATCCAGGAAGTCAGCATGAAATGCCACAGCAGCAAGGAGCCCTCGTGCCCGCCCCAGACCCCGGCAATGCGGTACAGCCCCGGCAGTTTGGAGTTGGAGTGATTCGCCACATACGACACCGAGAAGTCATTCGTATAAAAGGCATAGGTGAGGCAGGCAAACGAGAGCGCCGTCAGCAACCACAGCGCCTGCGCGCCGGGCCGTGCCAGCGCCATCCAGTCGCCGCGCCCCTGCTGCCCCCCCATAACGCCCAACACCCCCAAGGCCAGCGCCACAAACAGCGAGAGGATGAGCGAGAAATGACCAATTTCGGGAATCATGCGGCGTATCTCACTTTAGCGTTTTGATGGTTTTCTGGGCTTGATCTACCGCATGCTGGGCCTCGGGCGGCATGTAGTTCTCATCGTGCTTGGCCAGCACCTCGGAGGCGGTGAATTTGCCGTCGGCGCCCAGCTTGCCCTGAGTTACCACACCCTTGCCCTCGCGAAACAGATCCGGCAGGATGCCGGTATAGGACACACTCACTTCCTTGGCGGTATCGGTTACCACGAAGGCCACTGTCAGGTTGTCACGCTTGACCGAACCTTCCTTGACCATGCCGCCAATGCGAAAGGGCCGATCCTTGGGCGCTTCACCCGAAGCCACCTGGCTGGGGGTGAAGAAAAAGACCAGATTGCTTTCAAAAGCGTTGAGTACGAAGTAAGCAGCCAGGCCCAAAGCAGCCAAGCCGCCCGCGATGATGGCGGCGCGTTGATGACGGGGTTTCATGATGAGTTACTTTCTGACCGGAGTTCGCTGCGAAGGTTCCGCAGGATTTGATTGCGTTGCTGGCGAACCAGCAGTATTTCGGCCACCAGTACTGCTGCCGTCAGCCCGAAGCTGCCCCAGACATAGAAGGCGTAGCCGCCCATCGACAAAAATTCTGAAACGCTATTCCACTGCATGTTGGACCCACTCCGTATGACGCTCGCGTTCGAGAATGATGTTGCGCACCCGCACCAGCGCCATCGCAATGGCGTACATCCAGAAGGCTGCAACCATGATCAACATGCCCCACAACATGGGGGCGGCCATGGCCGGGGCGCGGGTCAGGGACACCGAGGCCCCCTGGTGCAGGGTGTTCCACCAATTGACCGAGAAGTAGATGATGGGCACGTTCACCACGCCCACCAGTGCGAGCACGGCACAGGCCTTGTCGGCGCGGCGCGGGTCGTCGATGGACGATTGCAGGGCCAGGAAGCCGAGGTACAGAAACAGCAGGATCAAGGTGGACGTCAGCCGCGCATCCCACACCCACCAGGCGCCCCACATCGGCTTGCCCCACAGCGCCCCGGTCATCAGCGACAAGAAGGCGAACAGGGCGCCGGTGGGCGCCAGGGCCGAGGCCATCATGCCCGACAGCCGTGTGTTGAAAGCCAGACCAAACCCGGCCCAGCCGGCCATGACCAGATAAATGAACATGGCCATCTGCGACGCCGGCACGTGCACAAAGATGATGCGGTAGCCCTCGCCCTGCTGGGCGTCGGTGGGGGCCACAAAGAACGATATCCATAAACCCACCGCAGTCAGCACCGCCGCCAGGGCGGCAAACCAGGGCCACATGCGTCCAGCCAGGAAATAGAATTTCTGCGGGGAGGCGAACTTGAACCAGTGAATCACGCGTCTGTTCATTCCAGGGAAATCCTCAAGGCGGCCGTTGTGGCCAAAGGTGCGAAAAAAGCCGAGAGCACCAACAATGCCGCCAGCAGCGACAGGTGGCCGCTGGCGCCCAGGCCAGCCGCATCGGCTTGCACCGCACCAGTGCCAAATATCAGCACTGGAATATACAGTGGCAAGATTAACAGCGAGAGCAAAACCCCGGCCCCGCGTACGCCCAGGGTCAGGGCCGCCCCGATGCTGCCAATCAAGCTCAGGGTGGGTGTGCCCAGCAACAAGGACAGCATCAAAATGCCTAGCGCCCGGGCATCGAGTCCGAACTGCAAACCCAGAACGGGAGCCATCAGCACCAGCGGCAGGCCCGAGAGAAGAAAGTGCGCCAAGGCCTTGGCCGCCACCAGCAAGCCCAGCGGCGTGGTGGACAGCGCCATCTGCTCCAGCGAGCCATCGGCGTAATCCGTGGCAAACATGCGTTGCAGGGAGAGCATGGCCGCGAGCAGGGCACTGACCCACAGAACCCCCGGCGCCATGCGCAGCAACAGCGCGGACTCCGGCCCAACCCCCAGCGGAAACAGGCTGGCGATGACGACAAAAAACACCAGCGGCGTCAACACCTCGCCCTTTTGCCGCAGCGCCAGGGAGACCTCCCGCCGCAGCACCGCCAGCATGACGCTCGCAAGTCCCAGCTTCTTCATGCGCGCAACTCCAGCAGTTGAGCGGGCACGGAACCGATGTCCACATGCTGATGACTGGTCAGTACCGCCAGCCCCCCCTTGGCCAGGTGCGCCGCTATCAAGTCGGCCAGCAGGCGCACCCCGGCTTCATCCATGGCCACAAAGGGCTCGTCCAGCACCCACAGCCGGGCCTGGCTCAAAGCGAGTCGGGACAGGGCGACGCGACGTTTTTGCCCCTGCGACAGATGCCGTACCAACTGTTGGCCACGGCCTGCCAAGCCGAAGTGTGCCAGCACCTCCTGCGTTTGCGTGGCATCGGGCGCTGTGCCCGTCAGCGCGGCGGCGAACACAAGGTTTTCGTTGACGGTCATGGATTCCTGGAGGGCATTGAGGTGGCCCAGGTAGCACAGGTCCTGACGATAGGCGTGGTGCTGATCATGAATCGGCGTGCCGCTCCAGCAGATGTCGCCGGATTCGATCGGGGCCAGCCCGCACACCATGCGCAGCAGACTGGTCTTGCCCGCGCCGTTGGCACCAGTCACATACAGCCAGCACCCGGATTCCAGAACGCAGTCAATGCCCTGAAAGAGCTGCCTGCCGCCCCGGCTGCAGCCAAGCTTGGAAAAGGACAATGTCGGCGCGGTTTTCAATTCGTGGTTTCACAAACGCAGGGACGCCCATCTTACGGCATGAACCCCTCCCGGTTCGCGGATCGGCTCTGACGAATTCGCCTGTTTCCCCTCGCGCGGCCTCTCTTTCTTTGCCCAGCGGGATCAACCCGTGGTGCCCGGATAAAAGCCTCTGTGCGCCAGTGTCCGTATTTCGCAGCGTTCCCTGTAATGTTGTCTATTTATTGATCCAACTTAAAGACGATGCCTCGGACCCCGGCAGACAATGAAACGCTCGAGCCGAATAATTGCAGCCTTCGACGAGCCCTGATCTCCACCGATGTGGTGGGTTGGCTGCGAGGTATACCGGAGTAAACAATATGAATGTCTCACGTCTTTCAAGCGTTGCAGCAATGGTGCTGGCAACCTTTGCGATTTCCGCGGCGGCGCAGAACAAGAATCCCGAAGCCCCGCCCATGACCACAGGGGAGAAGGAAATCGCCAAAAAGATTTACTTTGAGCGGTGCGCTGGCTGTCATGGTGTGTTGCGCAAAGGCGCCACCGGCAAGAATCTTGAGCCCCATTGGAGCAAGACGGACAAGGACGACAACAAGACCGAGGGCGGCATGCTCAGTCTGGGGCAATCCCGTATCGAGAAGATCATTGGCTATGGCACGGACGGCGGGATGGTCAACTTCGACGACATCCTGACCAGGGACGAGCTCTCCCTGATGGCGAAGTACATCCAGCACACGCCGGATGTGCCACCCGAGTACAGTTTCAAGGACACGATGGATTCGTGGAAGGTGATCGTGGCGGTCAAGGACAGGCCGACCCGGCAGATGAACAAATTCAACCTGAAGAACTTTTTCTCGGTCACCCTGCGTGATACCGGCGAAGTGGCGCTGATCGATGGCGACACCAAAGAAATTCGCAGCATCGTCAAGACCGGTTACGCGGTGCATATCTCGCGCATGTCGAAGTCCGGCCGCTATGTCTATGTGATCGGTCGCGATGGGCGCCTGTCGCTGATCGACCTGTGGATGGAGAAACCGGGTGTTGTTGCAGAAGTCAAGATCGGCTTTGACGCCCGTTCGGTGGATACCTCGAAGTTCAAGGGGTTTGAGGACACGTACGCCATCGCCGGTTCCTACTGGCCGCCTCAGTATGTGATCATGGACGGTGACACGCTGAAGCCGCGCAAGGTGGTCAGCACGCGTGGCATGACTGTTGACGGCGAGTACCATCCGGAGCCGCGGGTGGCCTCGATTGTGGCGTCCGAGATCAAGCCAGAATGGGTGGTGAACATCAAGGAGACTGGCCAGATTCTGCTGGTGGATTACTCTGACATCGAGAATTTGAAGACCACCACCATTGGTTCGGCAAAATTCCTGCATGATGGCGGGTTTGATGCTTCCAAGCGCTACTTCCTGGTCGCAGCCAATGCATCCAACAAGATCGCGGCGGTGGACCTCAAGACCGGCAAGCTGGCCGCTTTGGTTGATACGGCGAAGATTCCACATCCGGGTCGTGGCGCGAACTTCGTGCATCCGCAGTTTGGTCCGGTCTGGGCGACCGGTCATTTGGGGGCCGATGTTGTCACCTTGATCAGCACGCCGTCCGAAGAGGCGAAATACGCCAAATACAAAGCGTTCAACTGGAAGGTCGTGCAGGAAGTCAAGCACGTGCCAGGCAACCTGTTCGTCAAGACGCATCCAACGTCGAAGCATCTCTGGGCCGATTCGGCGCAAAATTCGGACAAGGAGCTGGCTGAATCCGTCTCTGTCTGGAACCTGTCGGACCTGTCCAAGCCCGTCAGGACGATCAACGTGTTCAAGGACTCCGGTCTGCCCGCAACAAAGGCGACGCGTCGTGCGGTTCATCCCGAGTACAGCGCGGACGGTACAGAAGTGTGGATTTCCTTGTGGGGCGGCAAGACTGACCAGTCCGCCATCGTGGTGTACGACGACAAGACCCTCGCGGTGAAAAAGGTGATCACCGATCCGAAGATGATCACGCCAACCGGCAAGTTCAACGTGTACAACACGCAGCATGACATTTATTGATCGGTCGTGTTGAACTGAAGCAAGGATAGAGAGGTGCAAGCCCCTCCTCTATCTTTTGCCTCTCTAATGAGTCTTGCAATAAAGTCGGGAGAGTTTTGATGACAGGAAAGATGGCTCGTTGGTTGGCAACCTTGAAAAAGCCGAGTGCAAAATATTCGCTGATTGCCTTGCTGGCGGTGGGGTTTTTCTCCGGCGTCATTTTCTGGGGTGGCTTTCACACCGTGGTGGAGGCGACCAACACAGAGGCGTTCTGCATCGGCTGCCACGAAATGCGGGACAACGTCTACGCGGAATACAAGAAGACCATCCACTACAGCAACCGCACCGGGGTGCGCGCCGTGTGCTCTGACTGCCACGTGCCCAGGGAATGGGGGCCGAAGATGCTGCGCAAGATCCAGGCGTCGCGCGAAGTCTATGGCAAGGTCACCGGCAGCATCGACACGCGCGAGAAGTTCGAGGCCAAGCGCCTGATTCTGGCCGAGCGCGAATGGAGGCGCATGAAAGCCAACGACTCGCTCGAGTGCCGCAACTGTCACAGTTTTGACGGGATGGATACCGAAAAGCAAAAACTGCGTGGCGCCAAGATGCACAAGATCGGTCGAGAGGAAAAGCAGACCTGCATTGATTGCCACAAGGGCATTGCGCATACGAAACCAACAGGCATGAAGGAAGACGAAGAGTAATCGGCTCTTGCCTGCTGCTCTCTCGAAATCGATCATCTTTAGAAAGTCAGAAAGGATTCTTCAAAATGAAAAAGACAACTGTTTCCACGCTTGTGCTGGGTACGCTGCTGACTGTGAGCTCCCAGTTCGCCTTTGCCGCCCCCGATTGGGGGAAAGTGCCCAAACGCGACATCAATGTGTTCCATGCCGGGGTAACGCCCATCGAGTGGGTCGGCAAGAAATCGGATCACAGTGGCACGGCTGGCATGAAGAAGGGCGAATCCTGCGTGGGCTGTCATGAGGAAAAAGACACTTTGAACTTCAATGTCAAGCGTCTGGCCGATAAGGAGCTGGAGCCCAAGGCTGCGCCAAAAACGATTCTTTACCCTGTTGCTATTCAGGCCGCCTACGATGCCAGCAATCTCTACATCCGTTTGACATTCAAGGCGCCTGCGGGTGGCGCTGACAAGGGCGACAAGGAAAATGAAGTCAAGGCTTCAGTCTTGTTCCCGGATTCCAAGGTGCCTCAGGCCGCGCAAGTCGGTTGCTGGGCAGCATGTCACCTGGATGTTAGAACCATGCCCGGTGCCGATGACAAGAAAACCAAGTACACCAAGGAAGGGAGCTACGAGTTGATGCAATGGAAAAGCGCCAAGGGCGCGAAGGCGGTCGACGGCACAGTGGCCAGTGAACGCAAGATGGACGGGGGCGCACTGGGCGTCAAGGCTGAAGGCGCCAAGGCTGGCGATACCTACACGGTCACGTTCACCCGCAAGAGCCCAGGCGAAGGCAAGACGGTTCCTTTCGGTATTGCAATCCACGGTGATCATGCCAGCGGACGATTCCATCATGTGTCTCTAGGCTATACCTTGGGCCTGGGCGCCAATGGTGATGTGAAGGCCGTCAAACAATAATACTTCCCGATTCTGGAGTTCCTGGCGTCATCACCGGACTCTCAGGTCGATCAGCGTATCAACTGGTGAACGGGTGGTGAGTGACTCAGGACTCGCCGTGGGGTGAGTTTGTGCCCGTGGCTGGCGAAACAACCCCATCGAGCCGCGTATTTTGAGTGCAGTTGCGGCGCTGGACTGACCGAGAAAGAGACTATCCGTGAAACTGAAACGCAGAATTTTTGTTGCCTGGGCGGCATCATCCGTCCTGCTATCGCAGGCGCAGGTAGGCGACCTGAGCGACGCCATCAACAAGGCCGGACGCCAGCGCATGCTGTCGCAACGCATGGCCAAATCCTATCTATGCCTGGGGCAGCAGGTGCAGGTGGCAGCCGCCGCCAAGGCGCTGGACCAGTCCATGGCCCTGTTTGACCGGCAACTGGTGGAACTCAAGGCTTTTGCCCCCGCAGGCGCCGTGCGCGACACCTACCTCCAGCTTGAATCGGAGTGGTCGGCCTACAAAGCCCTGCTCGTCGGCGCCGCACCCTCCGTGCCCAATGCGCGCAAGCTGCTGGCGCAGGACAGCAAAGTGCTGGAGCTGGCGAACAAGGGCACGGGGCAACTGGAGCAACTCTCGGGCAAACCCGCGGGCAAGCTGGTGAATGTGGCCGGGCGTCAACGCATGCTGTCCCAGCGCATGGGCAAGTACTACCTGGCCACGGCTTGGAGCATCGACCCCGTCGCCTCAGGGGCGGAACTGGGCAAGGCACGCGCCGAGTTCGTGAGCGCACTGGAAACACTGCGCAACGCGCCGGAGGCGAGCACAGAAATCAAGCAGGAATTGACCCTGGCCGATGCGCAGTGGCTGTTTTTTGACAATGCACTGAAAGCGCGACCCAGCGCGGGCGGCTCAGGCGCGAGCGACGTTTTTGTCACCAGCGAAAATCTGCTGCAGGTCATGGACAAGGTGACGGGCTTGTATGCCCGCGCCAACCGGTCATAGGTCGCGCGTTTGCGGCCCGCGTTGCCGTGACGCGTCGATCATGTGGCGACGGTGGATCGCTCCCTGTCCCGCAACGGTCGAGAACCAACCCCACAGGGAATCGTTTGCTCGAGGCTAATCTGGTGTCAGGCCTGGATTGATTTTCCAAACCATTGCAGTCGCTGGCTTAACGCCACCACCTGGCCGACGATGATCAGGGAAGGGGATTTCAGGCCCACGGCCTGCACCAGGTCAGGCAGCGTCAGTAAGGTTCCGGTGATCACTCGTTGCTGATGGGTCGTCCCTTTTTCAATAGTGGCAGCAGGCGTGTTGGCGGGCATGCCGTGCCTGATTAGCTGCTGGGCAATCTCGCTTAATGCGCCTAAGCCCATATAAATCACGAGCGTCTGGCTCGGCCTTGCGAGAGATTGCCAATCGAGGTCAAGTGAACCGTCCTTGAGGTGGCCGGTCGTAAACAGGCACGACTGCGCGTAGTCCCGGTGTGTGAGCGGGATGCCTGAGTAGCAGGAAACACCATTGGCTGCGGTGATCCCGGGGACCACTTCAAACGCAATGCCCTGATCAGCCAGTGTTTCCAGCTCTTCTCCTCCGCGTCCGAAAATGAAAGGGTCCCCTCCTTTTAGTCGAACTACTTTTTTCCCTGTCTTTGCCAGAGCGACCAGCAACTGATTGATCTCGGTTTGCGGCAGGGTGTGGCGACTTGTTTCCTTGCCAACATAGATCTTCTCGGCACCGCTGTGAATCAGGTTGATCACTTCATCGCTGACCAGGTTGTCGTAGACAACCACGTTGGCTTGTTTCAATAACCTGGCGGCTTTAAGCGTCAACAAGTCAGGGTCGCCAGGGCCGGCACCGACCAGGTACACGATGCCTGTTTTCGATTTGTCGCGGTCTGCATTTGATTGCCGTTCTGGCGCCAATAAATTATTCAAGGATTTTCCTTTTCCAATTTTATAAAACGCTTCACTGTTGAAACACTGTCCGCCCCCGTTGCGGGGCGACATCCCGAATTTTGTTGGCAGGTTCGAGCTGACAGTCCGTTAAATTATGCGGCTTATTTGATTGGCCGTGGGTTGGATGAGCGCTGCTCGCACCTTTTTCTTGAACTGCATCAAGCCGCCCGCTGAAACTTCAGCTTTGGATGGGAAATCACCCAAAGCACCATAAAAAAACCGCATAATTTCTCTCACCATCCACTTTTACTTTGCAGCAGACTTGGGGGTCTCGCCGTCAACAGGTTCCCGGATTTCAATGCGTGGCTCCGCCACTCCAAACGATGCAAGTTCTGTCCGGATGAAAAAATAGCAAAGGATCTACAGGTGCCGACAAAACAACATGCTGTCAAACAAGGCATCCCACGTGTGATCGCCGGCATCGCAACGCTTGGTTTCACCTTCTCCATGGCGGTTTTTTCCACAGGGTATGCGGCTGAATCCAGTGCATCCATTGCCGCTACCCGACGCGTTGAGCTTGTCAAGCTGGTGCGACAGGATTGCGGCTCCTGCCATGGGTTGGCGCTCAAAGGCGGCCTGGGTCCTGCCTTGTTGCCCGAAGCTTTAAAGGACAAACCCCCGGAGTACCTCAAGTTCGTCATTCTGCATGGATTGCCCCATACGGCCATGCCGCCCTGGCAGCGCTTCCTCAGTGAAGCAGACGCTGAATGGATCGTTTTCAATTTGCAGAAAGGTTTTCCCGGTGGCTATTAGAAAATTTCAGGCCATGCTGTGGACCACGGCGTTGTTCATGCTGGCCGCTTGTGCCAGCCCGGTGATTCGCGGTACCGGGGACTTGGGTGTCATCGTCGAACGGGCCACCGGCAGCGTACAGATCGTTGACACCAGCAAGCTGGTGGCCATCGCAGCCGTGCAGGGCCTGGGTGACCTGTCCCACGCGTCGCTCGTGTATTCGCGCGATGGCCGCTATGCCTATGTGTTCGGGCGCGACGGCGGTTTGAGCAAGGTTGACTTGTTGCGTGGCGCCATCGAACGCCGGGTGATGCAGGCGGGCAACAGCATCGGAGGCGCCATTTCGCAAGATGGCAAACTGGTCGCGGCCCAGAACTATGCGCCCGGCGGCGTGAAGGTGTTTTCAGCCGACACCCTGGAGCTGGTTGCCGACGTGCCGGCGACCTACGGCGCGGCCGGCTTGCGCTCTAAAGTGGTCGGCCTGGCCGATGCGCCGGGCAACCGTTTCGTCTGGAGTCTTTTTGATGCGGATGAAATCTGGGTCGGCGATTTTTCCGACCCCCACAAGCCCCATGTCAAAAAGTTCAAGGACATTGGCCGGGCCCCCTACGATGGCTTGATCACACCGAACGGACGCTTCTACCTGGCGGGCCTGTTCGGGGAGGATGGCATGGCCCTGGTCGATCTGTGGCACCCGGAGCGGGGCGCGCGCCGCGTGCTGAGCGGTTACGGCAAGGGCCAGGAAAAGTTGCCTGTCTTCAAGATGCCGCATCTGCGCGGCTGGGCGGTCGCCGGAAAATATGCCTACCTGCCGGCCATTGGTCGCCATGAGGTCCTGGTGCTGGACATGGAGACCTGGCTTGAAGCTGGTCGCATCAAGGTGTCGGGCCAGCCGGTCTTTGTCATGGCCCGACCCGATGGCCGGCAGGTGTGGGTCAATTTCGCATTTCCCGACAACGGCAATGTCGACGTGATCGATGTCGAAAAACGCACGCTCATGAAACAACTGGCACCGGGTAAGGCCGTCTTGCACATGGAGTTCACGCCGCGCGGCGAATCCGTCTGGATTTCGGCGCGCGACGACAACCGTGTGGTGGTGTACGACACGGAGAATTTTGCGCAACGCGGCGTGCTCCCGGCGGAGTCCCCGAGCGGTATTTTCTTCACGAGCCGCGCGGCGCGCATCGGATTCTGAGGCGGACATGGGACAGATGCACGAGCTGGGTCTGACGAAAGAGCGTATTTTGGGTGAACTGGAATTCAAGTTGTTGAATGATTTCCAGCGGGATTTTCCGCTGGTGGCGCGCCCTTTTGCTGAACTGGCAAGCCGTCTGGACGTCGACGAGGCGAGGGTCATTGACGTTTTGCAATCGATGCGCAAGCGTGGCATGGTCAGCCGGATCGGCGCCGTGTTCCGGCCGAATGTCGTCGGGGTCAGCGCCCTGGCGGCGCTGGCCGTGCCTGCCGGGCGGCTGGAAGAAGTGGCCGCCCAGGTCAGCGCGCTGACCGAGATCAACCACAACTATCAGCGCGAGCACCGTTTTAATCTCTGGTTCGTTGCGACCACATCATCGGCAGAACATTTGCACGCTATTTTCCGGAAAATTGAAATCGCTTGCGGATGCGGACCCGTGCTGGTGCTGCCTTTGCTGGAGCAGTTCCATATAGATTTGGGTTTTTCCTTGGCGCCTGCTGCGCCGCACCATGTTCAAAGTGACGCACAGGCTCCGGCCGATGTCGCGGCGATCGAATTGAGCGAGGCGGAACGGGCATTCGTGGCTGTTTTGCAAAAAGGCCTGCCGCTGATTTCACAGCCGTTTGCCGTCTTGGGCTGGGCCGAGGCGGATGCGATGGCCCTGCTCTCGCGCTGGACCGGGACCGGTGTCATCAAGCGCTTTGGCGTGGTGGTGCGTCATCATGAACTGGGCTACACCGCCAATGCGATGGTGGTGTGGGATGTGCCGGATGCAGTGGTCAGCCGGTTGGGCAGAAGCATTGCGGATTCCGGCCAGGTTAGCCTGTGCTATCGCCGACCGCGGAAGTTGCCCCACTGGCCATACAACCTTTTTTGCATGATCCATGGCAAGGATCGCCAAGAGGTCGAACAACGCATCGCCACCCTGGCACAGGCCTGCGGGCTGGGTTCTTATCCGTTTCAGGTCCTGTTCAGTTGCCGCCGTTTCAAGCAATGCGGTGCGCGCTATGTCTCCCATGTGAACAACGACATCTCACCGGAGTTGGCCAGTGGATCAGATTGACCGCGACATCATCAACGGTTTGCAGGAGGGGCTTGCGGTGTGTGAGCGCCCTTATCTTGAAGCGGCGCAGCGTCTTGGGCTGCAAGAGGATGAGTTGATGGCGCGGCTCGCCCGACTGTTGGCGCAGGGTGTTCTCACCCGTGTCGGCCCTTTGTATCAGATCGAGCGCATGGGTGGCGCCTTTACCCTGGCTGCCTTGCATGCGCCAGTCGAAGCGTACGAACTGGTGGCGCAACGCGTCAATGCCTTGCCACAGGTGGCGCACAATTATGCGCGCGACCATGAACTCAATATGTGGTTCGTCATCGCCACCGAAACGCCGGATGAAATCGAGGAGGTCATCGCCCGGATAGAGCAGGACACTGGTTGCAGCGTACTCAACTTCCCCAAGTCGCGGGAATACTTCGTCGAATTGAAACTCAAAGCGTAAGCAAGCACATGACAGACATCACCGGGGTGGGGTTCCAGTTGCCAGCTATCGACGCCACTGATCGCGCCATCATCGTGGCGACGCAAGGCGGTCTGCCGCTGGTGGCGCGGCCCTACCACGCCATCGCGCAAAGCCTGCAGCTCGAGCCCAGGCAAGTGATGACGCGGATTCTCCGCATGCAGGAGACCGGCGTGATCCGCCGTCTGGGGGTGGTGCCGAATCACTACGCCATCGGCTACCGCGCCAACGGCATGTCGGTGTGGGATGTGCCCGATGACCGGGTGGATCAACTGGGGGCGTCGGTCGGCGGCTTCGAATTCGTCAGTCACTGTTATCGCCGTCCACGCCGCCTGCCGCAGTGGCCGTACAACCTGTTCGCCATGGTGCACGGCAAGAGCCGCGACGAAGTCGAGCAGAAAGTTTCACAAATCGCCGCACTGCTGGGCGAGCATGTGCGGAGCCACACAATTTTGTACAGCACCCGCATATTGAAAAAAACGGGCCTGCGCCTGGCGGGCCAAAAAAAAACCGAATAGAGGACCCACCGTGTTTCGAATCACCCACTACATGCGAGAAATCGCACACCCCACGCCGCCCGGCCCCAGACGCAACCCGCCCGGTCCGGTGGTGATCTGGAACCTGATTCGCCGCTGCAACCTGACCTGCAGGCATTGTTATTCGATTTCGGCGGACAAGGATTTCGCCGGCGAACTGAGTTGCGCGGAAGTTTATGGCGTGATGGACGATTTGCGTGGCTTCGGCGTGCCGGTGCTTATTTTGTCGGGGGGCGAGCCCCTGCTGCGCAAGGATATTTATGACATTTCACGGCGCGCAAAAGAGATGGGTTTTTATGTCGGCCTGTCGACCAACGGGACGCTGGTGGATGCATCGACCATCGAGCGCATCGCGGCCATCGGTTTCGACTACGTCGGCATCAGCCTCGACGGTATCCGCGAAACACATGACAAGTTCCGCCGCAAGGAAGGCGCTTTCGATGCGTCGCTGCGGGGCGTCAGGCTGTGCCGTGATGCGGGGATCAAGATCGGCGTGCGCTTCACGCTGACGCAGGACAACGCACACGACCTGCCTGCCTTGCTCAGGCTGGTCGATGATGAAGGCATCGACAAGTTCTATTTGTCGCATCTCAACTACGCAGGGCGCGGCAACACCAACCGCGGCCGTGATGCGTTCCTGGAAACAACCCGCAAGGCGATGGATTTGCTGTTCGACACCTGCTGGAAAAATATTGAAAATGGCGCTGAAAAGGAATTCGTCACCGGAAACAACGATGCCGATGGCGTGTACCTGCTGCACTGGGTGCGGCGCCGTTTCCCGCAGCAGGAGGCGGCGCTGCGCGCCAGGCTGGCGCAGTGGGGCGGCAACTCGTCCGGCGTCAATGTCGCCAATATCGATAACCTGGGCAATGTCCACCCGGACACCTTCTGGTGGCACCACAACCTGGGCAATGTGCGCGAGCGGGCCTTTTCCGACATCTGGCGCGATACCTCGGACCCCCTGATGGCGGGGCTCAAGGCGGTTCCGCGCACGATCAAGGGCCGCTGCGCAGAGTGCCGCTATTTCGATGTTTGCGGCGGCAACACGCGAGTGCGCGCCCTGCAGTTGACCGGCGACGCCTGGCAGGAAGACCCGGCCTGCTATTTGTCGGATACGGAAATCGGGCTGGCCGGCGAACGGGAACGGGAACGGGTCCCGATGAAACCATTTATTGGCGTACGCAGGGCGAGGGTCACCCCATGAGCACAGCCCTGTTCCACAAACTGTTGCCCGGGCTGATGGGGCTGCTGGCAGGCGCTTTTCTGCCTGCGGCATGGGCGGCCTCGGAAAAACCCGTGCCCGTGAATGCGGCAGGCCCTGCGGCCACCCATGCCGTGGTCGATACAGGCAAGGTTTATCAGTCGCACTGCGCGTCCTGCCATGGCGCCGACCGACTGGGCGGCACCGGGCCTGCCTTGCTGCCCGGAAACCTTGCGCGCCTGCGCCGTCCGGATGCCATCCAAACCATCGCGCAAGGCCGGCAGGCCACCCAGATGCCCGCCTTTGGCTCCAGCCTGACGCCGCAGGAGATCGCATCGCTGACGGACCTGATCTATGAACCGCTGGCCAAGACACCGGCATGGGGCATGGATGAAATCCGCGCGTCCCGGGTTGAACATGTCAAGGCCGGCAGCCTGCCGGACAAACCCGTATTTTCGGCTGACCCGCTCAATCTGTTCGTGGTGGTGGAGCTTGGCGACCACCATGCGACCATCCTCGATGGCGACAAGTTCGAGCCGATTACCCGTTTCCCCACTCGCTATGCCCTGCATGGCGGGCCCAAGTTCTCGCCTGATGGGCGTTATGTTTATTTCGCTTCGCGCGACGGCTGGGTTGCCAAATATGACATCTGGAATCTGACACTGGTGGCCGAAATTCGTGCCGGCATCAATACGCGCAATCTGGCGGTGTCCAGTGACGGGCGCTTCGCCCTGGTCGCCAACTACTTTCCCCATACGCTGGTAGCGCTCGACACCCGTGACCTGTCGCCCATCCGGGTGATCGACGTCAAGGACGATAGCGGCAAGTCGTCACGCGTGTCGGCCATCTATGACGCCGCCCCGCGCAAAAGCTTCATAGCGGCCCTGAAAGATATTGCGGAAGTATGGGAGCTTAGCTACGCCGAAAAGGCGCCCCCGGCTGACGCAGACCCGGCGCCAGACAACCGGCTGACGCCGGGGCTTGGCGTCAAAGGGCCTTTTGTGCCACGTCGCATCCAGCTCGATGACTATCTGGATGACTTCTTCTTCGACCCCGCCTATGACCACGTGTTTGGCTCCTCGCGCGGCGGTCAGGGTCAGGTGGTGAACCTCAATAGCGGGCGCAAAACAGCCGATGTTGGCCTGCCGGGTTTGCCGCACTTGGGCTCCGGCATATCCTGGTCCTATCAGGGTCAGCCCGTGATGGCGACGCCCAACCTGAAAGATGGCGTGGTGTCGGTGATCGACATGAAATCATGGCAGACCATCAAGCAGATACCCACCCTGGGGCCTGGCTTCTTCATGCGCAGCCACGAGAACACGCCGTATGCCTGGGTCGATGTCTTTAACGATCCAAAAAATAGCGATGTGATCCAGATCATCGACAAAAAAACGTTGGAAATCGTCAAGCAACTCAAGCCCAGCCCAGGCAAGATTGCAGCGCATACAGAATTCACGCGGGATGGCAAATATGCGGTGGTCAGCATCTGGGAAATTGATGGAGAGCTGGTTATTTACGACGCAGTGACGCTGGAGGTTGTCAAGCGGATCAAGATGAAGAAACCTTCCGGAAAATACAATGTGTTCAATAAAATCAGTCGCTCAGAGGGCACCAGCCATTGATTGGCTGGTGATGCCTGTTTGCAGTTCTGCGATACACCCGTCAGGCATTGAAATCGGGCTTGGCGCGGGTCACAAAGAAGGAGTCTCCCTGATACAGCGCGTACAGCCGTGCAAAGTTCCAACAGCCTCGATCCAAATTATTTATTCGGCACGATTTGGGTTGCGGTTCTTGTCGGGGCAATTAGTCAATGCGAACCGTAGCTGGCGAGGCGTTGTACATCAAGAATACGGACCTCGCGCTTGTCTATTTCGATCAGACCTTCGGCTTCAAGTTCGTGCAAAACGCGAGAGAAATATTCGGGGGTTAGCGACAGGCGTGAGGCAATGGTGGCTTTGCTCACGGGCAAGGCAACGGTGACGGCGCCAATCCTGTCGGCATTTTCGTCCTCAACCTCCCGCAGCAGGTAGCCGATCAGCCGTTGCATGCCACTGTGCAAGGCATAGCCCTCTACGTCTCGAATCAAGCCGTGTAGCCGACGCGAGATGCCAGCAAGCATGTGCATTGAAAAGCGCGGATCGCGTTCTATTTCACTGAATACGGACTGCTTGCTGACACGCAAAAGCAAGGTGTCAACCAGTGCTTGAGCGTTCAAAATACAAGGCATACTGAGAAACATCATGGCTTCTGCAAAGCTGTGACCAGGGCTCACGATTTCAATCACCTTCTCATGACCGGAAGGTGAGGCAACGTACAGTTTGATTTGCCCCACCACGACGACATAAAAAGCGTCGCATTCCTCTCCCACCCGAAACACCATATCACCCCGGACAAATCGTTTCAGTTGGCAGCTTTGAGCTAAGCGTTCTCGTTCAAGTTGCGATAAGTTGCTGAACAGTGGCAGCACTGACAGGTAACGCAGCATATCGAACTGTTCGGTATCCATTTTGATTTTTTCTACCGGTGGTGAGTTGGTGTGGCTGTTTAATTGTAGTGGACGTGCCAAGGCCTCCAGTTGAAAAAATGGACAAAAGATCAGACCGGCATGGTGGGGCCAATGCACCGTCGAATTCAAGCTGGAGGCGGTGCGGCTCCGAAGTGCGTTTCTATTGACGGGCCAGTGTCGCCCAGGCCTGCGTTAACCGGTTGACCAGGTCTTCTGGCCGGTGAACCAGTGCATAGCCCCGTTGGCCAAAAAGCAGCGGAAGGTAGTCATGACCGGATTCATCGATGGTGACGCAAAAGGGTGACAGGCCCGCGGCATGCGCTTCATGAATGGCATGACGGGTATCCTCGATGCCGTAGCGCCCCTCATAAATGTCCAGGTCGTTGGGCTTTCCGTCGGTCAGCAGCATCAACAGGCGGCGGCGCTCCGGCCGCCCCGATAACTGGCGTGTGGCGTGACGTATTGCGGCACCCATGCGGGTGTAGTAGCCGGGCCGAACGGCGCCCACGCGTGCCCGGGTGGTTTCATTCCATGCTTCGTCAAAACTCTTGAGGCGCTGCAGTCTGACATGGTGGCGGCGCACCGAGCTGAACCCCCACATGGCAAACGGGTCCCCCACGGCGCACAAGGCCTCGCCGAAAACAAACAGCGCATCGCGAATGACATCAATGACACGGACTTGCGACGTCGCATGGGCGTCGGTCGACAGCGACAAATCAGCCAGCAGCAAGGTGGCGAGGCTGCGCTCACTGCGGGCGTGCCGTGTGTAGACCGGCGGCGCATCGCTGCGCAGGCCGCAGTGCCCCAGCTGGTCGGCGCTGAAGCGTACCCAGGCATCCAGGTCAATGGCGTCCCCGCTGTCCTGTCCGTGTTGCGGGCGGGGTGCGTCGCGCAGCGTCTCCAGGCGACGGCGCACGCGCCGAGCTGTCAATCGAAGAGTTGGCGATGGCACAAAAGAGGCGCCCGGACGCGCCTCCATGACTTGTACAACACAATGATCAGGCTGCATGACGCCACGCCGGTAGTCCCATTCGGGAAGGTGCAGTCCAGGCCCCAAAGGCAAGTCGTCGGCACTCGTGCTCGGCAGATCCAGATCAAACTTGACGCGCGATGCCAGTGTTTGACCGTCGGGTGCCAACGACAGCTTGTCCATGTCGTTGGCTGCCGCGACGGCGTTGCCGTCATCTTCGTCGTCGGTGCTGCGGTTGACGCGCACCATCTCGCTCCAGGACATCAGGGCCTCGCCCCGAAAAGGCAGCACCATGGCGTTACGTCCCTGACTTTCCTGCGCGCGCTCCGTGCGTCGACGTTGTTTGTCCTCGGCAGAGTTGGCGCGCGCGGCATCCACCGGATCCTGCGTGCCCGCGCTTCGTGCCGCCCCGCATGCCAGGGCACCTCCAGCGCCTACCCACAGCCATACCGGCGCCACGTCCGATGGCTCAACCTGACAGGCACTCAAGCCATCGCCCCGCAAGGCGGCCTGAATGGCGGCTTCAGCCAGAGCGGCGGTTCCTCGCAGATGGCTTGGGTTGGCACGCTGTGAAAGATGTGCGCTCTGCAATTGCCTGTACCTTGGCGCAAAGCCGGGGAAGTGGCACAGCCCCCGCAGACTGGCGCGGCAGTTATCGGCGACCCAGTTGCCGGTGTGTTCGAAGCAGGCCGATTGAATGGCAAGCCAGAGGTACAAATCCCGGTTCAGCGTTCGATCATCAAATACCGACAGCGACGCGGGCAGTGCGAGCACATCGGGCTCAAGCCGTGCCGTGTCGGCCCGGCCACCACTGCCGGCAACTCTTTGCAGCCAGCTCCGCGGACCACCCATGCGCTGCTCGGAGGCTGGCGCCAGCCGCAACGCGGCCGAACCGCCTGCCGCCCGAAATAGAACGCCAATCGACTTTTGGACATCATTGAGATGAACAATGGCCTCAGGGTTACCACGTTGCGCCAGACGCGTCACCGCGTGATGCCACCAGCGTCCTACCATTTCTTCCATCAAGAACTCTCTGAATGCTCTCTGCGACGCTGGCGCAGGGTTTCGCGCAGCGCCTCAACACCCACTTGCCATTGCAGGGTTGGTTCGCGCGCCTGGGCTTGCTGTGAAGTGTCGCAAGCGCTCAGACACTGACCGCACTGCACGCAAGAGAACATCAGGCGTTTGATGTTGCGGGGATTGAGCCGCATCGGACAAGCGTTGTCACAAGCAGAGCCTCTTGGCGGGTCGCAAGTCTTGCAATCCCGTGCGCGATCCCGTGCAAACGCAACCACCATGCCGCGCGGGTTGGCCATCCAGGCCAAACTTTGAAACAAGCCCACGGCGCAGCCAAAGCGACAAAACAAATGCCTGGCGAAGGCAAATTCCGCAGTCAATACCAGGCTGCCTATCACAATGAAGCGCGTCTGGTTGGGGGTCAATGTGCCCTGTATCAGGCCACCCCAGATCACTGTTGGCGGCAGCAGATACGTCAAGAGTGTGATGGCCCACAGGAAGCCCATCAACGCGCAACTCAGGGCAAAAAGCGGCCACCAGCGGGCCTTGGGCTTCACGTTGACGCGTGGTGTCGTGCCGCGGTCCCACAGGCTGAGTTTGCCGGAGGCACGATGTAAAAAGTTATTGAGCAACTCAACCGCTGAAAAATGGGGGCATAGCCAGCCACAGTAGAGGCGGCCATAGCGGTAAGCAATGCCCAGAAATACGGTGACGAACACGATCGCCGGCAAAAATGCGCGCAGCAAAATGCTGATGCCCGCTTGCGTGGCATTGATTTCGCCGCTGGCAAGGGCACCGATTCCCAGCGACCAGCGCATTCCCATAAACCATAATTGTGTATCGTACAGGTCAAAGCGCAGCAAATTCAGCGCCGGCGCCAGAACGAACAGAAGGAAGAACACGGCCTGCGCTGCACGGCGTGATTTTTGAAGTTGCCCAGGCCTGGTTCTAGCCCGGGCCGAGGTTTCCAGCGTCGCGGCCAGGGGCGAAAGATCAGGGGGCATCGCCAACCAGGGCGCGCACGACCTCACCCAGGGCTTCGGCGGTCGCGGTGTCGTCCGTCAGGGCGTCAATAATGGCGGCTCTACAGGCCCCCTGCAGTGACAAACCAGAAGCCACCAGACGGCCTGCCGAAACGAGCAGCCGGGTGCTGGCGGTTTCCTCCAGGTCGTACTCTGTCAGGCATCGCAAAGACTTTGCCAGTTGAACCAGTTGGGTTGCGCATGGCGTCGAAACGCCGGTTTCAGCCTGGACAATGGCGATCTCGACCTCAGGAACCGGATAGCTCATGCTTAACGCCAAAAAGCGTTGCCGGGTGCTGGGTTTAAGGCCCTTGAGCAAATTCTGGTAGCCCGGGTTGTAGGAAATCACCAACATGAATTCAGGCGGTGCCGCGAGTTGTTCACCGGTTCGTTCGATCGGCAGTATGCGCCGGTCATCGGCCAGCGGATGCAGCACAACGGTGGTGTCTTTGCGCGCCTCCACCACTTCATCGAGGTAGCAAATGGCGCCACTGCGCACTGCGCGGGCCAGCGGGCCGTCAGACCACACGGTGTTGCCGTTGCCAATCAAAAAACGGCCGACCAGGTCTGCGGCGCTGAGATCGTCATGGCACGACACTGTGACAAGAGGCCGCCCCAACCGGGCGGCCATGTGTTCGACGAACCGGGTTTTGCCACAACCGGTGGGGCCTTTGATGAGAAGCGGCAACTGCTTTTTCCACGCATGCTCAAAGAGGTCGCACTCGTTGCCCTGCTCTGCGTAGAACGGTAGGGTTGCCGCCTGCATCACCTTAGACCGCCTGAGTCCGTCGCGGCATCATGCCTGGCGAGGCAACGCCGACCTCGCCTTCATCCGCCCCCGGTTTGGCGAAGAAACTGAATAGGTAGGTCATCAGTCCGAGCAGGAAACCCACGCCGCCGGCCATGCGCAGCCAGTAGAAGAAGTTGAGCTGCTCTTGCGTTGCCATAAATGACATGGCGCCTTCGGTGGGCATGCGCTGCAGCCAAACTTGCAGAATGCCTGCGCCGGTAAGAGCCAGCGCCATGACACCCATGCCCACGGTCATCATCCAGAAGCTCCACATTTCGAAGCTTTGCGCGCGGCGGCTGTTGGCCTCGCGCCCCCGGAGGGTTGGCATCGCATAACTGATCATGGCCAGAACCACCATGACATAGGCGCCATAAAACGCAAGGTGACCATGCGCGGCTGTGATTTGGCTGCCGTGTGTGTAGTAGTTGATGGGGCTCAATGTGTGCATGAAACCCCACACACCGGCGCCCAGGAATCCGACCACGGAGCAGCCGACAGCCCACAGCAGGGCAGCCTGGTTGGGATGTTCCCGGCGGCGGCGCTGAACCATGTTGAAAGCAAACACGGTCATCATGAAGAACGGGATAGGTTCCAGTGCCGAGAAGATGCTGCCAACCCACAGCCAGTAGCCTGGCATGCCGATGAAGAAGAAATGGTGACCCGTGCCCAGAATGCCTGTGATCAGAGCCATGGCAATGATGACATACAGCCATTTGTCAATGACTTCACGGTCGACCCCTGTGGTTTTGATGAGCACGAATGCAAGCAATGCGCCCAGAATCAACTCCCAGGTTCCCTCAACCCACAAATGCACGACAAACCACCAGTACATTTTGTCGCGGACTAGGTTGTCCGGGTTGACGAAGCTGAACAGGAACATCAGCGCCAGGCCCCACAAGCCCATCAGCAGTACCAGCGAAATACTGGTCTTGCGACCTTTGAGCACCGTCATGCTGATGTTGAACAGAAAGCCCAGCATAACCACCACAATGCCTACCTTGGTTGGCAAAGGTTGCTCGAGAAACTCCCGTCCCATGGTGGCCAGCAATTCGTTGCCGGTCCACTTTGCCAGCGTGGCATAGGGAACCGCGAGGTAGCCCACGATGGTCAGAGCCCCTGCGGCCAGAAAGACCCAGAACAGCACCATCGCCAGCTTTGTGCTGTACAACTCTGTTTCGGATTCCTCCGGCACTAGGTAGTAGGCGGCCCCCTGGAAGCCAAACAGCAGCCAGACGATGAGCAGGTTGGTATGCACCATCCGGGCCTGGTTGAACGGGATATAGGGAAAGAGGAAGTCGCCGATCACGTATTGCAGGCCTAGCCCGATACCAAATACGATCTGGGCCGTGAAAAGAATCAAGGCGGCTATGAAGTAATACTTCGCAACCCCTTGAGATTTGTACTTGAGTGTTGTCGCTTGCATTTGAGTTTCCTTGTTCGTTCAGACGTGCCTCAACGTTCAGCCTTCAATATTGGGAGGCCATTTTTCGGTGTTCACGTTGTTCGTCCAACGCAAGAACTCCACCATGTCATCAAGTTGCGCATCCGTGAAATTGAACTGCGGCATTTGTCGGCGTCCCGGGGTCTGGGTGGGTTGAGCCTTGATCCATGCCTTGATGAACTCGCCGCCACGGCGTTTGTACACGTTGCCCAGTTCGGGCGCAAAATATGCGCCTTCACCCAACAGGGTGTGGCAGCCGATGCAGTTGCGCGTTTCCCAAAGTCCCTTGCCGCGCACCACCGCCGGTGTAATGGCCTCCGCATTGGATCTGAATGGGATTTTTCGCTCGCTGTCAAATATGAGTGCGGCAAACACGAATATGAAGAATACGGACCCTCCGTAAAACATGTTGCGGGCCATTTGCTTGGTGAACCCGCTGGCTTTGACCTGATTCATTTTCTGAACTCCTGAAATGTGTATCTCGTTGAAGAGTACCGTTTACATGCCAGTCAGTCCTTGACCCGGTTCAAGAATTTATCCGAATCTGTGATTTTTATAGCCAGTTAGGGGGTGGGTCTGCCCGGAGTGCCGAGGTTGGCATAACTGTCGTCGATTTCATTGAACACGGGACTGGAAATCGAATCTTCGATCGCCTGGTAAGGACCTGTACCGCTGTGGGAGGCCGTGGACGCCGGAACAAACTCGCCGCTTTTGACATCGAAGACATGGACCTCGCCTTCTTCAATCACGTAATGCCAGCCGTGCAGCGTGAGCCTTCCACCCTCCACTTCACGCCGGACAAAGGGGTAGTCCATCAGGCGTTCGAGCTGCAACACTACCGAGCGCTGCTCGGTGCGGCGCATCGCCTCGGGGCTGGGCTGCACCGGCAGCAAGGCCTCGCGGGCCAGCTTGAGCCAGGCCTGCAGCGCCACGGCTTCCTCGGGCACGCCTTCATAGGCGGCACGAATGGCCCCGCAATGGCTGTGGCCGCAGACGATGATGCGTTCCACCTGCAGGGTCAGCACCGCGTACTCAATCGCGGCCATGGTGCCGTGCAAGCCGTGCGAGCCGTCATAGGGCGGAATGAACGCGCCCACGTTGCGCACAATAAACAACTCGCCCGGCCCCGTGCCGGTCAGCAGATAGGGCACCAGACGCGAGTCCGAGCATCCAATAAACAGCGTCTTGGGATGCTGGCCCCGCGCCACCAGGTCCTGAAAGCGCTGCTGGTGCAGGGGAAAGTAATCGGATTGAAAACGCCGCAAACGCAACAGCAGTTCGTCGGCGGCGCCCTCGCTCATTGCACCAGAGGCGAATCGGCCCCTTCCAACGCGATGCCTTCCACCAGCGCCTGTCCCACCAGCAGCGTCATGTACTGGTGCAGCGCCCTGGCACGCGACTGCATGGTCAACAGGGCGGCAATGCGCTCGCGCACTTCCTCATAGGCTGGCTGCTTGCCGACACGGCGATTCAGCACCTCGATGATGTGGAAACCGAAGCGCGTGTGCGTGAGACGTGGATGCACCCCCATGCCCCACTGCGAATGCTTCTGGTGAAACAGTTCGTTGGCCAGCTCGGGGGCGCAGTCGTCAGGACCAATCCAGCCCAAGTCACCCCCTTGGGCACTGGTGGGACAGTTCGACAGCTCGGCCGCCAGTTGGGCAAAGCGATCCGGGTGAGCATCCTTGCGGGTGAGTTCCAGCAAGGCTGTCTCAGCATGGACCGTCAGGGCATGGACGTTGACGCCAGGCGTCACGGCAAACAGGATGTGCCGTACATGCAGCGCCTGTCCAACCATGAATTGCGGCTTGTTGGCTTCGTAATAGCGCCCGCACTCCTCTTCGCCAGGCTGGGGGGTCACCACCTCCCGGTCCACCATGGCCTCAATGACCTTGCGCTCGGCCTCGCCAAGCTCGGGCGCCGTCAGTCCGGTGTGGCGCGGCAGCAGGCCTGCCAGCACCGCCTGCTGGCGCAGCAGTTCGGAATAAGCCGATTCACGCAGCGTGGCCGTGTCCGGGCGCTGCCCCGGCGCATGCAAGGCAATGCCGTTGACATACGCCATGGTGGGTGCTGCAGTAGCAGTGGCGACGGCATCACCGGCCGTGCTCGCGCACTGGCAGGCGCCGCTGCCGCAGCCCCCGGACACGGCAGCAGGTGTGGAAGTTGGTGCGTTCATGAAATGACCTTCTGGTGACGACGTTTTAACGGTTGCCATGCGACTTGGGGGCGGGGACACCGAGACGGCGGCTGCGCACGATCTGGTACGGACGCACGAGATAGGCCACAGAGCCAAACCCGCTCCACACATGCACCAGGCGGGTGAACGGAAAGATCAGGAAGATCGACATGCCCAGGAACATGTGCGCCTTGAAGACCCAGCCCGCCTCTGCCAGCAGTTCTGGCGCGCCGGCCTGGAAGGTCACGATGGACTGCGCCCAGCCGGCCAGCTTCATCATCATGCTGCCGTCCAGGTGCTGTGCCGACAGGGGAATCGTGGCCAGGCCGAGCGCCAGCTGAAGCCAGAGCAGCCACAGCAGCACAATGTCGCTGGTTTTGGAGTTGACACGAATCCGCGGGTCAGACAGGCGACGGTGCAGCAAAATGGAGACGCCGATGAACCCGAGCAGACCAAACAGACCGCCTGAGGTCATGGCCACCACCTGCTTGGCACCCGCGCCGATGAAGGGCTCGTAGATGAAGTGCGGCGTCAGCATGCCGAAGGTGTGTCCGAAGAACAGAAACAGCACGCCGACGTGAAACAGGTTGCTGCCCCAGCGCAACTGGCCGGCGCGCAGCAGTTGCGAGGAATCGCTCTTCCAGGTGTACTGGTCGCGGTCGAAGCGGATCAGGCTGCCGAGCAGGAACACCGTCAGGCAGATGTAGGGGTAGATGCCAAAAAGAAAATCGTTCAGCGAAGTCATGCTTGCGCTCCTTCTATAGGACGTCCCTTGCGGACGATGTGAATCGGTTGCGGCTGGTCAGGCCTGGCCTGGCCCTTGGACGAGCAGCCGTCAAAAACGAGCGGCTCTTCCCAGGCCGCGTCTATCGGCTCTTCGGCGGCGACTTGCACCGGCTGGGCTTTTTCGCCGGCCAGCTCCAGCAGCGCGCCCAGCACGCAGGCGTAAGCGCTGCCGCGTTGCTGCAGCGCCGAAAAAATCGCGTTGAAAATATGCGCCATCTCGGCCAGGAACTCGCGCGCCTCGCGTGGCGGCTGCGTCGAGGTGAATTCGAGCACCACCGGCAGGAAGTCGGGCATCTCGCCTTCGGCCAGGTACATGCCTGCCTTCTCGTAGGTCTGCGCCAGGTCGATCATGGCCGGCCCACGGTCGCGCGAGTCGCCGTGCACATGCTCGAACAGGTGCAGCGAGGTGGCGCGGCCACGGTCAAAGAGTTCCACATAGGCGGCTTCGGTGTCGAGCGGCTCTGGATGCGCCAGCGAATCGATCAAGGCGTCAAGTTCGGCCAGCCGCTGCGGCGGCAGTGCGCGCTCGCCGTGCAACGCTTGGCGAAGTTCCGCGAGGTTGCCGCGCAGCTCGGCGTCGGGATAACCGAGCAGCCGGGCCAGCACGCGCAGGCTCTTGGACGCCACCGGAGGGTTGTTAAAAAGTGCCATGTCTCAGACCTCCACCTTGATGGGAATAGTGCGTTTTTTGTTGCCGCCAAACAGGCTGACGTCGCTGGCGCCGTCGGAGCAACCGTTGCCGAACGTAAAGCCACAACCTCCGCGCATATCGAACGCGTTTTCGGCGTATTCGCGGTGGCTGCTCGGGATCACGAAGCGGTCTTCGTAGTTGGCGATCGCCATGATGTGGTACATGTCCTCGACCTCGGCCACGGTGAGACCGGCTTGCTCCAGCACGGCCAGGTTCTGTACCTGGTCCACATGCTTGCTGCGCTGGTAGGAGCGCATGGCCAGCATGCGCTGGAGCGAACGAATCACCGGCGCGGTGTCACCCGCCGTCAGCAGGTTGGCCAGGTACTGCACGGGAATGCGCATCTGGGCGATGTCCGGCAGCTCGCCGTTGATGCCAATATGGCCTGCATTGGCCGCAGCGCTGATGGGCGACAGCGGCGGCACATACCAGACCATGGGCAGCGTGCGGTATTCGGGGTGAAGCGGCAAGGCCACCTTCCACTCCACGGCCATCTTGTAGACCGGGCTCTTGCGCGCGCCTTCGAGCCAGGCCTCGGGAATGCCATCCAGACGGGCCTGTGCGATCACCTTCGGATCGTGCGGGTTCAGGAAGATGTCGAGCTGCGCCTGGTACAGGTCCTTGTCGTCTTCCACGCTGGCCGCTTCCTGGATGCGGTCGGCGTCATACAGCACCACACCGAGGTAACGGATGCGTCCGACGCAGGTTTCGCTGCACACCGTGGGCTGGCCGGCCTCGATACGCGGGTAGCAAAAGGTGCACTTCTCGGCCTTGCCGCTCTTCCAGTTGTAGTAAATCTTTTTGTACGGGCAACCCGAAACGCACATGCGCCAGCCCCGGCACTTGTCCTGGTCGATCAGCACGATGCCGTCTTCCTCGCGCTTGTAGATCGAGCCCGAGGGGCAGGACGCCACGCAGGTCGGGTTCAGGCAGTGCTCGCACAGGCGCGGCAGATACATCATGAAGGTGTTTTCAAACTGGCCGACCATGTCCTTCTGGACCTGGTCAAAGTTGGCCAGGTTGGCGTCCTTGCTGCGCTTGGAAAACTCGCCGCCGAGGATTTCTTCCCAGTTCGGACCCCATTCGATTTTTTCCATGCGCTTGCCGGTGATCAGGCTGCGCGGCCGCGCGGTCGGCGTGGCCTTCATTTCGGGCGCCGACTGCAGGTGGTCGTAGTCGAAGGTGAAGGGCTCGTAGTAGTCGTCAATCTGCGGCATGTTCGGATTCGCGAAGAGGCGCATCAAGAGCTTCCACTTGCCACCCTGGCGCGGCTCGATCGAGCCATCGCTCTTGCGAACCCAGCCGCCGTTCCATTTGTCCTGGTTTTCCCACTCCTTGGGGTAACCAATGCCGGGCTTGGTCTCGACGTTGTTGAACCAGGCGTATTCCATGCCAGGACGGCTGGTCCAGACGTTCTTGCAGGTGACGGAACAGGTGTGGCAACCGATGCACTTGTCCAGGTTCAGCACCATGCCGATTTGAGCGCGTATTTTCATCTCTGTTCTCCTTAGGCGTGGGCTTCGGTCGAGGTCGAGCTGGGTTCGTCGTCCAGCCAGTCAATCTTGTCCATCTTGCGAACAACCACAAACTCGTCGCGGTTGGTGCCAATGGTTCCGTAGTAGTTGAAGCCGTAGCTGAACTGGGCGTAGCCACCGATCATGTGGGTCGGTTTGAGCACGATGCGTGTCACCGAGTTGTGGATGCCGCCGCGAATGCCGGTGATTTCCGAGCCCGGGGTGTTGATGATTTTCTCCTGGGCGTGGTACATCATGACCATGCCATTGTTCACCCGCTGGCTCACCACCGCGCGGGCCGCAATGGCGCCGTTGATGTTGAACAGCTCGACCCAATCGTTGTCCACAATGCCGGCACTCTTGGCATCGTCCTCGCTAAGCCAGATGACCGGCCCGCCGCGATTGAGCGTGAGCATCATCAGGTTGTCACTGTAGGTGGAGTGAATGCCCCACTTCTGGTGCGGCGTAATGAAGTTCAGCAAAATTTCGGTATTGCCATTGGGCTTGATGCCATGAATACCAGCGGTGGTTTTCAAATCGACCGGCGGACGGTAGCTGGTGAAGCCTTCGCCGAAAGCAGTCATCCAGGGATGGTCCATGTAGAACTGCTGGCGACCGGTCAGCGTGCGCCAGGGGATCATCTCGTGCACGTTGGTGTAGCCCGCGTTGTAGGACACGGTCTCGGATTCGATGCCGCTCCAGGTCGGTGAGCTGATGATCTTGCGCGGCTGGGCCTGGATGTCGCGGAAGCGGATTTTCTCGTCTTCGCGGTGGATCGCCAGGTGGGTGTGGTCCAGGCCGGTCTGCTTGCCCAGGGCCTGCCAGGCCTTGACGGCGACATGGCCATTGGTCTCCGGCGCGAGCTGCAGCACGACTTCGCAGGCATCGATGTCGGTCTCGATCTTCGGCATGCCGCAGGTCACGCCCTCGGCCGTATGGAAGCCATTGAGTTCGCCCAGTTGCTTCACCTCGGTCTGGGTGTTCCAGTTGATGCCTTTGCCGCCATTGCCCACTTTGTTCATCAGGGGGCCCAGGGCCGTGAAGCGCTTGTACACGTTGGGGTAGTCGCGTTCGACCACGGCCATGTTGGGCGCTGTCTTGCCGGGAATCAGGTCAATCTCCCCTTTGCTCCACTCTTTCACGCCGAAGGGCTGGGCCAGCTCGGCGGGGGTGTCGTGCATCAGGGGCGTCAGCACCATCTCGCGTTCCACGCCCAGGTGGCCCACGCACACTTCGCTGAATTTCTTGGCAAAGCCCTTGTAGATGTCCCAGTCGCTACGGGACTGCCAGGCCGGGTCCACCGCGGTGGACAGCGGGTGAATGAAGGGGTGCATGTCGCTGGTGTTGAGGTCGTTCTTCTCATACCAGGTGGCGGTGGGCAGCACGATGTCGGAGTACAGGCCGGCGGTGCGCATGCGGAAGTCCAGTGTCTCCTGCAGGTCAAGCTTGCCCTCGGGCGCCTTGTCGGGCCACACCACTTCGGTGGGTTTGGCATCGTCCTTGCCGAGGTCCTTGCCCTGCACGCCGTGGCTGGTGCCCAGCAGGTGCTTGAGGAAGTACTCGTGGCCTTTGCCGCTGGAACCCAGGATGTTGGAGCGCCACACGAACAAGTTGCTCGGCCAGTTGTCCGGGTGGTCCGGGTCTTCGCAGCTCATCTTGAGTGAGCCGTCCTTGAGCGACTTGACGACATAATCTTTCGCATCCAGGCCCTGGGCCTGCGCGTCCTTCACCACCTGCATCGGATTCGTCTGCAGCTGCGGTGCGCTCGGCAGCCAGCCCATGCGCTCGGCGCGCACGTTGTAGTCGATCATGCTGCCGCCGAACATTTTCTTGTCGGCCAGAGGCGAGAGCACCTCCTCCATGCCCAGCTTCTCGTAGCGCCACTGGTCGGTGTGGGCGTAGAAGAAGCTGGTGGAGTTCATCTGCCGCGGCGGGCGGATCCAGTCCAGCGCGAAGGCCAGCGCGGTCCAGCCGGTCTGCGGACGCAGTTTTTCCTGGCCCACGTAGTGCGCCCAGCCGCCGCCGCTCTGGCCGATGCAGCCGCACATCATCAGCATGTTGATGACGCCGCGGTAGTTCATGTCGCTGTGGTACCAGTGGTTCATGGCCGCGCCGATGATGACCATGGATTTGCCATGCGTCTTGTCGGCGTTCTCGGCAAACTGGCGGGCCACGGTGATGAGCTGCTCGCGCGGCGTGCCCGTGATGCGCTCCTGCCATGCGGGCGTGTACGGGGTGTCGTCGTCAAAGCTCTTGGCCGCCAGCTCGCCTGGCAGGCCGCGCGCCACCCCGTAGTTGGCCACCTGCAGGTCAAACACGGTGGCGACCAGGGCCTCGCGCTGCTCGCCGGCCTTGCCGAGGGAAATGCGCTGCACCGGCACGGTGCGCACCAGCACATCGTTGCTGCCGGCGCCGGTCGCATTGTTCGGGAAGTGCTCGCTGACGATGCCACCGAAGTAGGGGAAACCGACCTTGGCGGTCTCAAGGCTTGGGTTCTCACCCTCCATCACGGACAGCTTGAGTTTGACCTCGTTGCCATGCAAGGCTTCCTTCGCTTCGAGGTTCCATTGCCCCTCGTCGGCCCGGCCGTCAGGACCCCAGCGGAAACCGATGGCGCCGTTGGGCAGCACCACCTTGCCGCTGTCGTCAATGGCAACGGTTTTCCAGTCGGGGTTGTTGGCCTGGCCGAGATTGCCGTTGAAATCCGATGCGCGCACATAGCGGTCGGGCACCATGACGGTCTCGCCGCTGGGCAGCTGGTGTTCCTTGAGCATGACCAGCATGGGCATGTCGGTGTAGCGGCGCACGTAGTTGTCAAAGTAGGCGCTGCGCGGCTTTCCGCCATCGGGGAAGTAGAACTCCTTGAGAATGACGTGGCCCATCGCCATGGCGACCGCTGCGTCGGTTCCCTGTTTCGGGTTCATCCAGATGTCGGAGAGTTTGGCGACTTCCGAATAGTCGGGCGTGATCGCAACCGTCTTGGTGCCTTTGTAGCGGACTTCGGTGAAGAAGTGGGCGTCAGGCGTGCGCGTTTGCGGCACGTTCGAGCCCCAGGCGATGATGAAACTCGAGTTGTACCAGTCGGCCGACTCGGGCACGTCAGTCTGTTCGCCCCAGACTTGCGGACTGGAGGGGGGCAGGTCGCAGTACCAGTCGTAAAAGCTCATGCACACGCCGCCGATCAGGCTCAGGTAGCGGCTGCCGGCTGCGTAGCTGACCATCGACATGGCGGGAATCGGCGAAAAACCAATGATGCGGTCGGGCCCATGCTCTTTGATGGTGTAGACGTTGGAGGCCGCCACGATCTCGTTGACCTCGTCCCAGCTGGCGCGCACGAAGCCGCCAAGTCCGCGCACACTTTGGTAGTCTTTGCGCTTGGCATCAGACTGTGCAATGGAGGCCCAGGCGTCGACCGGATCCATCGACAGGCGCGCTTCGCGCCAAAGCTTGAGCAGCCGGCCGCGAACCAGCGGGTACTTCACCCTGTTCGCGCTGTACAGGTACCAGCTGTAGCTGGCGCCGCGGGCACAGCCGCGCGGTTCGTGGTTGGGCATGTCCCAACGGGTACGGGGATAGTCGGTTTGCTGGGTTTCCCAGGTCACGATGCCGCCCTTGACATAAATTTTCCAGGAGCACGAACCGGTGCAGTTCACGCCGTGCGTGCTGCGCACGATCTTGTCGTGGGCCCAGCGGTTGCGATAGGCGTCCTCCCACGTGCGGTCTTCAGCCGTGGTGACGCCGTGGTCGCCCGAAAACGATTCTCGGGGGTTGGAAAAGTGGCTTAGTCGGTCAAGAAAATGACTCATTGGATTCTCCGGTGAAACGGTAAAGCGGTAAAAAGCAGCGGTTCAGCGCGTCAGGGGTTTTTGATCTCGGCACCACTGCGCAGGTAGAACCACCAGTTCAGCACCAGGCACAGGGCGTAAAACACGGCGAAGCCGTACATCGCGACTTCGGGTGTGCCGGCCTTGATCTGGGCGCCGATCACCACGGGGGCAATGAAGGCGCCATAAGCGGCCACCGCTGAGGTCCAGCCCAGCACCGGGCCGGCCTGCTGGCGGTCAAATATCACGCCGATGGTACGGAAGGTGGAGCCGTTGCCAATGCCGCTGGCGGCAAAGAGCACGACAAACAGCCACATGAACAAGGAGAAGTACTGCTCAGGCGTGGCTGATCCGTAGGCCAGCAACATGACGTAGCCCACGGCGCCCGACGCCAGCACCATCACGGCCGATATCACCTGTGTCACGATGGAACCACCGACCTTGTCAGCAATCCAGCCACCCACGGGACGGATCAGGGCGCCCACAAAGGGGCCGATCCAGGCATAGGTCAGGGCCGAGGGTGCGTTCGGGTTCTTCAGTGTGTGCTGCATGATGCCTGCGGCGTCGGGCACGTGGCTGGTGCCGAAGATCACGGCAATCGACAGCGGCAGCGCCATCGAGAAGCCGATGAACGAGCCGAAAGTCACAATGTACAGAATCGTCATCGACCACGTGTGCTTGTTCTTGAATATCTCGAACTGCTTGTCGATGTTGCCCTTCATCTCTCCAAAGGCGGCGAGCTTCATGGAGAACACCGTGACGACCATGATCAGTGGCAAGGCCACCCACATGTTGAGCAGGCCCAGGCCGGTGGGTGCGGGCAGGTACAGATACAGGCCCAACACGCCGATGACACAGGTAATGCCCCACAAGTACAAAATCTTGCCAAAGGCGGCCACAGTGCCCCCATAGTTGGGTGACAGGGGCAGCAGGTTGTTCATGCCGAACCAGGCGGCGATGACCAGGGGGACCAGAATGGCGGCCCAGATGAAGCCGGCGTTCTGGATGTAGGTGGGCGTGCCAGCCAGAATCTTGCCGAAGATCCAGCCGGAATCCTTCATCAGCACCATCGAACCGCCACCGACGGCGCCAAACAAACCGACGGTCATCACCAGCGGAATCAGTATCTGCATGGTGGTGACGCCGAAGTTTCCCAGGCCCGCGTTGAGGCCGAGACCGGTGCCCTGCAGCCGTTTTGGATAGAAGCCCGAGATGTTGGACATGGAGCAGGCGAAATTGCCGCCACCAATGCCCGACAGGAAGGCGCAAGCCTGGAACACCCATAGCGGCGTGCTCTTGTCCTGCAACGCAATGCCGGTCCATACCGCCGGAATAATGAGCAGTGCAGTCGTCAGAAAGATGGTGTTGCGCCCACCCGCGAGGCGAATGAAAAACGAGGCGGGAATGCGCATCGTGGCGCCCATCAGGCCGGCGATGGCCGTGAGCGTGAACAACTCGGCGGGCTTGAACGGAAAACCCAGGTTGAGCATCTGCACCGTGATGATGCCCCACATGACCCAGACGGCGAAACCCACCAGCAGGTTGGGGATCGATATCCACAGGTTGCGGCTGGCGATGTGTTTGCCGGTGCTTTCCCAGAACTGTTCATCCTCCGGACGCCAGTCGGAGATGTCAGCACGATTTTTGGCTGTTGTATTCACATTGTTCCTTCAGAGTTGTTTTCAGGTCAATCCTTGAGGCTGAATGCGTTTGCATTGCGCCCCATGACTTCGGCGCGGCGCACCTCGGTCCAATACATCCAGATCAGCGACACCCAGACCACACCATACATCAGCATGAAGGCGCTGGATCGGATGCCGGTCAGGTCCATCAGCGCGCCGCACATTATGGGAAGAACTAAGCCGCCCAGGCCGCCCGCCAGCCCGACGATGCCGCTGATGGCGCCAATGTTGGCACCGTAGTCGTCGCTGATGTACTTGAAAACGCTGGCTTTGCCGAAGGCCCAGGCAATGCCCAGGATGAACATCAACCCAGTGAAGGTGTAGACGTTCAGGCCGAGATGAAAGGTCATCGGTCCGTTGATCGTGAGGATGGTGAAGTCGGTCTGCGGATACGACAGCAGGAACAGGCAGACCCAGCTCACCCACATCACCCACCAGGTCACGCTGTGCGCGCCGTACTTGTCGGACAGGATGCCGCCGAAGGCGCGCAGCACGCCGCCCGGCAGCGAGAAGCAGGCCGCCAGCAGGGCCGCCACGCGAATATCGAGGCCAAACTCACCGACGTAGTACTGCACCATCCAGAGCGACAGGGCCACATAGCCGCCGAACACGATGCTGTAGTACTGGCAGTACTTGAGGACTTTCGGGTCCTTCAACGCCTTGAGCTGGTCGCTGAACTTGACGTGGCTGGGCACCAGGTGCGAGGGGTCGCTGTAGCTGAACAGCCAGAACAGCACCAACGCGGCCAGCATGATGACCGCATACACCTGCGGCACCATGGCCCAGCCAAAGGCCACCAGCAGCACCGGCGCCACAAACTTGTTGACGGCGGCGCCCGAGTTGCCGGCGCCGTACACACCCATCGCCATGCCCTGGCGATTTTTGGGGAACCAGCGCGCCACATAGGGCGTGCCGACCGAGAACGAACCGCCGGCCAAACCAACAAACAGGCCAATCACGAGGAAGTGCCAGTAGACCGTGGCATAACTCATGAGCCAGATCGCGGGTATCGTGACGGCCATCAGGACCGCCATGACGATGCGCCCGCCGTAGCGGTCGGTCCAGATGCCCAGCGGGACGCGGATCAGCGAGCCCGTCAGCACCGGCGTGGCCGCGAGCAGGCCAAACTCCGTGGCATTGAGGTTGAGCATCTTCTTGATCGGGATGCCGATCACGCCAAACATCATCCAGACCATGAAGCAGACCGTGAACGCCAGCGTGCTGACGATCAGCACCGACCACGCTTTTTTTGAATTACCCAGTTCAGAAGCCATGTTTCTTTCTCCAGAAGACATGCACTGACTGTCGGGTTTTCCCGGGGCGTTGACCATCCCCCGTTGGAACGTAAGGAAATGCAAAAAAGAACTAGGGCGACGCAGTCGGCCTAGTTCCAAAGAACTAGGGCCGGATCAAACTGAAGCCAGTTTCAGGGTCCCCCGATGCCATCACCAGCGTATGCCGGGGCAGCGTAGCCAAAACCATAAATTTAAGCATTTTAGGCCTGCAGCCCAAGCAACACGGGAACTATTAGCTATCAAAACAGGAGCATCAAGAGTTAACACTGGCGCACCCGGACACGGAAAAGTGGTTTGCACGCCCTTTGCTGATCGCTGTCAGTCCGCGTCCTGCCCGGCGGCGTACACCGCAGCCTGCACACGCGAACTCAGCTGCAGCTTGCGCAGAATGTGCTGGACGTGGATCTTGACCGTGGTTTCGGCGATGTCGAGCTTGCGCGCAATGACCTTGTTGCTGTCGCCGCGCGCAATGTGCGTGAGCACTTCGCGTTCGCGGGCCGACAGCAGCGCCAGGCCCGGCGGGTCGCGTGGCGGCGGCGCGCCATTCGCGCTGCCCGCCTCCAGCGCGGCAGCTTCGCCCGCTGCCGTGGGCGGCGCCTTGGCGCGGAAGGCGGTAACCAGCTTGGTCATCAGTTCCGGGCTGACCACCGACTCCCCGGCGAGCACTTTGATGATGAACTCGGACAGGTGATCGAGTTCCACGGTTTTGAGCAGATAACCGTCGGCGCCGGCCTGCAGCGCTGCGGTCAGGTCGTCCTCGTTTTCGCTCACGGTCAGCATCAGGATGCGGGTGCCCGGGGCTGCGTCCTTGAGCGACGCGATCCCGTCCACACCGCGAACCCCCGGCAGGTGGTTATCCAGCAGGATCAGGTCAGGCCTGCTGCGCTCCACGCAACGCAGGGCTTCGCCGATGTCGCCGGCCTGGCAGGACACGTCAAACCGCTCGTCGAGCGACAGCAGCGCGATCAGCCCCCGGCGAAACAGGGTGTGGTCATCTACCACCAGCAGCCGGATTTTTTTCATCTTATTGTTTCCTCAGCCGCCGGGCTTGGGTTTGGCAGCGGGTTCACATCCTGAGCACCCGTTGCCCCACCACCGGTTACCGGGTGATGCGGCAGCGTCAGGGTGACCGTGGTGCCCTGGCCCGGCCCGGATACCACCGTCACCCCGGCGCCTATCCGTCCGGCGCGCTCGCTCATGATTTTCATGCCCACGTGGGATGCGCCTCGGCTTTGGTGGGTATCGAAGCCGGTGCCATTGTCGCGCACCAAAAAGCGCCAGCGCGCGCCCTTGAACACCTCCAGATCGACCTGCGTGGCGCCGGCGTGCTTGCGTACATTGGAGAGTGCCTCCTGAAGCACATGCAGCACTTGCACCTGGACGTCAGAGGGCAGCGGCAGGCCGTGGCCCTGGACCTGCAGATTCGCTGGCAAGCCGGTCTGATGCTGGAACTTCTGCAGCGTTTCCTGCAAGGCCTGCTCGATGTCGTCGGTGTTGGTGCGCGTACGAAAATGCACCAGCAGTTCGCGCACGTCGCCAATGCTTTCCCGCAGCCCGGTGTCCAGTTCATCAAGCGCTGTTTGTACCTGCGCGGCCTGCGTACGCTGAATGGCGGTTCGCAGCAGTTGCACCTGGATCTTGAGAAAAGCCAGCGACTGCGCAATCGAGTCGTGCAGTTCGCGCGCCAACAGGGCACGCTCCTCGGCGACGGCGGCTTCACGTTCCAGGGCGGCGGCGCGCAAGCCCTCCAGGGCGCTGGCCAGGTGACTGGCCAGCGCATCCAGCAGTTCGGTTTCGTCCGCGCTCAGCATGACGCAAGAACGGAAGAACAGGTTGAACTCGCCCAGCAGGCGCTGCTGCAGCCGGATCGGCACGCTGACCACGCTTTCGTACCCCGCCCGGGCGCAATGGCGCACCGGCGCTTCGTCATGATTCAGGATTGGGATCACGCGCGTGCGGGCGTCCGGCCGCAGGTTGCCGCAGGCGCAGGCACCAGCCAGCAGGCTACGCTCCTCCTCCTCCAGGTCTTGCGGGAAACAGTCCGAAGCCAGCATCAGATAGCGCTGGCTGGCCTCATCGGACCAACGGACCGCCGCAGCATCAGCCTTCATGAGGGTTCGCACGCGCTGGGCAAACCCGCGCGCCAGTTCGTTGATACTGTTGGCCTGGGCCAGAAAGGCGCTAACCTCGTACAAGGCCTTGAGCCGCGCGTGCTGCGCCTCGATGCGCCGCGTCTTGGCTTCGACCTTGGATTCCAGCCCTCCGTAAAGCGCGTTCAGGGTCGCGGCCATGTGGTTGAAACCGGCCGCCACCTGGCCAAACTCGTCCTGCGTGTCGACCTCGATGCGTGCGGCAAAATCGCCAGCCTCGACCTTGCGCAGCCCCTGGCGCAGGCGCCCCAGCGGGTTGATCACATACTGGTAGCCGGTGTAGAGCATCACCACCGCCCCGCCAATGGCGAACGCCATCATCAGGAACTGGAACAGATTCAAAATAGCCGTCAGCCGGGAAAGATGCTGCTCAATCACAAGCACGAGACGGTCGATGGCATCCACGAAATCGCCAGCCGCCTGCAGCGAATCCTGCGTCGTCGGCGGCGGCTCGGCCAGCCACTGCGGGCGCTGTTCACGCCACAGCGACTCGACAACGGCAAAGCGCTCGTGAACCTGTTCATCCCAGGGCACGAACAGCGGCCGGGACGGGTCGCCGACCCGCAACACGGCCAGATTCTGATCGAAACGGATCACGAGATCCTGCAACTCGGCCCGCGCCATGCCGCCCTGCACGGCGCTGACCAGGCGCCACGTCTGCATGCGCATGCGCCCAGCCTCGTTGACAGCCGCAGCGCCGCCTTCAAGCTGCCAGGTCACCCACAAGGTCAGACCGATGGACGACAACGCGACAACCAGCAAGCTGGCGCCAATGCGCATGAGTTTTTTGGACAGGGAAGCGGTCTGCCGCATAGCCCTGGCCCCTAGCCCCTTGCGCCAGCCGCCGGCAGGCGCGGCCTGCGGGACGCAGAAGGCGCAGCACATTGCGCGCACACCATGCCCGCGAGCCGGTGCAGCGCCTGCCAGCCGTCCAGCGGCCAGTCAGGCTGCTTCAAGCCCTTGACGATGCCGTCCACCTGCTGCGCAGCCTGCAGCAGCCGGGCCAGTGCGGCGTCCTCCATGTGAGGCAGCACGCGCTCGAACAGTTTTTCCTTGGCGCCCCACACGCGGTTGTCGCGCAGCGCCATGGGCATGGGGCGGCCGGCGTTCAGCGCGTCTTTGACGCGCTTCATGCTGCGTATGTCCTCGGCCAGCGCCCAGTGCACCAGCACCTCGGCGGTGCCTTCGGCTTGCAGGCCGTCGAGCATGCGCGCCACACGCACCGGCTGGGCGCCCAGCACCGCTTCGGACAGCTTGAAGACGTCGTAGCGCGCCACATTGAGCACGGCGTTTTCAACCTGGTCAAAACTGAGCGCGCCGGTCGGGTGCAGCAGCGCCAGTTTCTGGATTTCCTGGTGCGCCGCCAGCAGGTTGCCCTCGACCCGATCGGCAAAAAACTGCAGTGTGCGCTGACCCTCGTCGCCCGCCGCCACGCGCTGGCCCTGCAGTTGCAGGCGCTGCGCAATCCACTGCGGCAGGGCGCGGCGATCAACCGGGTCGAACTTGACGGTGACGCCAAAGCTGTCGAGCGCGGCAAACCAGGCGCTCTTGCTGGTCATGCTGTCCAGCCGGGGCAGCAGCACCAGGGTCAGCGTGGTGTCGTCACCCTGGGCGCGCTCGGCCAGTAGCTGCAGCGCCACCGAGCCGACCTTGCCGGGCTTGCCGCTGGGAATGCGAATGTCAACCATCTGTATGTCGGCAAACAAACTCAACGAGCCA
>NZ_JAUXNA010000105.1 GCF_030682935.1 Polaromonas sp.
GGCAAGGCGATGTCATGGGCGGTGTTGTAGGCCATCCAGTTGCCTTCCCAGCCACCGAACAGCGCCTTGTTCACGGGGGCGACCACCGGGTTGGTGGTGTTCTTGATCCACTCTGCGGTTTCCAGGCGCATGACCTTGGCCACGTCGGCCGGGTCCATCGCCACCCAGCCGTAGCCCGTGAGGTGGACCTCGGCCCGGCAGTGCTGCGCACCCTTGAGGCTGGCGGGGTTGCCCGACAGCTCTTTGTAGCCAAAGGCCGAGGGCACCAGGCGAATGCCGTACACATCGCGTGCGGGCACGCCCACCGCGCGGCACAGGCCCACAAACAGCGCGTTCAGGTCCGCGCACTTGCCGCCCAGGTTGCCGGTTTCCAGCATGGTCTTGATGTCGCCTTCGCCGCAGCCCTGCACCTTGGGTTCGCGGTAGGTGTTGCTGACGATCCAGTCGTAGAGCTTCCGGGCTTTTTCCACATCGGTTTTGGCGCCCTTGATGGCGGCCAGCGCCGTTGTACGCACAATGCCGTCGGTGGGAAGGAGCGCCGTGGGGCGGGTGAAATAACGCAGGGTGTCGGCGTTTTCTGCCGTAGCGGATTTCTGCGACCAGTCATTGGCGCGGTTTTGCGTCTGCACCCGGCTGGTCAGCAGGACATGGGGTTGCGCCTGGCTGGCGGGAAATTCCACGTACAGCATCTTGGCGCCGTCCTGGCCGTCGTGCACCAGCTTGGCCGTGCCGTTGCTGGAAAAACTGCTTTCCAGCGAACGCTGGTAATCGCTGTTGACCGACGGCACCGGCAACCAGACCCGGGTCACGCCGTCGGGCTTGGCGATGTCCACGCGGGTGCTGACCTCAAAGGTGCGCCAGACGCCGCTTTGAGGCGCAAACTTGCTGCGGACAGGCGCTGGCGTTTGCGCAAAATTAATAGCAGACAGCGTAGCAGTGATGCTGGCTACAGCCGTATTTTTCATAAAACGGCGACGGGCAAGAGCGTAAACGGTGGTCATAAAGAGAACTCCGGATGGGTGGGAAAGCGGGCGCAATCGGCGTAGGTAAAGGTACACCGAATTGGCTCTGGCGAACGCAGACAGTGCTGGTTCAGCCCCATGATTATCGCCACACGAACGACCGACCTAATGCGCGCGTTGCTGCAGGGACTCGGACGGGCAATGCCCAAATAATTTCCGGTAGTCACTGGAGAACTGGCTGAAATGCCAGAAGCCCCAGTCCGAGGCGACGTCCCGCACGGTCAGCGCGTTCGACGACTTTTCGCGCAAATGCCGGCGTGCACCATTGAGCCGGATCAGGCGCAGGTACTGCATGGGACTGATGTTGAGCACGTCCTCAAAGCAATACTGCAAGGTTCGGCGACTCACATACAGGCGCTCGCACAGTTGCGGCACCGTCATCGGCTGGTCGCGGTGCTCCAGCACATAGCCTCTCGCCTTCGCCACAATGCGCTGGCGCCGCATAAAGCTTTTGCTGACAGGGCCGTCCACCTGGCTGGTGTCCAGCATCGTCAACAGCACGTCCGTCACGGCTTGCTGGCGAGACGCCTGGTTTGGGCATTCGCCCTCTTGCGCCAGCAAGGCGGATAGCGTGTGCAGGCAGGATGACCGTGACGCAGCGTTGACATGCATCACCTCGGCACTGGCCAGCCGCGTCCAGTCGATCTGGCAGCCTATTCTGCCGGCTGCACTCAACAAGGCATCGCGCCTGATCACGATGCCGTAAATGGCGTAATCGGCGGGCGTCACCAGTTCAAACTCACAGTGACCCGGGCGCACCATTATTTTGTCGGCGCCCGCCAGCCGACCGTTGATGCGCGTGTCTGCGCCATGGTCCGCAAGGCCAAACCAGAACGTCTCTGGCCAGACGCAGCAAGACTGGCGCACCGCATGGCTGATGCTTTCCCGGAACACTTGCATCTGCGGCAGTTGCAGCTCTACCAGTGCGCCATGGAATCGGCCCGGCGTGATCTGGTCGTAACTTTGTTCCCAGTCTGTCAGGTTGTGCGCATGCTCGTCAGCATCCATGGCCTGGATGGCTCGAACCTGGTGCGCAGCGCCCGCAAAAGGTGCAACAGGCGCCTTGTGGTCAGCGCGGGCTAAAGATACGAGAGCCATCGGGTGCTTCCTTGTAATTCGGTTTGCATGGTTTGTACCCGGCTCGCATCGATTGGGGAACCCGAGCTATCCCGGTTTTTAAAAACTTTGCCGAAATTTAATAACGTCCCAAAACAGGGATGGATAAAGTTGGGAGCAAGCAAATCCCATGCCCAAACCATCTACAGAAATTCTGAAATCAGACGGAATCCGATTGGAAAAAAGATGAAACCTGCAAACCCATTTCACATGCCAGACGCACTCAAACCGGTACTCAACACCTTGCAACTGTGGGGTATGGCCGTTGGCCTGGTTATTTCCGGAATCTATTTCGGCTGGAGTTTTGGCTGGGCCTCTGCCGGCACGCTGGGCTTCACCATCACGGCGCTTTTTATTGCAGCCATGTATGCCACCTTTATCTTCAGCTTCACCGAGTTGACCACCTCCATCCCGCACGCGGGCGGACCGTTTGCCTACAGCAAGCGCGCGTTCGGGCCGAGTGGCGGCTATCTGGCCGGGGCAGCCACCTTGATTGAATTCGTGTTTGCGCCGCCCGCCATCGCCCTGGCTATCGGTGCCTACCTGAATGTGCAGTTTCCCGGGCTCGACCCCAAAATGGCGGCGCTGGGGGCTTACCTCGTTTTTATGACGCTCAATATTCTGGGGGTTCAAATTGCCGCCACCTTCGAGCTGGCCATCACGCTGGTGGCCATTTTCGAATTGCTGGTGTTCATGGGCGTGGTCGCGCCCGGATTCTCGATGGCGAATTTCGTCAAAGGCGGCTGGTCCGGCCAGGACAGCTTCAGCCTGGCTTCCATTCCCGGCATGTTTGCCGCGATTCCCTTCGCCATCTGGTTTTTCCTGGCCATTGAAGGCGTGGCCATGGCGGCCGAAGAGGCCAAAGACCCCAAGCGCTCGATCCCGATTGCCTACATTACCGGCATCCTGACCCTGGTCATTCTGGCCATCGGCGTGATGGTGCTGGCGGGCGGCTCGGGTGATTGGACCACGCTGGCCAACATCAACGACCCGCTGCCCCAGGCCATGAAAATGATTGTGGGCGACAACAGCGGCTGGCTGCACATGCTGGTCTGGCTTGGCCTGTTCGGTCTGGTGGCATCCTTCCACGGCATCATTCTGGGTTATTCGCGCCAGATCTTCGCCTTGTCACGCGAGGCTTATCTGCCCGCGTACTTTGCCAAGGTCCATCCGCGCTTCAAGACCCCGCACCGGGCCATTCTGGCGGGTGGCGTCATCGGTATCGCCGCCATCTACAGCGATGAGTTGATCAAGATCGGGGGTCAAACCCTGACCGCCAACATCGTCACCATGTCCGTCTTTGGCGCCATCCTGATGTACATCATCAGCATGCTGAGCCTGTTCAAACTGCGTCGTGCAGAACCCGGCATGGCCCGCCCTTTCCGCGCCCCGTTTTACCCTTACTTCCCGGCGTTTGCGCTGGTCGGCGCCTGCGTCTGCATGGCCACCATGGTCTATTACAACCCCTTGATTTTCGGTATTTTCGTGGGCTTCCTGGCGCTGGGTTATGGCTATTTCCTGCTGACCGGTCACCACCGTGCCAGTGCGATGACAATCGCTTCTCTTGCATCAGACACCGCCTAAAAACATCGTGCAGCCCCATCAGTACACCCATGCCGTCGGAGCCAGAAGCTACGGTTTTCACGACCTGAAAGACCTGATGGCCAAGGCCACGCCCGCGCGCTCGGGGGACCTGCTGGCGGGTGTGGCCGCGCACAGCGCCGAAGAGCGCGCCGTGGCGCAAATGGCGCTGGCAGAGTTGCCGCTGGGCACCTTTCTGAATGTGGCGCTGGTGCCGTATGAAGACGACGAGATCACCCGCCTGATCATGGACAGCCACGATGCGGCCGCCTTTTCACCGGTCAGCCACCTCACCGTGGGCGACTTTCGCAACTGGCTGCTGAGCGATGACGTGGACAGCGCCGTGCTGGCGGCCCTGGCACCCGGCATCACCCCTGAAATGGCCGCAGCCGTCTGCAAGATCATGCGCAACCAGGACCTGATTCTGGTGGCAAAAAAATGCCAGGTGCTTACGCGGTTTCGCAACACCATCGGTCTGGCGGGCCGCCTGTCCACCCGTCTGCAGCCCAACCACCCGACCGATGACCCTAGCGGCATTGCCGCCAGCCTGCTGGACGGCTTGTTGTACGGCAGCGGCGATGCGGTGATTGGCATCAACCCGGCCACCGACAACGTCACCCAGGTGATCAAGCTGGTCACGATGATGGATGACATCATCCGCCAGTACGAGATCCCGACCCAGTCTTGTGTGCTGACCCACGTCACCAACACGATGCAAGCCATCGACCGGGGCGCGCCGGTGGACCTGGTGTTCCAGTCGATTGGCGGCACCGAGGCCACCAACCGCAGCTTTGGCGTGAGCCTGGACCTGCTGGCAGAGGCGCGCAGCGCGGCGCTGTCATTGAAGCGTGGCACGGTGGGCGATAACGTGATGTATTTCGAAACCGGCCAGGGCAGTGCGCTGTCGGCCAATGCGCACCACGGGCTCGACCAGCAAACCTGCGAGGCGCGCGCCTACGCGGTCGCGCGCCACTTCAAGCCCTTGCTGGTCAACACCGTGGTTGGGTTTATCGGCCCTGAATACCTGTTTGACGGCAAGCAGATCACGCGCGCCGGGCTGGAGGACCACTTTTGCGGGAAGCTGCTTGGGCTGCCGATGGGCTGCGACGTGTGCTACACCAACCACGCCGAGGCCGACCAGAACGACATGGACGTGCTGCTGACGCTGCTCGGCGTGGCGGGTTGCAGCTTCGTGATGGGCATACCGGGGTCAGACGACATCATGCTCAACTACCAGACCACGTCCTTTCATGACGCGCTGTATGCCCGCCGGGTGTTGGGCCTGCGGCCCGCGCCGGAATTTGAGGCCTGGCTGCAAAAAATGCAAATTTTCAGCGGCGACAGCGACTCGTTTAGGCTCAACCCGGCCTTGCCCCCCGCTTTTCAAACAGCCCTGCGGCGACTGCCCTGACCCGCCATGCACGATAGAAATTCCCCCGTCATCGCCAACCCCTGGGCAGCGCTGCGCCAATTTACCGACGCCCGCATCGCGCTGGGGCGCGCAGGCGTGAGCCTGCCCAGCGCAGCCCATCTTGCGTTCCAGCTCGACCACGCCCGGGCGCGTGATGCGGTTCACCTGACGCTGGATGTACCTCAACTCGCGCAGACCTTGAACACGTCACTGGACAAGCACAGTGCGCCCTGCGTCACGCTGCACAGCGCTGCGGCTGATCGCACCACTTATTTGCAGCGGCCGGACCTCGGACGCCGGCTTGACGGCGCATCAAGGGAGAAACTGGAGGCCTTGAATGCCGCGGAAAAACAGCCGTCAGACCGTCCCTATGACCTGGCTTTCGTGGTGGTTGATGGCTTGTCGGCGTTAGCCATTGCGCAAAACGCCGTCCCCTTTTTAGCCGGCCTGCAGCGCCGCATCGCAACCGAAAACTGGTCCGTGGCACCGGTGTGTATTGCCGTGCAGGGGCGAGTGGCCATTGGCGACGAGGTGGGCGAGCTGCTGGGTGCCAAGGCGGTGGTGGTCCTGATTGGCGAACGGCCGGGCTTGAGTTCGCCCGACAGCATGGGCTTGTATTTGACCTGGATGCCACGCGTGGGGCTGCTGGACGCCAGCCGCAATTGCATTTCCAACGTGCGCCCAGCGGGCTTGAGTCTCGATCAGGCCGCCTACAAGCTGCATTTCTTGTTGGCACAAGCGCACCAACGGCAGTTGTCGGGCGTTGCGCTCAAGGACGAAACCGACGACAAGCGCGGCCGGGTCAAGGCGTCTCAACAGAATTTTTTACTTTAGCAAGGGCTGCAACAGCCTTTCAGCCGGCAAACCACTCCAGTCCACCTCGCCCCGCACACGCTGCCGGGGCTGGCCACGGTGGTCAAGCGTCAAGGTGGTGGGAAACACATTGACACCCCACTGGCGGGCCACCGACCCGTCGGTGTCGAGCAGCACGGGCAACGTCAAGCCGGTTGAGGCGGCAAACTTCAGCGCGCGGGCGGCCGGCTCCTTGAAGTTGATGGCCAGCACCAGCAGCTTGTCGGGGCCATAAAAGTCGGCTACCTGCTGCAGCGTGGGCATTTCAGCGCGACACGGCGGGCACCAGCTGGCCCAAAAATTCAGCAGCACCGCCCTGCCACGCAGATCGGCCGGACGCCAGGTTTTTCCAGTGGTGTCGACCAGACTGAAGGCCGACAGCGGACCCGTCCAGGGCGACACGTCAAACCCGGGAGCGTTCAATCCTTGCGCGCCAAGCGCGGGCAAGGCCGCCGTGCTGGCGGTGGCCAGGGCGCCCTGCAGAAAGTGGCGACGGGAAGAAAGTTGGTCAGGCATGAGGGCAAGCAGGGGTAAAAAATTTGATCAAACGACAGGCAAGGTTAGCAAAGCCCGGCCGCTGGCAGGCGCGCAAGGTCTTATGCTGCCGTTGCCAAGGACATAATAAATAGGCGACGCACCGGCCTTGTCACAAAGCGATACAGTCCTACAAAAGCGCTTTCCAAACTGCTTTCAAATCCATTTTTACCCTCTTCGGCCTCGTTGATTTTGAACCTTCCACTCAACATTCCCGCCCTGTCGCCTGCGTCGCCGCAGTTCATCAACCTTTATACAGACGCCGTGCCGGGACAGGCGCCCGGCCCCGTGCAGGAATTGAGCGAGGGGTTGATGGCTGCAGCCGCCAGCGTATCGCCCAAATATTTTTACAACGCGCTGGGCTCCAAACTGTTTGAGGCCATCACGGCCTTAAGCGAGTACTACCCGACGCGCACCGAGGCCGGGATTTTCGGGGCCTCCCACGCACAAATCGCCCAGACCTTGGCCGACCGAGGCATCCACCACCCCTGCCTGATTGACTTGGGCGCGGGCAACTGCGCCAAAGCCATGGCCTTGATTCCCCACCTGCAGCCGCGCCAGTACGTGCCGGTCGACATTTCGGCGGACTTTTTAAAGGAAGCCGCCGAACAGGTGCAAAGCCGTTTTCCAGCGCTCGACATCGTGGGCCTGGGCATGGACTTTTCAGCCGGACTGGCCCTGCCCGACGAGGTTCAGGCGCATGACCGGGTGTTTTTCTATCCGGGCTCCAGCCTCGGCAACTTTCATCCAGAGCAGGCCCTGCAGTTTTTACAGCACATGGCAGACCCCGCGCAAGGCAGGGCGCGCGGCCTGCTGCTGGGCATTGATCTGGTCAAGGACACCGCCACGCTGGAAGCGGCTTACGACGATTCGCTGGGCGTGACGGCGGCGTTCAACAAAAACCTGCTGCTCAACGTCAACCAGCTGCTGCAGTCGGACTTTGATGTTCGCCAGTGGCGCCATGTGGCGCTGTTCAATGCCGCGCAATCACGCATTGAAATGCACCTGGAGGCGATGCATGCGCTGAGCGTGCGCTGGCCCGGCCATACCCGCCGCTTTGAGGCGGGGGAGCGCATCCATACCGAGTCGTCGTACAAATACACGCTGGGCGGCATGACGGCGCTGCTGAAGCAGGCCGGATTCAGGCAGGTCCGGCACTGGAGCGACCCGCAGAACTGGTTCGCCGTGTTCTGGGCTGCCGTTTGAGGCCGCTGGCAGGCATTTTGTCTGCTCACTACGCAACGCCCTTGGCGTAGGTCGGGTTAGCCGCAGGCGTAACCCGACATTTTCGTTCGCGGCGCTAGCTGTCGGGTTACGCTGCACTAACCCAACCTACCTCGAACCGATGCCCTTGCTCGAGTTCAAACGCGCTCGGTAACCCAGGGCTGCACCGATTTCAGCGCTGCATCCAGGCTGGCTGCATCGGTGCCGCCCGCCATGGCCATGTCGGCCTTGCCGCCGCCCTTGCCGCCCACCTGCTGGGCCACAAAGTTCACCAACTCGCCGGCCTTGACCTTGCCCGTGCTGTCGTTGGTCACGCCAGCCGCGATCTGCACCTTGTTGCCGTCCACGGCGGCCAGCACGATGACGGCGGTTTTGAGCTTGTCTTTGAGCTTGTCCATGGTGTCACGCAGCGTCTTGGCGTCAGCGCCATCCAGCCTTGCTGCCAGCACTTTCAGCCCTTTGACGTCCACCGCCTGCAGCATCAGCTCATCGCCCTGCGACGAGGCCAGCTTGCCCTTGAGCGCGGTCACTTCCTTTTCCAGCGTGCGGACCTGCTCCATCACTTGCCCGATACGGTTCTGCAATTCGGCGGGGCTGGCCTTGAGCGACGACGCTGCGGCCTGCACCGTGGATTCGAGCGACTGCAGGTAGGCCAGCGCGTTTTGCCCGGTGACGGCTTCGACGCGGCGCACGCCCGAGGCCACGCCGCTCTCGGCCACGATCTTGAACAGGCCAATGTCGCCGGTGCGGCCCACATGGGTGCCGCCGCAAAGTTCCTTGCTCGAACCAATGCTGAGCACGCGCACGGTGTCGCCGTACTTTTCACCAAACAGCATCATCGCGCCGGTTTTCTGGGCCGACTCCAAGTCCATCTCCTTGGCCTCGGCGGCCAGGTTGGCCAGAATTTCGGCGTTGACGCGGGCTTCGACTTCGCGGATTTGCGCGTCGGTCATGGGCGCGTTGTGCGCAAAGTCAAAACGGGTGCGGTCAGCGTTAACGAGGCTGCCCTTTTGCTGCACATGCGCGCCCAGCACTTCGCGCAGGGCTTTGTGCATCAAATGCGTGGCGCTGTGGTTGCGCACCGTGGCGGCGCGCACGGCGGCATTGACGCGCGCGCTGACATGGTCGCCCACGTTCAGCGTGCCCTGGGCCAGCGTGCCATGGTGGCCGTAGACGTCGGCCTTGATCTTGAGCGTGTCGCTCACGGCAAAGCGGGCCGAGCCGCTGACCAGTTCACCTTCATCGCCCGCCTGACCACCGCTTTCGGCGTAGAACGGCGTCGTGTCCAGCACCACCACCCCGCTTTGGCCGGCTTTCAGGGCTGCAACGCTGATGCCGTCTGCGTAGATCGCCACGATTTTTGACGTTTCTTCCAGGTGTTCATAACCGGTGAAGCGGTTGACTGCGCCGGTGTAATCCAGGGCGCGGTCCATCTTGAACTTGCCGGCGGCTCTGGCCTGGGCTTTTTGCTGGTTCATGGCCAGCGCAAAGCCGGCTTCATCCACGCTCAAGCCGCGCTCGCGGCAGACGTCGGCGGACAAATCCAGCGGAAAGCCGTAGGTGTCGTGCAGCTTGAAGGCCACTTCGCCAGGCAGCACCTTCACGCCATCGGCCAGTGCGGCATCCAGAATCTGCATGCCCGTTTCCAGCGTCTCGAAAAAGCGTTCTTCCTCGGCCTTGAGCACCTCGGTGATGCGCTGCTCGTCAGCCGCGAGCCGGGGATAGGCGTCACCCATCACGCGGACCAGGTCGGCCACCAGCTTGTGGAAGAACGGCGTTTTCTTGCCCAGCAGGTAGCCGTGCCGAATGGCGCGGCGGATGATGCGGCGCTGCACATAGCCGCGGCCTTCGTTGGACGGGTTGACGCCGTCGCTCACCAAAAACGCGGTGGCGCGGATGTGGTCGGCAATCACGCGCAGCGATTTGTGGCCCAGGTCCTGCTCGCCAGTTTCGCGGGCAGCGGCCTTGATCAGCGCGTCAAAAATATCGATCTCGTAGTTGCTGTGCACATGCTGCAAGATGGCAGCCAGGCGCTCCAGCCCCATGCCGGTATCGACGCAGGGCGCGGGCAGCGGCGTGACGGAGCCGTCTTCCGCCATATTGAACTGCATGAACACGTTGTTCCAGATTTCGATGAAGCGGTCGCCGTCTTCCTCAGGACTTCCGGGCGGGCCGCCGGGAATGTGGTCGCCGTGGTCGTAGAAGATTTCCGAGCAGGGGCCGCAAGGGCCGGTGTCGGCCATCATCCAGAAGTTGTCGGATTTGTAGCGTCCACCCTTGTTGTCGCCAATGCGAATCACGCGCTCGGGCGGCAAGCCAATTTCCTTGGTCCAGATGTCGTAGGCCTCGTCGTCTTCTTCGTACACCGTGGCCAGCAGGCGCTCGGCCGGCAGTTTATAGACTTCGGTCAGCAGCTCCCAGGCCCACTTGAGCGACTCGCGCTTGAAGTAGTCGCCAAAACTCCAGTTGCCCAGCATCTCGAAAAACGTGTGGTGGCGGGCGGTGTAGCCGACGTTTTCCAGGTCATTGTGCTTGCCGCCCGCACGCAGGCAGGCCTGCACCGAGGTGGCGCGCACATACGGGCGCTTGTCCACGCCCAGAAACACATCCTTGAACTGGACCATGCCGGAGTTGGTGAACATCAGCGTCGGGTCGTTGCCCGGCACCAGCGAGCTGGAGGGCACCACGGTGTGCCCCTTGGACGCAAAGAAGTCCAGGAAGGTCTTGCGGATGTCGGCGACGGTGACGACGGCGGTGGCGGCGGCGGCGGCGGAGGCGGAGGAAGTGGGAGTGCTCATGTTTTGCCAGTTGGGGCGGACCGCTGCGATGACAAGTCAGCGCAGCAAGCCGCACACGGGTGCTTAAAAAGACGGAATGAGGCACTGGACCCCGGTCTGGGCCCGGCCTGCCTTAAACAGCAATTATAAGTTTGCAGGGCACCAAGGTTACAGTGCGTTTTGGACTCAGACGCTATGCTTGAGGGCTGCGGCCCACGGTGGCGCACCGCAGCCCACACAGTCAACTGAAGGACACACGCATGGACATGAAAACCTCCCCTCTTGCCTTACTCAAAGACCCCAGCCTGCTCAAGACCGACGCGCTGATCAACGGACAGTGGCTGCCGGGTGCCAGCCGCTTCGATGTGCTGGACCCGGCCACCGGCCACAAACTGGCCGATGTCGCCAACCTCGGCCCGGCCGATGCCGAAGCGGCCATTACGGCAGCCAATGCCGCCTGGCCCGCCTGGCGCAGCAAAACCGGCAAGGAGCGCAGCATCATTTTGCGCAGGTGGTTTGACCTGCTGATGGCCAACCAGGACGACCTGGGCCGCATCATGACGGCCGAGCAAGGCAAGCCTTTTGCAGAGGCCAAGGGCGAAGTCGCCTATGGCGCCAGCTTTGTCGAGTGGTTTGCCGAGGAAGCCAAGCGCGTCAACGGCGAAACGCTGCCCCAGTTTGACAACAACCGCCGCCTGATGGTCATCAAGCAGCCGATCGGTGTCTGCGCTGCGATCACGCCGTGGAACTTCCCGCTGGCCATGATCACGCGCAAGGTGGCACCGGCACTGGCCGCCGGCTGCCCGGTCATCATCAAGCCGGCCGAGCTGACGCCGCTGACCGCGCTGGCCGCCGCCGAGCTGGCCATCCGCGCCGGCATTCCGGCGGGCGTGCTCAACATGATCACGGCCGACAGCGACAACTCGATTGCCGTGGGCAAGGTGTTTTGCGCCAGCGATGTGGTGCGCCACATCAGCTTCACAGGCTCCACCGAAGTGGGCCGCATCCTGATGGCGCAAAGTGCGCCGACCGTCAAGAAGCTGTCGCTGGAGTTGGGCGGCAACGCGCCCTTTATCGTGTTTGACGATGCCAACATCGATTCGGCCGTTGAAGGCGCCATGGCCAGCAAGTACCGCAATGCCGGCCAGACTTGCGTCTGTGCCAACCGCATCTACGTGCAGGACGGCGTGTACGACGAGTTTGTCGAGAAATTTGCAGCCAAGGTCCGTACCGTCAAGGTGGGTAACGGCTTTGAAGACGGTGTATCGCAAGGCCCGTTGATCGAGGATGCTGCGGTTGAGAAGGTGGCCAGGCATGTGGCCGACGCCGTGGCCAAGGGTGGCAAGGTGCTGGCCGGTGGCAACAGGCTGCCGGGCCAGTTCTTCGAGCCGACCGTGATTTCAGAAGCCACGGCCGACATGCTATGCGCCAGGGAAGAAACCTTTGGCCCCTTCGCTCCCGTGTTCCGCTTCAAGACCGAGCAGGAAGCCATTGATGCCGCCAACAACACCGAGTTTGGCCTGGCCAGCTACTTCTACAGCCGGGACGTGGGCCGCATCTTCCGCGTGAGCGAAGCGCTCGAATACGGCATGGTGGGCATCAACGTGGGCGTTCTGGCCACAGAGCATGTACCATTCGGGGGAGTCAAACAGTCGGGACTGGGCCGCGAAGGCTCACACCACGGCATGGATGACTACGTGGAAATGAAATACCTATGCATTGGAGACATACAAAAATGAACCGTAAAGCATTTATCCAGGGCGCCGCACTGGCCCTCAGCACCACCGTCGCCATGGGTGCGGTTGCGCAGACCGCATCACCCGCCAGAGCCAAGGTCGTATTCCAGGTCAGCGACGGCGACGCAGGAAAATGGGCCTTGGCCTTGAACAACGCCAAGAATGTGCAGCAGGAACTCGGCGCTGGCAAGGTCGATATCGAGATCGTGGCCTACGGTCCCGGTATCGGCATGCTCAAGGCTGACGCCACGACCAGCAACCGCATTACGGAAGCCGTCAAATCCGGCATTCAGGTCATAGCCTGTGAAAACACCATGACCACCCAAAAACTCACCAAGGCAGACATGAACCCTGCCATAGCTTATGTTCCGGCCGGAGTGGTGGAACTCATGAAACGGCAAGCTGAAGGTTGGGCCTACATCCGGCCTTGACCTTCCTGCTCATTCAATGATTAAAGCCACCCAGCCGGGTGGCTTATATAATTCAGGGCATCGCGGGTGTAGTTCAATGGCAGAACGGCAGCTTCCCAAGCTTCATACGAGGGTTCGATTCCCTTCACCCGCTCCAGCTTTTCAGCCAGTCTTCTGCCTGGATTTCACACGGTGTCCAACGCACTTTTCACTTGGACGGCACCCAGGGTGAAGTAAAAACAGGCGCCGAGTCCTTCCCGCGAATGGGCCCAGACCCGCCCCCCGTGCCGGGTGATGATCCGCTGCACCGTCGCCAGTCCTATGCCTGATCCCGAAAAATCAGCGAGCGAATGAAGCCGCTGGAACGTGCCAAACAGCTTGTCCGCGTAAGCCATGTCAAATCCGGCGCCGTTGTCCTTGACAAAATAAACCGTCTCGCCGTTGACGGCCGTCTCGCAACCGATATCAATCCGTGCCACGACCTGCTTTGAGGTGAACTTCCATGCGTTGCCCATCAAGTTGTAAATAACAACCGACAGCAAACGCGGGTCGCCCTCGACTGACAGGCCATCCGGAATGCACACATTCACCTCGCGCGCAGGTTCCCGGTCCCTGCACTCCTGTGCCACCTGCCTGGCGATGGCGGCCAGGTCGACCGGCCCGAAATGCAGCGGGTCGCGCGACAGTTTGGCGAGCGAGAGCAGGCCCTCGATCAGCTCCCCCATCTGCCGTGTTCCGGCGCGAATTCGGCTCAAATAATGAAGTCCTTTTTCGCCAACTTTTTCCCTCACCGCACGGTCCAGCAGCTGGCTGAATCCATCGATGGTATTGAGCGGCGAGCGAAGGTCGTGAGACACGGAATAGGAAAAAGTCTCGAGTTCCCGGTTTACCGCCTCCAGCTGCCTGTTGACTGCTTCCAGCCGGGCGGTACGCCGGCGCACGCGATCTTCCAGTTCGGCGTTGAGCCGCAAGATGCTTTCTTGTGCCTGCTTGCGCTCGGTGATGTCCTGGACGGAACCGTGAAGCCGGTGGAGCTTGCCGCTTTCGTCGCGCGCCACTTCGCCAATGGCGCGTACCCAGACCCGACGCCCACTGGCAGTAATGATCTCGAGTTCTTCGTCAAACGACCTGCCGCCTTGAATGGATGATTGCACAGCATCCGCAATTTTCTCGCGCCACTCAGGCGCATAAAATTCCAATGCTTGCTGCAGCGTCGGCCTGGTCCCCAGTGGCATATCGTGGATTTTGCAGACTTCATCGGACCAGACGACAGGCTCCGCCGGCAATTGCAGCATCCAGCCACCAATGCGGGCGGTACGCCCTGCAATTTCGAGCAACACTTCGCTCTGACGCAGCTGGTCCTGGATAGCCCGGCGCGCCGTGATGTCCTCGGTCACCGAGATGATGTGCGTGGCCTCCCCCGCCGCCGATCGCACCAGGGACACCGTGGAACGGACCCACACGGCAGAGCCGTCCTTTTTTACGTAGCGCTTTTCGTCTGAAAAACTCTCAAACTCGCCAGCGAGCATCCTGTCTCTCAGCGCGGCATAGCGGACACGGTCGTCCGGATGGGTCAACTCGCGCGTGTCCGTGGTCCGCAACTCGGCCTCGGTGTAACCAATGATTGCGTAATAGGCGGGATTGGCCATCAGGAAACGGCCGTCGGGCGTGTTCATCACGATGCCGGTTGCCGCAGTGCCCAACATCAGCTGAACCATTTCCTGGCTGGATTTGAGCTGTTGCTGCACCTCGGTCCGGTGGTTGACTTCTGCCTGCAGTTGCGCTGTCCGCACACGCACGCGGCGCCGAATCTGCATGTTCCAGAACAGCACCAGCGCGACCAGCACGAAAACGGCCATGCCCACGCCCATCATCCAGTGCAGCAGCCTCGAATTCGGATCGGGGTGGGGTTCAAACACCAGGCCGTCCAGCGAGAAATCCGAACGCACCAGCCCCAAGCTCGCCAGTGTCCGCGCGATGGACTCGAAACGGGCAGGGTTCAAGTGGCCAATTTCCACCACCTCCGGCAAGATGAAAGTCCGCATCGCGTTGGCCTCCCCGATCAGGGATTCACGCGTCAGGCCGCGCTGGGCGACACCCCCCATCCCCAGGATCAAGTCCGCAAGCTCTTCCTCGTGATTGAACGCATACTCCCATCCTTTGCGGGTAGCACGCAAAAATGCCGCCGTGCGGTCGGGATGTTTGGCCACTTCCGCTTCTGTCGTGAAAATAATGTCGCCATAAAAATCAACGCCGTAGTCAACCCCCCGCATCGTCGCCGGGGTTACCCCGCGGGCACTCAGCAAGGCCGGTTCTGCCGTGGCATAAGCCGACATGGCATCGACCTTGCCATTGATCAGGTCGTCGAGATTCCACGACTGCGGAATGATATTGACGAGCTTCGGGTCAATGCCCTCGCGCTGCAACATGGCGCGCAACTGGATACCGCCCTGGTCTTCCGACAGCATGACGGTTGCTCCAACGAGGTCTGCCGGTGTGCGTAACCCGCGATCCTGCCGGCTCATGATGACGTAGGGCGAATGCTGAAAAATAGCGGCCAACGCTACAACCGGCTGCCCATTGATCCGGTTGATCAACAGATCAGAGTCGCCGATGGAAAACTGGGCCTCCCCACTGAGCACCTGGGCTACGGGCGGCTTGTCGGCGCCGCCTTCCCGGATCGTGACCTCCAGGCCTTCATCGCGGTAAAAGCCTTTCGCCTGGGCGGCGTAGTAACCGGCAAACTGGAACTGGTGGAGCCACTTGAGCTGCAGCGTGACGCGCTCTGGCTGACTGGCCGCGGCTGCGGCGAATGCGGGATCCAAACAACTGGCCCATAGTGCCACTGCGGCCATGGCACCAATCCCCGCTGAAGACCATCCCGTCGGGATCAACAGAAACATTGAAGAACGGATGAGGTAACGCATTGTTACTTCAGTCTAGCATGCGCATTGCGGCTTTTGAGCTGGCCTTTGCCGCTGCCACCGAGGCCGCAGCCTCCGGTATCAGCGCGCCGTCGACAGGATGATGGTCGTGATTTTTCAGCGGGTTCGATCTGCCCGCCCGGCGCCGGAAACCGTCAGATCAGCTTGACGCCGGTCTTGGCCTGCAGGGCTTCCAGGGTCACACCCGGCGCTAACTCCACCACCTTGAGGCCCGCAGGCGTGACGTCCATCACCGCCAGATCGGTGATGATGCGGTCCACCACGCCCACGCCGGTGAGCGGCAAGGTGCATTGCGGCAGGATCTTCATGTCTTCGGTGCCGTCTTTCTTTTTGGCGACATGTTCCATCAGCACAATAACGCGCTTCACGCCAGCGACCAGGTCCATGGCGCCGCCCATGCCCTTGACCATCTTGCCCGGAATCATCCAGTTGGCCAGATCGCCCTGCTCGCTCACCTGCATCGCACCCAAAATGGACAGGTTGATCTTGCCGCCACGGATCATGGCAAAGCTTTCGTGGCTGCCGAAAATTGACGACCCCTTGATGGTGGTGACCGTTTGCTTGCCCGCATTGATCAGGTCAGCATCGACCGCGTCTTCCGTCGGAAAGGGGCCAATGCCGAGCATGCCATTTTCTGACTGCAGCCAGACTTCTTTGTCGTCTGGCACAAAGTTGGCCACCAACGTGGGAATGCCGATGCCGAGGTTGACGTAAAAGCCGTCTTCGAGTTCTTGGGCGGCGCGCGCCGCCATTTGGTCTTGGGTCCACGGCATGGTTCAGGCTCCTGCTTTTTCGGTGATGGTTCTTTTTTCGATCCGCTTTTCGGGATTCGGGTTGTGCACGATGCGGTGCACATAGATGCCGGGCAGGTGAATCGAATCGGGTTCCAGTTCTCCGGTTTCCACCACCTCTTCAACCTCGACAATGCACAGCTTGCCGGCCATGGCCACGGCCGGATTGAAGTTGCGCGCCGTCAGGCGAAATTGCAGGTTGCCGGACTTGTCGGCCCGGTGCGCCTTGACCAGCGAAACCTGGGGCACCAGCGCCCGCTCCATCACATACATCTCGCCATCAAACTCACGCAATTCCTTGCCTTCGGCCACCAGGGTGCCGACACCGGTCTTGGTGAAAAAAGCCGGAATGCCGGCGCCGCCAGCGCGCAGCTTTTCAGCCAGCGTGCCCTGGGGCGTAAATTCAAGCTCCAGCTCGCCCGCCAGGTACTGGCGTTCAAACTCCTTGTTCTCCCCCACGTAGGACGAGATCATTTTCTTGATCTGGCGCGTTTCCAGCAGCTTGCCAAGGCCGAATCCGTCGACCCCCGCGTTGTTGGAAATCACCGTCAGGTTCTTCACACCGGAGTCGCGCAAGGCGTCAATCAGTGCCTCAGGAATGCCGCACAAACCGAAGCCGCCGACCGCCAGTAACTGGCCGTCCTTGACGACGCCTTTGAGCGCTTGCGCCGCAGAGGGAAAAAGTTTATTCAAAAAAGTCTCCTTGTGTTTTTCAACGTCTACGCAAACCGCTACGATACTACCTATTTGCATACGTAGTTCTTCGTAAAGGTTAGCCCCATGCAAGTGGATTACCAGCTCGCTTTCGATCTGGCACCGGTGGGACTGGTGCTGTCCCGCAACCGTTCCATTCTGGACTGCAACCAGCACCTGTGCGAGATGTTCGGCGCAACGCCAGAGCAGCTCACGGGACAATCGTTCCTGATTCTTTATCCCAGCGCGGACGAGTACGAGCGCATCGGCGCCCGCATGCTGCCCATCCTGAATGCCACAGGCATGTATTCCGACGACCGCATCATGAAGCGCGTCGGCGGGCACAACAAGGACGAAACCTTCTGGTGTCATGTGACGGGGCGCGCGCTGAACCGCAGTGCGCCCCACGAGGCTGGCATCTGGACTTTTGAAGACCTGAGCTCGCGACGCCCGGTCACGGCAAAACTCACCGCGCGCGAGCGCGAGGTTGCGGCCCACCTGATGAAGGGCCTGACGTCCAAGGAAATTGGCCGTGCCCTGGTCATCAGCCACCGCACCGTGGAAATTTATCGCGCACGCCTGATGCGCAAGTACCAGGCGTCCACGACGGCAGACTTGGTCCACAAACTGATGGCCGGCTAATACTACTAATTCGATAGCTGCTTGCGTCCGTGCTTATTGGGCCATAGACCTAAAACACTTACAAAACAGGGCCTCGGCCTGGCGCGTGCAGTCAGGATTTTTTGGGTCCATCGACCACCTCGGCAGCGGTCCGGAAAGCTTCAACTGCGGCCGGCACGCCGCAGTAAACCGCTGCATGCAGCAGCACTTCCTGGAGTTCGGCCGGCGTCGCGCCGTTGTTGAGCGCGCCGCGCAAATGGCCCTTGAGTTCGTGCTGCTTGCCCATGGCCGTCAGCATGGCCACGGTGATCAGGCTGCGGGTCTTGAGGTCCAGGCCCGGCCGCTGCCAGACATCGCCCCAGGCTTTGGCGGTGATGTGCTCCTGAATGGGGCGGGTGAAGTCGGTGGCGCCGCCCAACGCGTTGGCGACAAAGTCTTCGCCCATCACCTGCTTGCGGGTGGCCAGGCCTTTTTCGAATTGGGAATCCATCGGTGCGCTCCTGAATAAAAACCGCAAGCATAGCGGGCACGGTCACGCCGCCGTCAAACGCTCAGTCAGGACTTCTGGCGGAAATACCGCGCGCCTATCGGCGCCTTGAAGAATGACTATGGCTGAACTATTGCGCTTCAGAAAGTGATTGGCCACAATGACTTCCTCCCTCAGCAGTTTTAATCGCCTTGTTTTTCATACGTCTCCCCACTTCAAACGAGCGGGGAAACTGAAGCAGCCCACGAAGATTCAGCCCACAACTTTCATCCAAAGGAACGCAGCCATGACCAAATTAACCACCGCCGCCGGCGCACCGGTCCCTGACAACCAGAACACCATGACCGCCGGCCCTCGCGGCCCAGTCCTGCTGCAGGATGTCTGGCACCTTGAAAAGCTGGCTCACTTTCACCGCGAGGTCATCCCCGAGCGCCGCATGCATGCCAAGGGCTCGGGCGCTTTCGGCACCTTTACCGTGACGCACGACATCACCCAATACAGCAAGGCCAAAATCTTTTCGGCCATCGGCAAAAAGACAGACCTGGTGATGCGTTTTTCCACCGTGGCCGGCGAGCGTGGTGCAGCCGATGCCGAACGCGACATCCGCGGCTTTGCCATGAAGTTCTACACCGAAGAAGGCAACTGGGACCTGGTCGGCAACAACACCCCCGTGTTCTTCATGCGTGACCCGCTGAAGTTTCCCGACCTGAACCGAGCCGTCAAGCGCGACCCGCGTACCAACATGCGCAGCGCCGAAAACAACTGGGACTTCTGGACCTTGCTGCCCGAAGCGCTGCACCAGGTCACCATCGTGATGAGCGACCGCGGCCTGCCCAAGTCCTACCGCCACATGCACGGCTTTGGCAGCCACACCTTCAGCTTCCTGAATGCCCAAAACGAACGCTTCTGGGTCAAGTTCCACCTGCGTACCCAGCAAGGCATTGAAAACCTGACCGATGCCGAAGCCGAAGTCCTGGTCGGCAAAGACCGCGAAAGCTCACAGAGCGATTTGCTCAACGCCATCGACAACAAGGAATTCCCGCGCTGGAACCTGCAAATCCAGGTCATGCCCGAGAAGGACGCAGCCACGTACCACCTGAACCCCTTCGACCTGACCAAGGTCTGGCCGCATGGCGACTACCCGCTGATGGATGTGGGCGTGCTGGAACTCAACCGCAACGCCGAAAACTACTTTGCCGAAATCGAGCAGCTGGCTTTTTCACCGGCCAACGTGGTGCCGGGCATCAGCTTCTCTCCAGACAAGATGCTGCAGTCGCGCCTGTTTGCCTACGGCGACGCGCAGCGCTACCGTCTGGGCGTAAACCACCACCAGATCCCGGTGAACGCGCCCAAGTGCCCCTTCCACAGCAACCACCGCGACGGCGCCATGCGCGTCGACAACAACAATGGCGCCGAGATTGGCTACGAGCCCAACAGCAAAGGCGCATTGCAAGAGCAGCCCGACTTTGCCGAGCCACCGCTGTCCATCGAAGGCGCAGCCGACCACTGGAACCACCGCGTGGACGAGGACTACTACTCGCAGCCAGGCAATCTGTTTCGCCTGATGACGCCGGCCCAGCAGCAGGTGCTGTTTGACAACACCGCCCGCTCAGTCGGCGGAGCCTCCAAAGCGATTCAGGAACGCCACATTGCCAACTGCGCCAAGGCGGACCCGGCCTATGGCGCGGGCGTTGCCAATGCACTGGCCAAACTGGCCTGAATTGACGCACCGCCATTGACGGCCTGACGTAAGACGGTCAGCCGTCAACAAGCAAAAGCGCATGGTTTGACCGCCATGCGCTTTTTTTATGGGCCGCGCCTGAACGTATCATTGCCCGAAGAAATCACTCAGCCAAAGAGAAAGAGACAAAGCCATGCGCGCACGCTACCCCGCTCCAGACATCAATGACCTGCCCGAAGACATCAAGGCCAAAGTGCTCGAAGTGCAGGCCAAGGC